>NZ_CP060204.1:1895000-2195000 GCF_014250475.1 Selenomonas timonae | reverse complement strand
TTTAGGAAAGGGAGTACAGGTATGGTTTCGCAAGAGATGTACGAACTCGGAACGAAGAAATCCACGATTCGCACGATCTTTGAATATGGGCAGAAGCGTGCGTCGGAGGTCGGCGCGGAGAATGTCTTTGACTTCAGCCTCGGCAATCCGAGTGTGCCGACCCCAGACTTCATTCGGGACGCGGCGGTGGACATCCTGACGCACAGTGACCCGACGGAGGTGCACGGCTACACGATTGCGCCCGGAAAACCGCAGGTACGCGAGATCCTTGCGGCCGACATCAAAAAAAGATTTGGTTTGGAAGTCACAGGGAAAAATCTTTTTCTTACGGCGGGGGCGGCGGCATCCGTGACAATCGCATTCAAGGCATTGACGGAAACGGGAGATGAATTTGTCACGATTGCGCCGTTCTTCCCCGAGTATCGTGTCTTTGTCGAGGCGTGTGGAGGGCGGCTTGTCATCGTGCCCGCAAAGACTGACAATTTTCAGATTGACTTTGCCGCACTTGAGACGGCAATCACGCCGCACACGAAAGCCGTTATCATAAATTCGCCGAATAATCCGAGCGGTGCAGTCTACAGCGAGGAGACCATTCGGCGGCTTGCGGAACTCCTGCGTACAAAGGAGCAGACGTATGGACACCCGATTTTTATCATCGCGGACGAGCCCTATCGTGAGATTGTCTACGATGGCCTGAGCGTTCCGTGCATTCCTCTCTACTATGACAACACGATTGTCTGCTACTCCTACAGCAAGTCCTTTTCCCTGCCGGGCGAGCGCATCGGCTATATCGTCGTCCCGGATACCGCTGCGGATTTTGCACGCGTCTACGGTGCAATGGCAGGTGCAGCGCGTGTCCTTACACATGTCAATGCGCCTTCGCTCTGGCAGCTTGTCATTGCACGCTGTGCGGGAAAGGCTGCTGATCTGAGTACATACGCACATAATGCAAAGCTGCTCTACGAAGGGCTGACGGCAGCTGGGTTTGAATGTATGCGCCCGCAGGGGGCGTTCTATCTCTTTCCAAAGGCACTCGAAGAGGACGATGTGGCGTTCTGTGCACGCGCACGTGAGTTCGATCTGCTCCTTGTGCCGGGCGCGGACTTCGGCTGTCCAGGATATTTCCGTGCGGCGTACTGCGTGCGTACGGAGATGATCGAGCGTGCACTGCCGCACTTTCAAGAGTTGAGAAAAACTTACAAAGAAATACATGAATGAAGTTCGTTAATGATGACTTCATTAAAAAAGGTGTATTGACAATCGGTCTCTACAGAGCTATACTTAGTATCGATTCAAATTTCGTAAGGGATATCATTATCGACGGATATACCACGAACTTATAGAAGAATTATACGCGTTTTCATACGTTTGACAAGGAAGGTGTTCTTTTTGACCAGTGCTGAACTCTTTGAAAAAGGCGGACCGGTAATGTACCTGCTGCTCCTGTGCTCGCTCACGGTGGCAGCGATTGCTATCGACCGTTTTTTGCTCTATCGTCGTGCATCGCAGGGGGCACGTGCGCTTGAAGCGGATGTTGCCGCCGCGCTTCGCAAGAAGAAGCTGGATGAGGTCGCACCTGCTGTGAAGGGCAAGGACAACATGGTTGCCCATCTCATACAGAGTGCGGTCGATGCGCGTGCGGCAGGGGAGGATGTTCCCATGACGCTTGAGGCGGTCTACGGTGAGGCGGCAATGCTTCTGCGTGCACGTCTCAACTATCTTTCAACGATTGTCACGCTTGCACCGCTGCTCGGTCTCTTGGGCACGATCTCGGGTATGATCCAGTCCTTCAGCGTGTTCAACCTGCAGGCAGGGCAGCCGATGGCAATTACGGGCGGCATCGGAGAGGCACTGATTGCAACGGCGACGGGACTTCTTGTCGCGATCTTTGCACTTGTTGTGCACACCTACTTCGCACAGCGCATGGACATGATGCTGACACTGCTCGAAAAGACGATGAATACCCTGCTCGCGGGGTTCGCCGCGAATGATGGAGGGCATTCTCATGCGTCGTAATTTTCATGATGTGCGTGAGCCGCTCGTCATGATTATCCCGATGATCGACATTATGCTCTTTCTGCTCGTTTTCTTCATGCTCAGTACGATGTATATGGTGAATGCGAGCACAGTGCAGGTCAGTCTCCCACAAGCGGCGAGTGCACAGCAGGACACGCGCCCGCACATCGTATCCATTACGGTGACGGAGGACGGCAAGGTTCTCTTTGACCGCGATGAGGAGCCAACGCGGGAACTTACGGCGCGGGTCAAGACGCAGCTCGAAGATGATCCCGATACGGTCTTTGTCGTGCGCGGCGACCGCAAGGCGGACTACCAGTTCGTCGTCACCGTCTTTGATGCGCTCAAGGAAGCGGGGACGCGCCATGTGTCCATCGCGACGGAGACGGGAGGGGTCTGAGTGCAGTATCAGACACACTGGCGTCTCGCCTTTGTCCTCGCGTTCTTCTTTCACATCATTGCGTGGCTCTTTCTGACAATTCTCATTCCGCACGTCTTCAAAGCACTTGAAGCACCTCCGCAGGAGGAGCCGATGGAGTGGGTCGAACTCGCGGATGATCCAGGGCCTCCCGAGGAGGAGCAGGCGGAGGAGCCTCCTCCGCCCCCTCCGCCCCCGCCTGAACCCGAGCAGGTCGAAGAAGAACCGGCCGTGGTCGAGGCGGAGGTTCCGGAGGAAGCCATCACGGAGATTATGAAGGAAGTCGAGGAAACGCCGGAAAAGGAGGAGCCTAAGGTTCTTCGATCCGGCGAGGGGAAGCAGATCGGTCAGCCCGGCAAGATTCTGCATGCGGAGCAGCCGCCCTATGGTGTCGTTCAGTTCAAAGGCCGCATTGCCGTCTCGGCACGCATCGGTACGGACGGCAAGGTCATCAGCACCCGCATCCAGGTCTCCTCCGGAAATGCGCTCTATGATCGGATGGCACGGCGCATTGTCGAGAAGCAGTGGAAATTCGAGCCCGCGAAGGATATGAACGGGCAGCCGATGGAATCCGATATGCAGTGTCCTGTTTACTTTAACATGAAGCCTGCACGCAATATCAAATAATGTGCATGTGCCGGAAGAAGGAGAGGAATAAGTAATCCCATGAGAAAACTCATTGTATTCATTATGGCGCTCTTTCTGCTCCTGCCTGCAGCATCCACAAATGCTGCGCAGACGTGGCAGCAGATCCACGACCACATTGCCGCTGAGATGAATAATGTCTACACGATCTACCAATCAGGCAATGCGGAGGGGGCAAAGGATGCCGTCAATGATATCTACTACGGCATCTATGAAAAGGACGGTCTGGAGAGTGCTGTGCGCAGTGGGATCTCCTCCAAGAGTGCGAACCTCACGGAGTACCAGTTCTACACACTGAAAAAGGCGATCCGCGCGGGTGCACCGCAGTCTGAGGTAGAAGCCGAGGGAAAAAAACTTCTCGATATGGTTCAGGCAGAAGTGACAACCCTCGAGACAGCGGGCGTGCAGTCGGGCGGCTGGGGCATGTTCCTGCAGGCGTTTCTGATTCTTCTGCGTGAAGGCGTTGAGGCGATCCTCGTGCTCGTCGGTATCATCGCCTACCTTGGGCGTGCCGGACACGAGAAGGAACTCTCCACGGTCTATAACTGGGCGATTGCAGGCGTTATTGCAAGCTTTATCTCGGCTTATCTCTTCGTTGAAGTTCTTGATAATACGGCGACGACGGGCTCCGGACGTGAGATCATCGAGGGCTGTACGGCACTCTTCGCCGTGCTTGTCCTCCTCGGTACATCTGCATGGATGGGCGGCAAGTCCAACGCGAAGGCGTGGAAATCCTACATTGACAAGCAGGTGAAGCTGACACTCTCGACGGGGAAATCACGAGCGCTCGGTTTTGCCGTATTCCTTGCCGTCTATCGTGAGGGTGCAGAGGTCATTCTCTTCTATCAGGCACTTTTCAACAACGCCATCGGCGATGTCGATATGATTTGGGGCGGCTTTGTCGCTGCTTGTGCTGCGCTTGCCCTGATCTTCTTCCTCATGCAGCGCGGTGCACTGCGCATCCCGATCGGTCCGTTCTTCAAGGTGACGAGCGCGTTCATGTTCATTCTCGCCGTTACGTTCCTTGGCGGCGGACTCAAGGAACTGCAGGAGGCCGATGTGATCTCCACCTCGGTCATCGAGGCGGTTCCCGTGCCGAGCATCGACTTGCTCGGGCTTTATCCCACCTATGAAACCATTGTGCCGCAGCTTTTGCTGATTGCAGCGGCGGTCGCGATGGTATCATATAGAAAGCGCTCTGCTGCGGCAGAGGCGTGAGTTTTCCCCGCAAGAGGGAGCAGTGTTTCATCTTTTTTAAGGAGGATTATCCCATGAAGAAATCCGGTCTCAGCATGCTCAAGAAGGCGCTCGCAGTTGGCGCCATCGCATTCTCCACGTTTGCGATCAATGCGAATGTCAGCGAAGCTGCATTCGAGGAGTTCCCGATCGGCGACGAGATTGAGAATACGACGAACCACTTCAAGGTTGCGCTCGTGTACTTCCAGCCGGTTACGATGGAGCCTGCCGGCATGAGCCTCCCGGCGGATCAGGCGGATATCCACATCGAGACGGATATCCATGCAACCGAGGGCAACGAGTGCGGCTTTGGTGTTGGTGAGTGGATTCCCTATCTGACGGTGCACTACAAGTTCACGAAGCGTGAGACGGGCGAGAGCCTCGAGGGTGTGTTCATGCCGATGAGCGCAGACGACGGTCCGCACTACGGCGCGAATGTCAAGATGCTTGGCGCGGGCACCTATGACTGCGAATTCTCGATCGACAGCCCTGCACGCCAGAACTACATGCTCCACACCGATAAGGAGACGGGCGTTCCGGGTCATTTCTGGACCGAGCCGGTCAAGATGAGCTGGGTGTTCAACTACGTTCCGCGTAAGTGGTAATTTCAGCAACTCCCGGACGATGACGGCGTGGGATTCCTGTGCCGCAGATTGTCCTGCCGGAATTAGAATGGCTGCCGTCCTTCGGGGACGGCGGCTTTTCTAGTAGGAAAGGGTTATTACAATGTTACAGGCGTTTCTACAACAATTGGTGCCGGCGCTCGAAGAGAGCATCAAGCTCGCCGTGCCGCTCGGTATTCTGCTTGCAATCATTCTGCCCCTGCCGAATCAAAGCATTCGCCATACGTTTGTGCGCGTTTTGAAATGGGGCTTTTTCCTCTCGCTCTTTATGACTGCCGTGCGTGTCGGTACAAAGTCCGCAGTCAACCGCGAGATTTTCGAGAGCATGGCAATCGGTGTCGATCTCGTGGGCGCGCTCGTTCTCTGTACGATCCTCCTGCGCAGCCTGCATCGCGAATGGACCTCAAAGGAGGAGCGCGTCTTCCGCCTCGGAACAGGGGCTCTTGCGCTTGGCATCTTCCTCTATCACGGGTTGGAGCTTTGGCTGATCCCCGTTGCTACGGTTCAGGTTGCGATGGGAGATTATTTCACACTCATCTTCTTTGTGAAGATGCTCGGCTTTTTCGGCGGCATCTTTCTCGGCTTCCTCTCTGGGTATCTGGCGTACCATGCGGCAGCTGCCCTCAACCACGGGCGTCTCGTTTTCGTCTTTACTGTGCAGATGGCGGCGACTGCCGTGCAGCAGGTCATATTTGTCATGACGGTTATGATGGCGCGGCAGGTGTTTGGTGCAGAAAGTCTCATTTCTTTCATGGCATCGTTCATCGACAATCAGAACAAGATCATCTATGCGATTTACTTCGTTTCGATTCTCGTGCCTGTCACGCTCTTTCTGCAGCCGCGTCCCGAGCGTCCCGCTTGGGCAAATCCCGCGCAGTACCGTCAGCTGCTCGCCCGTGCGATTCGGCGCAAGCGCTGGGGATCGGGGCTGCTTGCAATGCTCGTCCTGACAATCCTCATATCGAGCGTCGGCGGTTGGTATGCGAACAAGAAGGAACAGCTTGTCCCTGCCGTTGCAGTCAAGGCGGAGGACGGTCTTGTGCAGATTCCGCTCGAGGAGGTTTCGGACGGACATCTCCATCGTTATGCCTTCCGTGCCTCAGATGGGACGGAGGTGCGTGTCATCATCGTACAGAAGGGCGGCTCTGCGTTCGGCGTGGGGCTTGATGCGTGTGAGATCTGCGGACCGACGGGGTATTTCGAGCGCGACGGACAGATCGTCTGCCGCCTCTGCGATGTCGTCATGAACAAGGCGACGATCGGCCTTCCCGGCGGCTGTAACCCGATCCCCGTGGAGTACCGCGTGGCAAACGGTGCGGTGCAGATCGCAGGGGATACGCTTGAAGCGGCGCGCATTCACTTCCGCTGACGGCATGAGAGGAGGAAAGCCATGTTTTGGCAAATGGTAAAAGGGGCGCTCATCCGTCAGCGCGGGAGGTTCATCCTCATCGCACTGACGGTCGCCCTTGGCGTTTCGCTCGCGACTGCCATGCTGAATGTCATGTTCGACATCGGCGAGAAGGTCAATCAGGAGCTGAAGGCATTCGGTGCGAACATAACGGTAACACCGCGCAACTCGATGGTGCTCAAGGATCTCTACGGCGTGGAAACCACGAAGAGTACACATCGTGAATACCTTGAGGAATCGGATCTCGGCAATATCAAGACGATTTTCTGGACGAACAACATTGTTGCATTTGCACCATCACTGACGACGAATATGACGCTTGCGGACGGTGAGACCGTTCCGCTCTTCGGCACGTGGTTTGAGCACACGCTCACGCTGCCGACGGATGAGGTCTACACCACGGGCGTGAAGTTCATGAAGTCGTGGTGGCACGTCGACGGTGACTGGGCGGATGATACGCAGACGGATCAAGTGCTCGTCGGTACAAAGCTCGCACAAAAACTCGGTGTGTCGGCGGGCAGTACACTCTCGTACAAGAAGCCGGACGGTTCGGATGGCACGCTGACGGTCACCGGCATCCTTTCGGGCGGCGGCGATGAGGAGAACCAGATTGTCGGCTCACTTGCTCTTGCGCAGAATCTTGCAAACGCTGCGGGGAAGATCGATCAGGTCGAGGTCAGTGCGATGACGACGCCGGAGAATGATCTTGCACGCAAGGCGGCAGAGAATCCGAAGTCGCTCTCACAGGCAGAGTATGACATCTGGTACTGTACCTCATATGTCGGATCGATCGCCTATCAGATCGAGGAGGTCATGCAGAATGCGGCGGCGCATCCCGTGCGCCAGATCGCAGAGTCCGAGGGCAAGATTCTCGGCAAGACACAGCTCCTTATGCTGCTGATTACAGTGCTCTCGCTGCTCTCTTCGAGCCTCGGTGTCAGCAACCTCATCAGTGCGAACATCATGGAGCGCAGCCGTGAGCTCGGACTTCTCAAGGCGCTCGGCGCGACGAATCTCGCGGTCGTGCTCTCCGTGCTTGCGGAGATCTTTATCGCGGGGATTATGGGCGGCATCCTCGGCTATGTCGTGGGGCTTGGCTTTGCGCAGCTCATCGGCGAGAATGTCTTTGGCTCGGGCATTGCGGTCAATCCGTATGTCATTCCGATCATTGCTGTGCTCATGTCGCTCGTGCTGATCATCGGGAGTGTGCCCGCGATCCGTATGCTTCTGTCGCTGCAGCCGGCAGAGGTTCTCTATGGCAGGTGATGAATGATGAATCGATATAAAATGTTCTTTATCATGGTCGCCAATTCCCTCTTGCGTCGGCGTGCACGTATGGCAATCGCTCTGCTCGCCGTCGCCATCGGAGCGACGATCATCTCGGGCATGATTACGGTCTACAAGGAAGTCCCCGAACAGATGGGACGCGCATTCCGCGCCTACGGTGCGAACCTCCTCATTCTGCCGGGGACGGACAAGGGCGCGATTCAGGAGGATTCGGTTGCCGCCGTGCGTAAGTCCCTCTCGGGCTATGAGATCGTCGGTATCACACCGTTCCTTTACGATACGCTTCTCATCAATCATCAGACGGTGATGGCGGGTGGTACGGATTTTGCCGTCCTGCAGGAGGTCAGCCCGTATTGGCAGATTCGCGGTGACTGGCCGACGGTAGGGGAGAAGGAGATCCTGCTCGGTGCGGAGTTTGCGGCAAAGCTGCGTGTGAACCCCGGTGATACGATTACCGTTTCGGGCGGCGAGGGCACGATCGTGAGCGATTACCGCGTGTCCGGCATTGTCCGAACGGGCGGAAACGAGGAGAATTTTGTCTTTGTCTCCCTGCCCGATATGCAGAGCATGAAGGAACGCCCCGGTGAGCTGAGCCTTGCGCAGGTCTCGGTCGTTGCGGGTCAGGATGAACTGACGCGTGCGGAGGAGAAGATCCGTGCGGACGTGCCCGGCGTTGAGCCGCAGCTGGTCAAGCAGATTGCCCAGTCCGAGGGCACGGTGCTTGGGAAACTTCAAGCGCTCGTGCTCATCGTCACCGTCGTTGTCCTCGTCTTGACGCTGATCTGTGTCTCGACAACAATGATGGCGATTGTGACGGAGCGTCGCCGCGAGATCGGGCTGAAGAAGGCACTCGGGGCGGATAACCGTCACATTGTCATGGAGTTCTTCGGCGAGGGGTGCCTCCTCGGTGCGCTTGGCGGCGTGCTCGGCTCGGGCTTTGGCTATCTCTTTGCCCAGAGTGTCAGCGTCAACGTCTTCGGACGCGGCATCGAGTTCTCGGCGACCATCGTTGTCGTTGCACTCGTTATGTCTGTTTTTGTCACGGGGCTTGCATCGCTCCTGCCCGTGCGCATTGCGACGAATGTAGATCCCGCGATTATCCTGCGCGGCGAATGAGGAGGAATAACGCATGAGTTTGCTTGAACTGCGGCACGTTTCCAAGGCGTATAATGAAAAGGTACTTGCTCTGGACGATGTCAATCTGAAGGTTGAAAAAGGCGAATGGCTTGCGGTCATGGGCCCCTCCGGCTCGGGCAAGTCGACGCTCATGAACATCATCGGCTGTATGGACAGTGCGACGAGCGGAGAGGTCATCCTCGACGGCGAGGTGCTGACGGATGCGACCCCCGAGGAGCTGACGCGCTATCGCCGCGACAAGATCGGCATCGTCTTTCAGCAGTTCCACATGATCCCGTACCTCACGGCTGTCGAGAACATCATGGTCGCGCAGTACTACCACAGCATGCCCGACCGTAACGAGGCAATGGCGGCACTCGAGCGCGTCGGACTTGCCGACCGCGCGAGCCATCTGCCGAGCCAGCTCTCGGGCGGTGAGCAGCAGCGCGTCTGCATCGCGCGTGCCCTCATCAACTATCCCGTCCTCATCCTTGCAGATGAGCCGACGGGCAACCTCGACGAGCAGAACCAGAAGCTCGTCATGAAGATCTTCCATGAGCTGCACGATGAGGGGCATACGATCCTGACTGTTACCCACTCCGCCGAGGTCGGCGATGAGGCGCAGCGCTGCGTCATCATCGAACATGGTCATATGCGTGAAAGGACGGCGTGACGATGAAGAAAAGCGTATTGGGGCTTGCTGTACTTCTCTCGATCGGGGTTATGATCACAGGCTGCGGCGATGAGAAAAAGGAAGCACCGAAAAACGATGCGAAGCCTGCCGCACAGGCGGTGTCACTCGATATGACAGGGGTCAAGGACGGTACGTTTGCGGGGGATAGTTCCAAGCACGAACAGCTTGGACACTCGCATGTTGAACTGACGATCGCAAACGGTGCGATCACGAAGGTCGTCCACACGGGCTTTGACAAGGACGGCAAGGTAAAGGACGAGAATTACGGCGCGGATAAGCCAGAAGGTGTGCGCAAGAAAGCGCAGAATGCCTACAAGGCAATCGGCTCGTACGCAAGCCAGCTGGAGAGCAAGAAGGATCTCGCGAAGGTCGACGCCATCGCGGGCGCAACCGTCAGCTATGACCAGTTTAATGAGGCAGTCGCAAAGGCGGTCGAAGCGGCAAAGAAGTAAATCGTATACAGATAAAATGGAAGTCGTCATACATCATGTGTGGCGGCTTCTTTTTGTCTGTGGTACAATAGGGAAGACAGTTACAGTCAGGAGGCAACCATATGATAGACGATGCAAAACTATTGGAGACGGTCATTTCAGAATTTGAGGCACTGACGCACATTCCGCGTCCTTCGGGACATGAGAAAGCCGTCAGCGACTACCTCAAGAAGCGGTTTGAGGAGATCGGCTGCACGGTGACGCAGGACGAGGTGCTGAACATCATCGCGGAACTCCCCGCGACGAAGGGCTGCGAGGCTGCGCCGCGCACGATCCTGCAGGGACACATGGATATGGTCTGTGTCGCGAAGCCGGGCGTGATTTACGATCCTCTGAACGATCCGATCAAGATGGTGCGTACAGAGGAGTCTCTGACGGCGGACGGCACGAGCCTCGGCGGCGACGACGGCATCGGCGTTTCGGAGATTTTGACTGCGATGCAGCATACGGAGGAACACGGTGCGCTGCGCGCCATCGTCACGGTTGATGAGGAGCAGGGGATGTCAGGGGCGCGGCATCTCGCTGCGGATCATCTGAAGGATGCGCGTTTCCTCATTAATTGCGACTCCGAGGACTATCATATCATGACAGTCGGCAGTGCGGGCAGTGTCAACCTTGACTTCTCGCGTACACTTTCGCGCAGGGAGTCGGAGCTGCCCGCCTATCGCATCGCGGTGGAGGGCTTGCTTGGCGGGCATTCGGGGGAGCGCATCGGCGACGGGCGCGGCAATGCGATTCGCACGCTCGCGCTTGCACTGCAGGCACTTGAGGCACATGGTAAAATTGAGATTGTCACATTCACGGGCGGTACGGCACGCAACGCCATCCCTCCGACGGCAGAGGCGGTCATTCGGACAGGTATTAACGAGCGTGAGATTGTCAATGCACTGGTCGCGGAGGAGAAGCGTTTCCATGCGCTCTATGGCACGGTCGATCCCGCCATGAAGTTTGCATTTACTACGGTGGAGAATGCAGGGCGCGTCATCGGCGAAGCAGAGGAGCGTGACCTCATCGACCTGCTCACGCTCCTGCGTACGGGCGTGCATGATATGTCGCGTCTCCATGCAGATAAGGTGGAGACCTCGGCGAACCTCGGCGTTCTCCGTATGGACGAAAATGAGGTGTGCGTCCAGTTCTTCCCGCGCTCTTCGGTGAATGAGCGTCTGGACGAAATCATCGTGATGGCGCGGACGATGGCAGAGCGTACGAATTTCAACCTCACAGTGGGATCGCAGTCGCCCGCATGGCGTGAGCGCGAGAACAGCGTCCTCGCGAAGATCATGGGCGAGGTCTATGCTGCGCAGAATGACGGAGCAGAGATGAAGATCGAGAGCATCCATGCAGGCCTTGAGACCAGCTGGCACGCAGCGAAGAATCCGGAGTTGGACATGGTGTCCATCGGCGTGACGACGACGGGCATCCACACACCTGCCGAGCGTGTCGATGTTACGACGATTGTTCCGGAAGCGAAACTGCTGATGGGAACCCTGCGCCGTATTGCACAGGAGAAGGAATAAACGGATATTCTCAATTAGTTTTTCATCTCTATAGAAAAAAAATGTGGACTGTGCTATACTATTCTCATTGATTGTGATTATATATTGGAGAGTTATTATATAATAACATGCGGAGGGAAAAAGTATGGCAGAGACCTATACGATGGAAGATCTGAAAAAACGTCTGCAGGCAACGCAGCGCAAGATGACACCGCAGCGCCAGATCGTGTTGCAGGTGATTCTCGATCATCCGAGCGAGCATCTGAGCGCGGAGAAGATCTACGACATCCTGCGCGGCACGGAGTCGGAGATCGGTCTTGCGACGGTCTACCGCAGCCTTGAGATTCTGGTGTCGCTCGGGATCCTGCAGAAGATCGAATTCGGCAAGGAATTCGACAAGCGCAATAAGGGCTCGTACTCCTACGAGTTGAACCCGATTGATCCGAACCAGCACTTCCACCACCATCTGATCTGTACGGAGTGCAAGGAGATCTCGGAGTTCGAGGAGGATATGCTTGATCATCTGGAAGAGGATATCTTCAAGAAGACGGGCTTCAAGGTCGAGAACCATCAGGCGAAGTTTTTCGGCATCTGTAAGAAATGTCAGGAGCAGCAGAAAAAGTTGTGAAGATTCGGTCTCTTACGATCAACAGCAGAGCCGAGGTCATTGTTAAAATCGTCCGCGAGGTATTGACTCTCTTCAAGGTGGAGATCGTCGGGCGGGCAGGGGAGGCGGATTACGCCCAGCTGTCGGTGGTGAACCGGCAGACGGGCTGTGAGCCGCCTTCTGTCATGACCGAGGTTTTTCTTTTTGCGCATGATGGCGCGTGCGAAAAATTTTATTTTGTTTCGGATGGCAAGGCGGATGAAGTGCCGCGTGCCGCCGTTCATCGCGCCATCAAGCGGAATGTCTACGCATTCTTCCGCACACACTTCGCCGTGCCGCCCGCGCCGTGGGGCATCCTCCACGGGGTACGTCCGACGAAGATCGTGCATCGTTGGCTGCGCAGCGGCATGAGCCCCGAGGAAATCATTGCGCGTCTCGGCGAGGACTACAATTGCAGTGCGGACAAAGCGCGTCTTATCACGGATGTTGCCGTGCGTCAGCTGCCGTTTCTCGCGCAGGGGGATGCGCGAACCGTGAGCATCTACGTCGGCATTCCATTCTGTCTCTCGCGCTGCCTCTACTGCTCCTTTCCGTCGAATTTGCTTCCCTCGGAGAAGAAGCTCCGCGCCTTTATGGATGTGCTCGCACGCGACCTCGATGCGGCGGCAGAGGATGTGCGTGCTTTGGGGCTTACGGTGCAGAGCATTTACATCGGCGGAGGAACGCCGACCAGTCTTCCAAATGATTTTTTTGCCGAAATGCTCAAAATGGTATATAATGCGTTTTATGGAGCGCATATCGCGGAGTTCACGGTGGAGGCAGGGCGTCCCGACAGCATGAGTGCAGAGAAGATTGCTGCGATGAAAGAGCACGCGGTAACGCGTGTGAGCGTCAATCCGCAGTCGATGCAGGAGGCGACGCTGGAACGCATCGGCCGTCACCACAGCCCCGAGGACATCGTGCGTATGGTGCATGAGATTCGCGCGGCAATGAACGTGCACATCAATATGGATGTGATCCTCGGGCTGCCGGGAGAAACGGCCGCGGACGTGGAGCGGACGATGGCGGCAGTGACGGCACTTGCGCCCGACGATATCACGCTGCACGCGCTAGCCTTGAAGCGCGGCTCGAATCTCAGGCTCAAGATGGAGACGGAGCACGTCGAACTGCCGTCTGATGCGGAGACCAGGCGCATGAGTGAAGCTGCTGTACGCGCGGTGGAGGAGGCGGGCTATCGTCCGTACTATCTCTATCGGCAGGGCTATATGAGTGGCGATCTCGAGAACGTCGGCTATGCCCGCGCAGGTGCCGAGAGCATCTATAACATTCAGATTATGGAGGAGCACCAGACGATCATCGGCATCGGCGGTGCCGCCACGACGAAGGTACTCGGGATTCGCAGCGGACGTATGCGCTCCGTGTTTAACGCAAAGGATCTTGTGACCTATCTGCGCGATATTGATATCTACATTGAAAAACGCCGTGCGCTCCTGCGCACGGAATACGAGGAGGAAACACCCTGATGCTGACGAATGCGCCACGGGGGACAAAGGATATACTGCCCGATGCAGTGGGAGCGTGGACATACGTGGAGAATGTCATCCGCGAGCTCTGCGCCCGCTATGGCTATCATGAGATCCGCACGCCTGTCTTCGAGCACACGGAGCTCTTCCAGCGCGGTATCGGCGACGGCACGGATGTCGTGGACAAGGAGATGTATACCTTTACTGACCGTGGGGAGCGCAGCCTGACGCTGCGCCCGGAGAATACGGCATCCGCCGTGCGTGCCTACCTGCAGAACAAGCTCTATGCGGACGGAGGGCTGCAAAAGCTCTTCTACATCGGCTCGATGTTCCGCTATGACCGCCCGCAGGCAGGACGTATGCGCGAGTTTCACCAGTTCGGTGTGGAGGCAATCGGCGGGGAGAGCCCTGCCGTGGATGCCGAGGCAATTCTCCTCGCCTATGACTTCCTCACGGCACTTGGTCTAAAGGGGCTGACGCTCAAGCTGAACTCGGTCGGCTGCCCGAACTGCCGCCCCGTCTATCGGGATCGTCTGCAGGCGTACTTCAAGGAGCATCTGCACGAACTCTGCGGCGACTGTCAGGATCGCTACACGCGGAGTCCTCTGCGTATTCTTGACTGCAAGGCGGACGCCGACAAGCCATTTATGGCGGGCGCACCTGCGATTACGGACTGCCTCTGTGCAGAGTGTGCGGAACACTTTGAGGAAGTACAGTCGCATCTGACAGATGCGGGCGTTGCCTATGAGCTCGATCCGCGTCTTGTGCGCGGGCTGGACTACTACACGCGGACGGCGTTCGAGATTGCCTATCCGCCGCTCGGCGCGCAGAGTGCCGTTGCGGGCGGCGGGCGCTATGACGGACTCGTGGAGGAACTGGGCGGCAATCCGACCCCTGCGGTCGGATTTGCAGCGGGGCTGGAACGCGTTCTCCTCGCACTCGAGCAGCAGAGTCTTCTGCCCGCGCGTCCGTCCGATGCGGATGTATTCATTATTGCGCTCGGCGATGCTGCGGCGCACGCGGCATTTCCCCTGCTGCATGCACTGCGGCAGGGCGGTGTGCGTGCCCTCATGGACTATGCGGGGCGCAGCATGAAGGCACAGATGAAGCAGGCGAATAAATCCGGCGCGCGCTATGCCGTCATCCTCGGGGATGATGAACTGACGCAGCATGTGGCAGTTGTGCGGGATATGGAACAGAGCACGCAGGAGAGTTGCTCTCTTGACGATATGGTAAAACGATTGATTTCTGAGGTGAAGGGCTGAGATGGAAACGATGCAGGGACTTAAACGGACACATGACTGCGGCACGCTCCGCAAGGAGCAGGTCGGCGGAGAGGTAACGCTGTGCGGCTGGGTGTCGCGCCGCCGTGACCATGGCGGGCTGATCTTTGTCGATATGCGCGACCGCTCGGGACTCGTGCAGATCGTCTTTGACGAGGCGGCGATGGCGGTGGGCACGTTCCACGAGGCGGAGTCGCTGCGCTCGGAGTTCGTTATCTCTGTGCGCGGTGCTGTACGCGCACGCAGCGAAGACACGGTGAACCCGAACATGGCGACGGGCGAGGTCGAAGTCGTCGTGAACGAACTGCGCATTTTGAACAAGGCAAAGACGCCACCGTTCTACATTCAGGACGGCATCGACGTGGACGAGATGATCCGTCTGCGCTACCGCTATCTCGACCTGCGCCGTCCGGAGATGCAGGCAAATATGATCCTGCGCCATCGTGTGACGAAGATCATGCGTGATTTCTTCGACCGTAACGGCTTCCTCGAGATCGAGACGCCGATGCTCTGCAAGAGCACGCCCGAGGGCGCGCGTGACTTCCTCGTGCCGAGCCGCCTCAATGCGGGCGAGTTCTACGCGCTGCCGCAGTCGCCGCAGATCTTCAAGCAGCTGCTTATGGTCTCGGGCTTTGAGAAATACTTCCAGATCGTACGCTGCTTCCGCGACGAGGATCTGCGCGCAGATCGTCAGCCCGAGTTCACGCAGCTCGATATCGAGATGTCCTTCATGGATCAGGATTCCATCCTGACACTCATGGAGGAGATGGTCAAGGAGCTCTTCGAGAAGAGCATCGGCGCGAAGATCGAGACGCCGTTCCGCCGCATGGGCTGGGATGAGGCGATGGAGCGCTTCGGCTCGGACAAGCCCGATCTGCGCTTCGGCATGGAACTGCAGGACATCACGGACTATGTCGGCGGATCGGAGTTCAAGGTCTTCAACGCCGTCATGGAGGCGGGTGGACGCGTCAAGGTCATCAACGTCGAGGGCTACGCGAATATTCCGCGCCGCGAACTGGACGGGCTGGTCTCCTATGTGCAGAACTACGGGGCAAAGGGACTTGCGTGGATTCAGTACAGTGAGGAGGGCGTGAAGTCGCCCTTCAAGAAGTTCTATTCCGATGAGACATTCGAGACGATCAAGAACGCCGTCGGGGCAAAGACGGGCGACCTCCTGCTCGTTGTCGCCGATCAGCCCGCTGTCGTGGCACAGGCACTCGGCGAACTGCGTCTGGAGATGGGTCGCCGTCGTAACCTCATCGACCCCGATGCGCTCTCCTTCCTCTGGGTTGTGGACTTCCCGATGTTCGAGTACAGTGCGGAGGAGAAGCGCTACAAGGCGATGCACCATCCGTTTACCGCGCCGCGCGATGAGGATATCCCGCTTCTCACGAGCGACCCCGGACGCGTCAAGGCGAACGCCTACGACATGGTGCTGAACGGCGTCGAGATCGGCGGCGGCAGTCTGCGTATCTACCGCAGCGACCTGCAGGAGCAGGTCTTTGAGACCCTCGGCTTTGCGCCGGAGGAGGCGCGCGAGCGCTTCGGCTTCATGATGAACGCATTCGAGTACGGCACGCCGCCGCACGGCGGGCTCGCGTTTGGTCTGGATCGCCTCGTCATGATTATGGCGAAGCGCCGCTCGATTCGCGATGTCATCCCATTCCCGAAGACGCAAAGCGCGTCGGATGTCATGTGCGAAGCACCGTCGCCCGTAGACGAGAAGCAGCTGCACGAGCTCTATATCCGCACGGCTGTGCCGAAGAAAAAGACGGATGGCGCGGCGCAGTAACAGTGATTCTGAAAATAGGGAGGGCGTCTTGTCAGGCGCTCTCTTTTCGCGATATGCATCGCGATACAGGAGGGGTGTGCCCTTGAGCGAACGGGTCAATATTCTTGGCGTGGAGGTGGATGCCGTCACGATGTCGGAGGCGGTTGCTGCTGTCCGCTCCTATATGGATGAGCGCGCGGGCGTGATGATTGCAACGGCAAATGCCGAGATGATTATGCGTGCAACGCAGGACAGGGAGCTGTGCGATGTTCTCAATGCAGCGGCACTTGTCGTGCCGGACGGCGCGGGGACGGTCTGGGCGGCGCGTCATCTCGGGCACGCGATGCCCGAGCGCGTGGCGGGCTACGATCTCGCACAGGAACTGCTGCGTGCGGCTCCCTCAGAGGGGCGGCGCATCTACTTCTTCGGCTCTGCGCCCGGTGTTGCAGAGAAGGCAAAGGCAAAGGCGGAGCAGCTGTACCCCGGCATCGAGATTGTCGGCGTGCGCGATGGCTACTTCAAGCCGGAGGACAATGCGGCGATCATTGAGGAGATTAAGGAGGCGAAGCCTGACCTCCTGCTCGTCGCACTCGGTGTGCCGAAGCAGGAGAAGTGGATTGCCGCACATCTGGCGGAGCTTCGCGTGCCTGTCGTGATTGGCGTCGGCGGGACGCTCGACGTGATGGCGGGCGTGATGAAACGTGCGCCGCGCTGGATGCAGAAGGCAAAGCTCGAATGGCTCTTTCGCGGGATGCTTCAGCCGAAACGTGCAGGACGATTGCTTGCTCTGCCGAAATTCGTGCTGAAGGTGCACGCCTCGCGAAAATAAAAGCCGTATCTGTGGACAAAGAATAGGCTTTCCATTATAATTGATGCAAGTGTAATCATTTGATAAGGAGGCGGATGCGCATGGTCATTGTAAGCGAGGGCTATAAATTTATCGGCGCGGCGCTTATACTGGCTCTGATTCTTGGCATTTTTGCACATCCGTACGCGGCAGTTCCGTTTGTCGTGCTCGCGTGCTACTTTGCATATTTCTTCCGCAGTCCCGCGCGCGAAATCGTGCAGGATGTGAATCACATTCTCTCGCCGGCGGACGGCACGGTCACGGAGATTACGCCCGTAGGCATGGATGACTTCGTGGGCGAGCCGTGCAACAAGATCGTCATCTTTATGTCGGTGTTCAACGTGCACGTCAACCGCAGTCCCATCCATGGTGAGATCAAGCTGCAAAGATACTACTGCGGCCGCTTCCGCCCCGCCTACAAGGACGAGGTGGGCTTTGAGAACGAGCACCATCTGATCGGCATTGATCGGGGCGATCTGCGCATTACGGTGAAGCAGATTGCGGGCATCCTCGCGCGCCGTATCGTCTCGTGGGTGACGCTCGATGATCAGCTGCGGCAGGGGGACATCTACGGCATGATCCGCTTCGGCTCGTGCCTTGAGATCGTCATGCCCGAGCGCGCGGAGATTCTTGTGACAAAGGGCGAAAAGGTTCAGGGCGGCAAGACCGTTCTGGGGAGGCTCGAAAGCGAATGAATTACAGACGGTTTCTGCCGAATCTGTGCACGGCGATGAATCTTGTCTTCGGTATGTGCTCCATCCTCTCGACCATCGAGGGGCATCTCGACTGGGGCGCACTCTTCATCTTCTGCGCGCTCATCGCGGACGGTCTGGACGGGCGCATTGCGCGCGCGTTCGGCGTGTCCAGTGAGTTCGGCAAGGAGATGGACTCCCTCTGTGACCTTGGCTCATTCGGTGTCGCACCCGCAGTCCTCGCATGGACGCTTGCTCTGCACAACTACGGATTCGTGGGCATCGCAGTGACGATCTTCTTTGCCGTCTGTGGAATGTGGCGGCTCACGCGTTTCAACGTGAATGCGAGCGTTGTGCACGGCTACTTCATGGGGCTTGCAATCCCTGCGGGCGGCAACCTCGTCGCCATGTCCACGTGGCTCTTCCTCGAGCTTGGGGGCGACCCAACCTCGTTCGGTCTTGTCTATCCCGCAGCCGTCGCCGTGACGGCGTATCTGATGGTGAGTCACGTCCACTATCCCGACTTCAAGGGGGGCGGGGAGAAAATCTATATGGTGTCCAAGCTCTTTGCGCTCGTTGTTTTCGTGGGGATTCTGTACGTCGGCAGCGCGGCAATCCTGCCCGCTGTCTTTACGGGGATCTTTGCGACCTACGCGCTCTTCGGGATTGTCAATTATACGATTGCCGTCATGGCGCGTGCAAAGGAAGGCTGAGCCCGCATGACTGAGTTCATTCAAACTGTCTCGCCCTATCTTCCGGCACATATCTTCGACATCATTATGGTGCCGATGCAGATTATTCTTCTACTTTTTACCCTCTATTTTTTTTGTATCGGCTTCTGCTGCCTCTGGCGGCGGAGGGAGCAGAAGATCCTGACTCCCGAAAAGACGTTTGCCGTTGTGGTTGCCGCGCACAATGAGGCGGCGGTCATCGGGCAGCTGATCGAGAATCTGAAACGTCTCGACTATCCCGCAGAGCTTTACGATATCTATGTGATCGCGGACAACTGCACGGACGATACAGCGGAGATCGCGGAGCAGGCCGGCGCAATTGTCTGCGTGCGCACACATCCGACGAAGAAGAGCAAGGGCTTTGCGCTCGAGTGGATGTTCGATCGCCTCTTCGAGATGGACAAGGAATACGATGCGATTGCCATCTTCGATGCGGACAACCTTGTGCACCCGAATTTTCTGAAGGAGATGAATCATCGCCTCCTGAAGGGGGACAAGGTCATCCAGGGCTATCTCGACGCGAAGAACCCCTATGATACATGGGTTGCGGGCACGTTCGCCATTGCATTCTGGGTCATCGACCACATCTCACATCTTGCAAAGACGAACATCGGACTCTCTGCCTGTCTCGGCGGCACGGGCATGTGCATCACGACGGACGTGCTGAAGCGGCACGGCTGGCGCGCGACTTGCCTCACGGAGGACATGGAGTTCACGATGAAGCTGCTTGCCGAGGGCATCAAGACGACGTGGGCGCATGACGCCGTGGTCTACGATGAGAAGCCGCTCACGTTCAAGCAGGCATGGAATCAGCGCCGCCGCTGGGCGCAGGGGCAATTCGATGTAGCACACCGCTTTATCCCGACGATGATCCGCGAGGGGTGGAAGCGGCGTGACATCCGCATCTGGGACGGCTGCATCTACCTGCTGCAGCCGCATTTCTTGATGATCTCGACGTTCTTCATCATTATCAGCTACGTGCAGCTCGCATTCCCGCCGTTTTACACGAGCATTTACAAGTTCCTGCCGTCTCAGCTCATGACCGCAATCATGATCGGGCAGTACGTTCTGCCTATGATTATCCTCATCAAGGTTCGCGCGAAGCTGAAGGCGTGGTTCTATCTCTTGCTCTATCCCGTGTTCATCTATTCGTGGATTCCGATTATCTTCCTCGGATTCATCCACCGCAACGAACACGAGTGGAGCCATACGAAGCATACGCGCGCCATGAGCATGGATGAGGTCATGAGCGACGTGAAGTAAGAAGTAAAATAAAGGCTGCTGCATGACTGCAGCAGCCTTTTCATAAACGAGAAGGAGAATAATATGTATACATTGCGCGTTGAGGGCGCATTCGAGGCGGCGCACCGCGTGGTGAACTATCCGGGCAAATGCGATCGTCTGCACGGGCACAACTGGGTGGTCGAGGCGACGTTTCAGGGCAGAGAGCTCGATGAGCTCGGTATGCTGATCGACTTTAAGATTGCAAAGAGGGCGCTTGCCGCAATTCTGGACGATTTCGACCACTACTATCTGAACGATTTCCCGCCGTTTAGCGAGGGGCTGAACCCAACGGCGGAGAATCTTGCACGCATTATCTTCGAGCGGCTTGCGGTGCGTGAGGAAATTGCGGCATCTCCCGCAGAGCTGACTGCGCTCACCGTTTGGGAATCGCCAAAGTCCTCTGTCACCTACACGAAGGACTGATATGCGCGAAAATATCATCGAAATTTTTTCCTCCATACAGGGGGAGGGGAAGTACGTCGGCTGCCGGCAGGTATTCGTGCGCCTAGAGGGCTGCAATCTCGACTGTACATATTGCGACACGGAGAATGAGATTGGACGGCATCCACGCTGCATGGTGGAGATTCCTGTCGGCTCGCATGAACTTGTGCCTTATGAAAACCCTCTCTCACCCGAGGAGGTTGCGGAGATCATCACACGTCTCGCGGACGGCGTGCCGCACCACTCACTCAGCATTACGGGCGGCGAACCGCTGCTCCATGTGCCGTTTATCAAAGAACTCGCCGCACATACTGCGCTGCCGATCTTTCTCGAAACGAACGGCACATTGGACAGGGCTCTCGCGGACTGTATCGACTGCATTTCATACATCAGCATGGACATCAAGCTGCCCGATGTGCTCTCTCGGCCCGTCTGGGATGCACACGCGCGCTTCCTATCTGTCGCGCGCGCCGTCGATGTCTATGTGAAGATCGTTGTTGCGGCAGAGACGCGGGCGGAGTATGTTGAGCGCGCGGCACGCATGGTCGCGGAGATTGCACCTGCGACCCTCTTTGTTCTCCAGCCCGTCACGCCATACGGCGGCTGCACTCCGCCAACGCCCGCACGCCTCCTCGAACTCCAGCGCATCGCACTCTGCCATCTCCCCGATGTCCGCATCATCCCGCAGACCCACCGCATGATGGATCTGCTGTGAAAATGTGTCATTTATCACGAGAAACTATTGACGGATATGGTAAACTAAACGGATAGTGATACTTAGTTATTTTTAGAAAGAGAATATATATGAAGATCATTGATGCTCATCTGCACTTTGGCAGAGGGGAGTATTTTGATACCGTTGCGCGGGCGGCGGGGCACGAGAATACGGAGGAGGCTTTGCGCCGCGACTTTCGTGCGTCGAACATTGTCCACGGCATCGTGATGGGCAATCTGCCTGCGGAGGAGACGAGTCCGAACTATCCCGATATCTTTCATTACTGTGTTGGAATCGGGGGCGACGGTGTAACGGAGATCGTGGAGGGGCGCATCGAAACGCTTCTGCCCGCGCTCGAACAGCATCTAAAAAATGAGCGATGCGTCGGCATCAAGCTCTATCCTGGCTATCATTATTTCTATATCTACGACGATATGCTTGCGCCCGTCTATGAACTTGCCGCGCGGTATCAAAAGCCTGTTGCGGTGCACACGGGGCTGACGGCGACGGAGAAGGCGCTCCTCAAATACGCGCATCCGAATGTGATGGACGAGGCGGCGACGAAGTTCCGCAATGTGAATTTTGTCATGTGCCACTTCGGCGAGCCATATTTCACGGACGCAGTTGCCGTGATGGAGAAGAATCCGAATGTGAGCGCCGACCTCTCGGGGATGCTTGCGGGAAAAATTCAGGATTTTGCGCTATTCTGTGAGCGCAAGAAGTTCTACATCGAGCAGCTGCATGGCTGGCTTGCATATTTGAATGCCTATGACCGCCTGATGTTCGGGACGGATTGGCCGCTTGCAAATCTGGACGACTACATTGCGTTCACGAAGCTGCTCATACCCGAGGAGCATTGGGATGCGGTGTTCTATGATAATGCCGTGCGGATCTACAATCTGCACATATAATGTAAAGTAAGGGAAAAAACCATGGCGATACTGGATATCAAGAAGGCGGGGGATCCCGTCTTGAAACAGGTGGCGGCACCGGTCGACCGCCTCACGAAGTGGCATCGGAAGCTGCTCGACGATATGGCGGAGACGATGTACTCTGCGGACGGCGTGGGGCTTGCTGCGCCGCAGATTGGGAAGTCGCTGCGGATCGTTGTGATTGACGTGCAGGATGAGAACGGGCTGCTCGAACTCATCAATCCTGTCATCACAATGCGCGAAGGTTCTGTGACAGATTCCGAGGGTTGCCTCTCCGTGCCCGAGGTCTACGGCGATGTGGAGCGCGCGGCGCGCGTGACGGTGGAGTATACGGATCGGCGTAGCCGCAGGCGCAGCCTGACGGCGGAGGGGCTGCTCGCGCGCTGCATTCAGCACGAGTGCGACCATCTTGACGGCAGACTCTTCATCGACATTGCCGTGAGTCTGCGCAAGGAGGAGAAAAAGGAGTGACGAGAATGCGTGTCGTCTTTATGGGGACGCCGGACTTCGCCGTGCCGACACTTGCGGCGATCGCCGCGCGCAGCGATCTCGCCGAGGTCGTCGCTGTTGTGACGCAGCCTGACCGTCCGCGCGGGCGTGGAAAGAAGCTCAGCCCGTCGCCCGTCAAGGCGTGGGCGCTCGCGCATGATATTCCCGTCATGCAGCCCGTGCGTGCGCGCGATGCGGCGTTTGTCACCGCATTTCGAGATTTGAAGCCCGATGTGGCGGTCGTCGTGGCGTTCGGTCAGATCCTCTCTCAGGAGGTGCTCGATGTGCCCGTACACGGCTGTATCAACGTGCATGCTTCCCTCCTGCCGAAGCTACGCGGGGCGGCGCCGATTCAGCACGCTATCATGGCAGGTGAGCGCGTGACGGGCATCACGACGATGCAGATGGACGCGGGTCTCGATACGGGCGATATGCTCCTCTGCCGTGAGGTGCCCATCAATGCGGATACGACGTATGGCTCGCTTCATGATGCGCTGATGGAGACGGGGGCAAGTCTCCTCGTCGAGACGTTGGAGCAGCTCGCGGCAGGGACGCTTGTGCGCACGCCGCAGACGGGGGAATCCTCGTATGCGGCGCGCATCACGCGCGAGACAGCCGTCATCGACTGGTCGAAATCTGCGCGGGCTCTGGACGCCCTCGTGCGCGGGCTGAATCCGACACCCTACGCGCAGACTGCGCTTGCAGGAGATACCTACAAGGTTGGGGCATTGCGCTCCACAGGGCGCGTGGCAAGCGCAGAGGTAGGCACGATCATCGCTGCCGATGCCAAGGCGGGACTCGTCGTTGCGGCGGGGGATGAGGACGTGGAAATCACGGAGATTCAAGCGCCCGGGAAGAAGATGATGGCGGCAAACGCCTTTTTGAATGGCTGTGCGCTGACCGTCGGCGCGAGGTTTTCGCCATGAGCGGCGAGACGCTGACGGTGAATGGCAAGAAGGCTGGTGAGAAAAAGACCATCGCTCTCCCGTCGCGCCCGAAAAAACGCCTCTTTATCGGGATGCTGCTTCTCGTGACCGTGCTCGCAGCGGCGCTTCTTTTTGGTATATGGTACATCGGTGTACCGGGGCTTGAGCGCATTCAGCCGGCACTGCCGTGGATTATCGGGGGGGCGCTGACGCTTGCCGTCCTGCTGTCCTTCTTCGGGATTTTCAATATGGTGCTGGCGATTGCAGGACTTCCGTACCTTCCATGGATGAAGCGGCAGACATATGAGCTCATCAATTTGCTCTTTCCTGCGGCGGTGCGCCTCGGCGCAGTATTTGGCGTCAAGCGGCGCAGACTCGAGGGCTCGTTCATCGCGGTCAGCAATCTGCTCTTTCACCGCATGCACATCCGCGTGCCCGCAAACCGTCTGCTCGTCGTAACGCCGCACTGCTTGCAGCTTGCGAGCTGCCCGCATAAGGTGACGCGTGACCCGAACAACTGCAAGCGATGCGGTGGCTGCAACATCGGCGACCTCGTGGCACTCGCGGACGAGATGGGCTTTCACTTCTTCGTGGCGACGGGCGGAACACTCGCGCGTCAGATCATCTACAATATGCGCCCGAAGGCGGTGCTTGCAATCGCGTGTGAGCGCGATTTGATGAGCGGCATTCAGGATGTATTTCCCCTGCCGGCTGTCGGCGTGCTGAACATCCGTCCGAACGGTCCATGCTACAACACGAGTGTGGACATGGCTGAGGTGCGCCGCCAGCTTGAGGAGATCATCGAACCCGTGGAGCAGGTTACGGAGAAAGGGCATAATGCAGAGGTATCGTGAGGACAAAATCGACCGCGTGCGTGAGCTGGCAATGCAGGTATTGCAAAAAATTCACGTCGAGAGCGTGTATGCGAATGTCGCGCTCGCACAGACGTTGCGCGATACAGTGCTCGCGGAGCGCGACCGCCGTTTTCTGACGGAGCTTGTCTACGGCGTCACAAAGGCGGGGGAATCGCTCGACTATATGATCGGGCAGTACGTCGCCGACATCCGCAAGGTTCAGCCCGCCATCCGCGAACTCCTGCGGCTTGGCTTCTATCAGATCTTCGTCATGGATCGCGTGCCGCCGTCTGCCGCGTGCAATACTGCGGTGGAATTGGCGAAAAAACATGGGCGCAGGGGTGCGGATTCGTTCGTCAACGGTGTTCTGCGCGCGGCACTGCGCGCGCCAGAGCGTGCGGTTCTGCCTACGGGACGGGATGCGCGCGCACTTGCGCTCAGGTCTTGGCATCCTGCGTGGATGGTCGAGCGTTGGATGCGCGCCTACGGCTACGAACGTACGGAGGCGCTCTGCCTCTGCAATAATACGAGCGCGCCGCTCTCCGTGCGCGTGAATACACTGCGTACGAACCGCTCCGCGCTGATGGAGCAATTTGCAGTTGCTGGGGCAGAGGCACGCGCCTCTCGGTGGGTGCCGGACGGCATTGTCCTGCATGCGCATGGGGCGCTCGATGATCTGCCGCCGCTGCGCGCGGGACTCGCACAGGTGCAGGATGAGAGCTCGATGCTTGTCGCACATGTACTCGGGGCAGAGCCGGGCATGACGGTGATCGATGCCTGTGCCGCGCCGGGCGGGAAGACGACGCATATCGCTCAGCGCATGGAGAATCGCGGGTGCATTCTGGCGTTTGACATCTACGAGGAGAAGATTCGACGCATTGAGCAGAACGCACGGCGGCTCGGCATCTCCATCATCGAGGCAGAGATGCGCGATGCGCGGGAAATTGGCGCAGCATACGAGGCCATGGCGGATCGCGTGCTCGTCGACGCACCATGCTCGGGGCTCGGCGTGCTCAGGCGAAAGCCCGATGCACGCTGGAAGAAGAGCGTGTCGGACAGAAAGACCCTGCCGCCCATCCAGCGTGCCATTCTCTGGAGTGCGGCACGGGCGGTGAAGTCGGGCGGCGTGCTGGTCTACAGCACGTGCACAATGGAGGAATGCGAGAATGCCGCCGTTGTGCAGGACTTCCTGCGCGCGCATCCCCATTTTACTCTCGAGCAGACGGGCGCATTCCTGCCTGAGCAAAAGACTGCGGAGCCGATGGTTCAGATCATGCCGGAGACGGATGAACCGGACGGCTTCTTTATCGCGCGCATGAGGCGGACATGAAAAACATCTTCGGTCTGACAAAAGAGGCGCTTGCCGATGCGCTCAAAGAATATGATATTCCCCGCTTCCGCGCGGATCAGATCGTCCGATGGATGTATCAGCGCGGTGCGGCTTCTTTTGATGCGATGGACAATCTGTCGAAAGCGCTGCGTACGCAGCTTGCCGCGCATTTCTCTATCGAGCGTCCGAAGGTCGTCTCGCGTCTGCATTCTGCGGACGGGGCGACGATCAAGCTGCTTTATGAATTCACGGACGGGCAGACGGCAGAGACGGTGCTGATGTGTCATCCGTACGGCAACAGCGTCTGTGTCTCGACACAGGCGGGCTGCCGCATGGGCTGTGCGTTCTGCGCCTCGACACTGCATGGCCTGCAGCGCAATCTGACAGCGGGGGAGATTGCGGCGCAGGTGATCGGCATGGCGGATTTCCTGCGACAGGAGGGGGCTCGCGTCGATACGATCGTCGTCATGGGCTCGGGCGAGCCGCTCGAGAACTATGACAATGTGATTGCGGCGCTGCGCCTGCTGCACGAGGAGTACACAATCGGCCTCGGCTATCGCGGCGTGACGCTCTCGACTTCGGGCATTGTACCCGGCATTGAGCGGTTGGCGAAGGAGGGGATTCCAATCTCACTCTCGATCTCGCTGCACGCGCCGACAGAGGAACTGCGTTCGAAGATCATGCCCGTCAACTGCATTTACCCGCTCTCGGATGTGCTGCGCGCGGCGCGTGCCTATGCGGAGCGGACGAAGCGGCGCGTCACCTACGAGTATATTCTCATCCGCGATCTGAACGACTCTGCACGCGAAGCAGAGCAGCTCGCAAAGCTCCTGCGCGGACAGCTTGCGAGTGTGAACCTCATCCCCATCAACCCCGTCGCCGAGCGGAATCTCTTCCGCCCGGACAAGGCTGCCATCCACCGTTTTCAAAAGACGCTCGAGGATCGGCGCATTGCCGTGACCCTGCGGCGTGAGATGGGAACTGATATTCAGGCGGCGTGCGGACAGCTGCGCAACCGCCTGATGGAAGCTGGACTATAAATTTCCATATTTTTGTGGTATGATATAACAGTTAAGCAGTTTATTCTGTATTTATTTCGTTACCAAAGGAGAGTATTGCACGATGATTGATCGCGTGGAATCTTTTCTGGGAGAGCATATCGAGGGCTTTTTCAATCGCAAGTTCAGCAGTCACCTCGAGCCTGTCGAGCTTATCAAGGGGCTCGAAAAGGAAGCGAAGAAGCAGGGCGCGGGCGGACGTCTCGCCAACGCTTACGTCATTTCGCTCGGCACGGAGGACTATCAGCGCCTCTGCTCACACCGCGTGGCGGATGAACTTGCTGTGGCACTCAAGAAATATATCATTCGCGCGGATCTTGTGATGGATGGGAAACTCGGCATCTGCTTTGCGCTCGATGAGGAGCTGCGCGCAGGCTCCTATCATCTCGCGGCGCGTGTGCAGCACGACTGTGTGCCCGTAGAGGAGGGTACAGTTTCTCACGATACGATGGCACAGACCATCGTGCTCGAGCGCCCCTCCATCATAGAGGCGCGTTGTCTGAACCTTCCGCCCGAACATGAGATTGCGACCCTTACGGTGCTTGGCGGCGCGGACGAGGGCATATCCGTGCGTCTGGGAGAGCGCAAGATCTATATGGGGCGTATGGCGCGCAATGAGTTCATCCTGACGGATTCGAATGTCTCGCGCGTACACGCGTGGATTGCGTATGAGCAGCACCGTCATGTGCTGTATGATGCCGAGAGCCGCAACGGCACTTTCGTCAACGGCACGCGCATCACGGCGCAGCGGCTGCGCGACGGCGATGAGATCCGCCTCGGCACGACGGCACTGCGCTACGGTGTACTGTGATGCCGGCGCTCGCATTGAAGGCGCTGCGCGTTCTGCTCGAATACGGCGCGCTCCTCTGGCTTGCGTACGCCGTCCTGCGCCTCGGGCGCAGTATGTTCCGTACGCTGCACAGAGATATCAAAGAGACGGCGCGTCTGCCCGAGGCGCAGCAGGGCGCAGCGTCCTTCCTCGTCATCGCGGGCGAGGGGCTCGCGGGGCGGCGCTTTCCCGTGGGACATGAGCTCACAATCGGGCGCAGCCCCGACAACGATATTGTACTTGCGGATAATTTTGTATCCCATCATCATGTATGTGTCTATCAGAGAGAGAATGCGTATATCGCAGAGGATTTGGGCAGCCGCAATCACACCTATCTGAACGATGGGCTGCTGACGGGGCGGGCGTATCTGCGCGCGGGCGATGTCCTTCGCATCGGCGCCGTTGCCCTGCGTTTTGAGAGGTAAGCACATGATAGAGGTTTCGAGTGCGTCGGACATCGGACGCGTGCGGACATCGAATGAGGACAGCTACGGCGTATTTGCTCCTGCGGTCTATGTCGTTGCCGACGGGCTGGGTGGTCATGCGGCGGGCGAGGTCGCGAGCCGCATGGTGGTCGCCGCCGTCCACGATATGGCAAACGAGGGGGCGGCGATGGATACGGCGACGTTGAAAAGCGCCGTCCTGCGCGCCAATCAGCAGGTGCTGGATGCCTCGGCGGGGAACGCCTCCTACGAGGGGATGGGGTCGACGGCGACCGTCCTCCATGTGGATGAAGCTGCAGGGATGGCGTACTACGCGCACGTCGGGGACAGCCGTCTCTATCTCCTGCGGCGCGGCGTATTCCGTCAGGTCTCGCGCGACCACTCCTATGTGGAGGAACTCGTCGCGCGTGGTGAACTCAGCGAGGCGGAGGCGCAGCACCATCCGCGCAAGAATGTTCTCCTGCGTGCCGTCGGCATCGAGGAGCGGCTGCACGTGGACGGGGATTCCTTCCCGCTTGAGGCGGGCGACCGTCTGCTCCTCGCGACGGACGGTCTGACAAATATGGTGGACGATGCCGTGCTTGCCGCCCTGCTCGGCGGAGATTTTGCAAATGTAGCGGAGCGCATGGTGGAGCAGGCGCTCGCAGGGGGCGGCAGCGACAATATCACGGCGATTGCCCTTGCCTACGAAATGCCATGACAGCGGGTCTGAAATTCGCGCCTGTGGGGCTGCTCCTCTGCGCGCTCGGCGTTCTGTTTCTGAAACAGGGGGCAGGGCAGGCGGGATGGGTATTTGACTGGCACACGCAGCTCGCATATCTGCCGTGGCTCGCACTCCTCATCTGCGCGGGCGCCGCAAGCTATGTACTTGCGGCGCAGCGCAGATTGGACAGCGTTCCTCTTTCGCTCGCCTATCTGCTTCTCGCCGTCGGCCTTGCGGAGATTGCACGGCTGAAGCCCGAACTGTTCACGGCACAGCTTCGATGGGCGTGCGTCGGCATCGCCTTCTGGGCGCTGACGGTTGTTCTGTGGGAGCATCTGAGGAATTTCCTTGCCTATCCCTATGTATTGGGGATTGCGACGACGATCATCCTGCTCCTCCCGCTGCTGTTCGGCGTGAGCATCGGCGGCAATACGAATTGGCTCGCGTTTGGCGGCTTTTCCGTGCAGCCCTCGGAGTTCGGCAAGATCCTGCTCATCTTCTTTCTTGCGGCGTATCTCGCCGACCATCGTGCAGTGCTGACCCTGCCCGCGCGGCGCTTCCTTTTTCTCCATCTACCGCCCGTGCGGTTCATCGCGCCGCTCGTCGTACTCTGGGGGCTTGCCGTCCTCATGTTCGTCATCGCGCGCGATCTCGGCGCGGCACTGCTCTTCTTCGGGATGGCGGTGCTTATGACCTATATGGGGACAGGGCGTAAATCCTACGTGTTCCTCGCGGGGCTGTTCATCCTCGTGGCGGCGGCACTCAGCTACGCGCTCTTCGGGCACGTCCGCGTGCGCTTCGACATCTGGCTGCATCCGTGGGCGGATCCGAACGGTATGTCCTATCAGGTCGTGCAGTCGCTCTTTGCCATCGGTACGGGCGGCATCTGGGGGACGGGCTTTGCAGAGGGGCATCCGCTGCTCATCCCCGAGGTGCACACGGACTTTATCTTTGCGGCGATTGCCGAGGAGTTCGGGCTGATCGGAGCCGTCTTCGTTCTCATGTGCTACGCTCTTCTCTTCTGGCGGGGCAGCCGCATCGCGATGGGTGTGCCGCGTGCGGAGGAGTCGCTGCTCGCGGCGGGTTGTGCCGCAAGTCTCCTGCTACAGGCGTTCATCATCACGGCAGGTGTGACGAAACTCCTGCCGCTCACGGGCATCACGCTGCCGTTTGTCAGCTACGGCGGCAGCTCAATGTCGGCGAGCTTCATTCTTGTCGGCATATTGACGGCACTCTCGGGCGAGAGGAGGGGGGCAGCGGATGGCTGATCGGAAACTCCGAAAGCATATGGCAGTCGCGGCGGCATTCCTGCTCGCCCTGCTCGGTGTTCAAATTCTCTATCTCGCAAAGCTGAGTGTTTGGGATGGGGCTATGCTCGCCGCCCATCCGCTCAATACGCGCTCTGCGCTGATGGAGCAGGGCATTCGGCGCGGGCGCATTGTGGATCGTGCGGGGAACGTGCTCGCGGAGAGTGCGGCGGACGGTATGCGCTCCTATCCCTACGGCAGAATCCTCGCGCCTGTGACAGGCTATCAGACGGAGCGCTACGGCGCAACGGGCGTGGAGCAGACGGCGGGGCAGGAACTCAGCGGCGTGACCTTGGATGTCGCGCATATGGGACCTTTGCGTACGCTTCTGCGTGCAGATGCGGGCTATGATGTCCGCCTGACCGTCGATGCGCAGCTCTCGGAGACCGCATGGAACGCTCTTGACGGGCGACGCGGTGCGGTCGTCGTCATGGATGCAGAGACGGGGGCAATCCGTGCCATGGTGAGCTCTCCTTCCTACGATCCCGCCTCTGCGGCGGCGAACTGGGATGAACTCACGGCACGCGCGGACAGCCCTCTGCTGAACCGCGCGGCGCAGGGACTCTACCCCCCCGGCTCGACATTCAAGACGCTCATTGCCGACGCTGCGCTCACCGCGGGTGTGACGAATTCCGACGAGGTGTTCACCTGTACGGGGGAACTTGCGATCGGTTCGGATTACGTACTTCATGAGCCGCATGGCGAGGTGCACGGAAAGCTCCGACTTGCAGATGCGCTGCGCGAATCCTGCAACGTCACCTTTGCGACGCTCGCCCTGCGCCTTGGTGGCAGCGGTCTTTCATCGGCGTTTGATCGCTTCGGAATCGGTGCAGAGCTGACGGATACCGAGATTCCGATGGCAAAGGCGCATGTCCCTGATCTAAAATCACTCGGTGACGGGGAGATCGCGCAGCTCGGCATCGGGCAGGGGGCGCTGCTCGTCACGCCCTTGCAGATGGCGCTCGTTGCGGATGCCTTTGCAAATGGCGGGCGCATGATGCAGCCGTATCTGGTCGGGCAGGTTCTGACGGCGGACGGGACACCTCTCTATGAGGCGCGTCCACAGGTATGGCGGACAGCGACGACGGCGGAACGAGCGGCTGTCATCGACGGCTATATGGCGGATGTCGTTGCCGCAGGTACAGGCACGGCGGCGGATGTCGCCGGTGTGCGCGTCACGGGCAAGACCGGCACGGCAGAGAATGCGAGCGGAACAGATCACGCATGGTTCATCGGCTCGGCAGAGCGCGGCGGTCAAAAGATCGTCGTTGCCGTCCTCGTGGAGGAGGGCGGCTTCGGCGGGCGCGCAGCGGCAGGGATTGCACATCAGGTGATACGAACGTATTTTGAAGGGCAGCGATGAATACGCTCAACGCACCCTTTCTGAGATAGTGATGGCAGAGGCGTTAGGAGGAACGAACATGGTCGAGCGTGTCTTGGATGGACGCTACGCGCTGGAAATGCTGGTAGGCAGCGGCGGAATGGCAGATGTCTATCGGGCAAAGGATCAGCTCTTGGAGCGCACCGTCGCCGTCAAGATTCTCCACCAGCAGTACGAGAATGACACGGAGTTCATCGCGCGTTTTCAGCGCGAGGCAAAGGCGGCAGCGCGCATTACGCATCCAAACATCGTCAACGTATTCGATGTCGGTGTCGCCGAGGGGCGGCACTACATCGTCATGGAATACGTTCCGGGGCGTACGCTGAAGGAGCGCATCAAGGAGGAGGGACCCGTGCCCGCCGCCGAGGCGCTGCATATCACGCGTCAGATCGCAGGGGCGCTCGCACAGGCGCATGCAAACAACCTCGTGCACTGTGACATCAAGCCGCACAACATCCTTGTCATGCCTGACGGCAACGTCAAGGTCGCGGATTTCGGCATCGCGCGCGCGGTTACAGAGTCCACGATGACCTACAATGACAACATCATGGGCTCGGTGCATTACTTCTCACCCGAGCAGGCGCGCGGAACGATCATCACACCGAAGTCGGATGTCTATTCCCTCGGCGTCGTCCTCTACGAGATGCTGACGGGACGAATTCCTTTCGATGGAAATACGGCAGTAAGCATTGCCCGCAAACATCTCGAGGAGGAGCCGCAGCCCGTGCGCTCCCTCGTGCCGAACATTCCGCCCGTGGTTGAGGCTCTCGTCACGCGTATGATGGCAAAGGACCCGGCTCTGCGCCCGGACAGCCGTATGCTCGTGCAGGACATCATGCGCACGGAGCAGATGATGCGCGGCGACACGGCGGCAATGCCGGCATTCGATCCCGATGCGACGCGCGTCCTCACGCCTGTGGAGGCACAGGAGATCAGCGCCGTTGTGGAGGCGGAGGAAGAGACGGCAATGGAGGAGACAGAGGAGAAGTCCTTCTTCCGCACGAAGAAATTCAAATTTGGTCTTGTCCTCATCCTACTGCTCGGCTTCTTCACAGGATTTTTCCTGAGCTTTGGAAAGTTCTGGAGCTCTGTGGAAATCACAGTGCCCGATGTGACGGGCAAGCAGCTTACGCTCGCACGGCAGATTCTCGAGGATCAGCATCTGCGCGTCACGGTCGCCGAGACCTATGATGCCTCCGTACCCGTGGGCGTCGTCGTGTCGCAGAGCCCCGAGGCAGGTGCAACGGTCAAGGAGGAGCGTACGATCACCATCTATGTCAGTAAGGGCGGCGAGGAACTCGAGATGCCAAACCTGCGCGGACTGAAACAGTCGGATGCGATCGACAAACTCCAGCAGATGGGGCTGCGCCTCGGTTCTGCCTACGAGACGTTCTCCGATGAGGACAGCGGCACGGTCATCTCGCAGGATCCACGCAGCGGGACGCGGATCAGCAAGGGGCAATCCGTGGACATCACCGTCAGTAAGGGGCAGAAGGTCAAGAAGATCAGCGTTCCCGATGTGAAGGGCGTTCCCTCGGATCGTGCGCGCACGATGATTGAGGGCAGCGGTCTGAAGGTTGGTAGTATCTCGGAGGAGGCGAGCACACAGGCGGCGGGCACTGTCGTCAGCCAGTCGCCCTCTGCAGGCAGTGAGGCGGACAGCGGCAGTACCGTACGTCTCGTGGTCTCGAGCGGCAAGAAAACCTCCGGTTCCAAGGAAGATGCGAAGGGCGGCGACAGCAAGAAAAACGACAAGGATCCCGCCGGACGCCGCATCCAGACGGAAAAAACGGAGTAGGGAGTGCATGGTGGCGGAGCAGGGACGTATCCTAAAGGTCTATAACAATGTACTCCATGTCGCGACAGAGGATCATATGATCCTCTGCAAGCTGCGCGGCAGGGTGAAGAAGGGGCGCAGCGAGCTGACGCCTGTCCCCGGTGACATCGTTTCACTTGAACGCATATCATCCGATGAGGGCGTGATCGAGCGCATTGAGGCGCGCACGAACCTCTTGCAGAGACCACGCGTGGCGAACCTTACGCAGATCGTTGTCACCGTCGCGGCGGCATTGCCGGATCCGCACCCACTCGTTGTGAGCCGCTTCCTCGTGCTCGCAGAACGCTCGGGCATCAAGAAAATCGCTCTTTGTGTGAACAAGATGGATCTCTGTCAGGGAACACCGGAGGACGTTCTTGCGGCATACGAGGCAGCGGGCTATCCCGTTCTGCGCGTCTCGGCGGAGCAGGGGACGGGACTGCGTGAGCTGCACGAGCGCCTTGCGGGCGAGATCACCGTGTTTGCGGGACCCTCGGGGGCGGGGAAGTCCTCCCTGCTGAATGCGCTCGACCCATCGCTTGCCCTTCTGACGGGAGTGGTCAGCGAGAAGATCGGGCGCGGGCGCCACACGACGCGCCGCGCTGAACTGCTCCCGTTTGCAGGGGGCTATGTGGTCGATACGCCGGGCTTTACACAGCAGGAGCTGACGGAGATCGCGCCCGAGGAGCTCGCGGCGTGCTTTCCGGAGTTTGCCCGCCATGCGAGCTGCCGCTTCGCACCGTGCAGTCACAGCCACGAGCCGTCCTGCGCCGTCAAGGCGGCTGCAGAGACAGGAGAACTTTCACGCGAGCGGTATGATGCCTACATCGCACTGCTCGATGAACTAAAATTGAAAAGAAAATAGGAGAATCCAATGGCACACGAACATGATCACGAAGAAGAAATGCTCGAAGAGGAGCACATCCACATCGAGCGTCCCACGATCGTCGCACCGTCCATCCTTTCGGCGGACTTTGCAAATCTCGGGGCGGATGTCCGCCGCGTGGAGGAGGCAGGTGCGGAGTACATCCACATTGACGTGATGGACGGGACGTTCGTGCCGAACATCACCCTCGGTCCCTGCGTCGTGGAGAGCCTGCGCAAGGTATCCAAGGCGGTCTTTGACGTGCACCTCATGGTCGAGCATCCCGAGACCCATATCGAGCCGTTCGCAAAGGCGGGCGCGGACATCATCACATTCCACGTCGAGGCGACGCGCCACGCACACCGCGTGATTCAGCAGATCAAGGCGGCGGGCTGCAAGGCGGGCATAGCCCTTAACCCCGGCACGTCGATCTACACCCTTGAGGAGCTGATCGACGATGTGGACATGGTGCTCCTCATGACGGTCAACCCCGGCTTTGGCGGGCAGAAATTCATCGAAAATACGCTCGGCAAGATTCACGCGCTCTATCATACGGTCATGGATAACGAGCTGGATGTCGACATCGAGGTGGACGGCGGCATCAATGCAGAGACGGCAGAGTCTGTGCGCTCAGCGGGGGCAAATGTGCTCGTCGCAGGTTCCTATATCTATGGTGCAAAGGACATTGCCGCAGCAGTTCGCTCGCTGCGCGGATGAGAGGGCACGATATGGGGGAAAAAGCAGTAATCCTGCTCTCGGGCGGGCTCGACAGCTGTACCTGCATGGCGGTTGCGCGCGCAGCGGGCTATGAACTCTATCCGATCAGCTTCGACTATCATCAGCGGCATGACCGCGAACTGGACTGTGCAAAGCGGATTGCTGCACACTATCATGTCGCGGAACATCTCATCATTGAGACAAATATGAATGCAATCGGCGGCTCTGCGCTGACGGACGACAGCATCGCAGTGCCCGCGGGGGATGCAGACCGCACGGAGATTCCCGTCACCTATGTTCCTGCGCGCAATCTCATCTTTCTGAGCTATGCACTTGCTTTTGCGGAGCGCGTAGGGGCGACTCATCTCTACATCGGCGTAAACTCTGTGGACTACTCAGGCTATCCCGACTGTCGCCCCGAATTCATCGCCGCATTTCAGGCGGCGGCGGATGCGGCGACGGCAGCTGCCACCGAGCGTGGACGGCGCATTGTTGTCGAGACGCCGCTGCAGCATCTCTCGAAGGGAGAGATCGTGCGTCTCGGTACTGAGCTCGGCGCACCGTACGAACTGACGACAAGCTGCTATCGCGGCGGTGCGGAGGCGTGCGGCGTCTGTGACAGCTGTGTCCTGCGTCTGCGCGGCTTTGCCGAGGCGGGACGGCGCGACCCGATCCCGTATGCGGCAGGAGTACGATGATGCTGGATGTACAGAACCGCGAGGATGAACGTGGCATTGCGATTCAACGCGTCGGCGTCAAGGAAGTGCGTCTGCCCTTCCTCATCAAGAAGCAGGCGGGCGGCTATCAGCAGGTACTTGCGCGCATCGCGTTCACCGTCTCCCTGCCGATGGAATTCAAGGGGACGCATATGAGCCGCTTCCTCGAGATCCTCCTGCCGTGGAGCGAGAAACCGCTCGCCGAGGAGGAGATGGACGCCATGCTCACGGAGGCATTGGATCGTCTTCATGCAGAGGCGGCTGAGGTATCGCTTGCCTTTACCTATTTTCTTGAAAAAAAGGCGCCCGTCAGTGGGCGCACGTCGCTGCTCGATGTGGACGCTTCCTTTACGGGGCGCAAACGGTGCGGCGAGCCGATGCAGTTTGAACTCGGACTAGCAATGCCGTTCACCTCGCTCTGCCCGTGCAGCAAGGAGATCTCCGCCTACGGGGCGCACAATCAGCGATCCACGGCGCGCGTGCGGCTCAGGTATCGCGAGGGGGTGCCGTGTATCTACATCGAGGATCTGGCAGAACTTCTCGAACGACAGGGATCTGCGCCGATCTATCCGCTGCTCAAGCGTGCGGATGAGAAGTATGTCACCGAAGCGGCATATGAGAATCCGAAATTCGTTGAGGACATCCTGCGCGATACAGTGCTCGCACTGCGCAAGCTGCCCGGGCTTGCATATTTCTCACTGGAATGCGAGAATGAGGAGTCCATCCACAGCCACAATGCCTTTGCGGCGCATGAAGAGTATTTGAACGAGTAGGAGAAAGGGGAGAGCGTAGAGCATGAGCAAATTTGCGCGGCGCTTCCTCTTTCTTTTTGTGCTTGTTGTTGGTATATCTGCTGCGGTCATCTACACGACTGTGGACATCAATACTCTCCACAATCTGACGCGTTTTCATCCGTGGTCGCTGCTGCTGGCGCTCTTCGCCGTCGGGCTTGGGATGTTCTTCGACGGCAGCCGACTCATGCATCTCGTGAAGATTTCCAACGAAAAAATCACACTGTACCAAGCGGTACAGGTGATCTTCGGCAATTATTTCCTCGCGCTCCTCACTCCAGGGGCGACGGGCGGCGCTGTCGCACAGGTCATGTTCCTGCGCCATGCGGGCGTCCCCACGGGTAAGGCTGCTGTTCTCGTCATTGTGCGGACGCTGCTCTCGATCTTCTTTCTCGCGCTCTGTATGCCGTTCATCTTCCTGCACGATGAGGGGATTGTGCCGGGGATATCGAATGATGTCCTCATGGCGGTCACGCTTGCCGCATTCGTCGGCATCGTCCTTATCGTCGTCGGTGCGCGGCGTGGCTACCTCGACTATCTCGTCGTCTGGATCGCGCGTCGCCTGCGCGACAAGAAGCGGCATCAGCTCTTCGGACTCTACCGCGATACAAAGAGCGCAATCTCGCTCCTCCTCGGCGCGCCTCGTCAGATGCTCGTCGTCTTCGCCGAGTCGGGGCTGAACCTCCTCTGTATCTACGCCGTCGTGCCGTGCCTCCTGCTCGGACTCGGCGTTACGGATGCCGACTGGTACACTGTTATGGGGCGCATTATCTTCCTCAATATGCTCCTCTACTTCAGCCCAACGCCGGGCGGCTCCGGCATTGCCGAGGGCGGCTTCGTCCTCCTCTTTGCCGCGACCGTCCCCGCAGGCACTGTCGGGATTGTTGCCGTCTGCTGGCGCCTCATCGCCGAATACCTCCCGTTCCTCATTGGATTCTACTACACCGTTACCGTGTTCGGACGCGAATTTTTGCGACGGTATTAGTGATTCCATTAGATTAAATTTTCTTCTGCGCCGTAATTTCGGCGCTTTTTGTTGACAAAGAATATCATTCTTTGTATAATTCTGGGCACATCTATTGGGGGATGTTATAATTGTATGCTATGGAAAGCGAGGAAACAATTGGGAATGAACTTTAAGTCTGTCCTCGGGGGGGGGACACTTGCACTTGCTAGCGCGGTCATACTGCCAACAGCAGCATATGCAGCGGATGCGGTGCATGCGGATGATTTTCAGACCTATGATCTCGGCGAGGTCGAGGTCGTCGGTCAGCGCGCGGAGGAGCCGCAGACGCAGCCGGTCACGGAGCCGGTTACGGAATCGTATGCGGGCGGACAGGTTGCGCGCAAATCGCAGCTCGGTGTCCTCGGCGAGCGCGACTTTATGGAGACGCCGTTCAATGTGCTGAGCTTCACGGAGGAGCACATTCAGAATCGGCAGGCGCAGACCATACAGGATCTTATCGCTGACGATCCTGCGGTACAGGAATCCTCGGGTTCATCTGCAAGTAACATGTGGACAGTGCGTGGGATGGAGCTGCAGGGTGGCGACATTGCATTTAACGGGCTATACAATATCGCGCCAAACTATACGAACAGCCTCAATGCAGTGGAGCGTGTCGATATCCTCAAGGGACCAGGTGCACTCCTCTACGGCATGGCGCCAAACGGTGGTGTTGGAGGATCGATCAATCTCGTGCCGAAGCGCGCTAAGGATGAGCCGATCCGCCGCTTTACGCTCTCCTATGGGAACGGCAGCCAGTTCGGTCAGAGCGTGGATGTCGGTGAGCGCTTCGGCAAGAACAAGGAATACGGTGTACGCATCAACCTTACGCATCGCAACGGATCGACCACATTCGACCGTGAGAAGCAGGAGACAACGGGCGCTGCGATCGCTCTCGATATGCGCAGGAACAAGTGGCGTGCCTCGCTCGATGCGGGGTATCTGCATCGCGAGTTCAAGAACGAGACAACTTCTCTGCGTATGTCGAATGCTATGGTCGCAGCGTACGGGTCGATTCCAAAGTCACCTTCTTCTAAATTGAATCTCGGAGAGGATGGCACCTTCCTCGATGCCAAGGAGCGCTATGCCCTTCTGCGTGCGGACTATGATTTTGATGAGAACTGGTCTGCATATGCGGCGGCAGGACTGCGCCACAGTGAGCAGGATTATACCTACAACGTATTTCGCCTGACGGGAACCGATGGCACGGCGCGTGTCATTAACTATGCGTTCCCTAGAGAAAGCAGGGCGAATACGCAGGAAATCGGTACGAAGGGAAAGTTCCAAACTGGCGATCTCGCACACGAGATGACCGTTGCATATAACCGTACGCACTGGACAGCGTATACGAATACGAAGACGCTCAATGCATACAATACAAATCTATATAATATTGTATGGCAGGGCGTACAGGGCTATACGGGGCTGTCTCTGCCCAAGACGGGAGAATCCACCCTTTCGGGGCTTGCGATTACCGATGTCATCACCGTACCAAATGAGCGGTGGCAGTTCATCCTCGGGGCGCGCTATCAGAAGATCAAGACGGAGAGCTTCAGCCGTACCACGGGGCTGCGGTCAGCAAGTTACAATGAGGCGGCTTGGAGTCCTGCCTATGCCATCCTCTTTAAGGCAACGCCGAAGATCTCCCTCTACGCGACCTATATGCAGGGACTGCAGGAGGGCGGTACGGCGGACAGATGGTCTCTCAATGCCGGTGAGGTGTTTGCGCCGATCAAGACGAAGTCCACGGAGGCGGGCGTCAAATTTGACCTCGGAAAATTTGCAACCGCTCTCAGCATCTATGAGCTGCAGAAGCCAACTACGATTGATGACTATGTTACCTCGAGCACATATTATCAGCGTCAGGTGGACTATACGAGCCGTGGACTTGAGATTTCGTTCTTTGGTGAGCCGCGCACGGGTACGCGCGTACTTGGCGGTCTGACATGGATCGACGCTCGTTATGGTCAGGAAAATTATAACGGTAATACATTGGAAGGCGTTGCAAACAAGAAATTTGTTATGAGTGTGGAACAGGATGTGCACGGTGTTCCCGGGCTTTCGGTTTCCACTCGATTCCTCTACACAGGATCGGCATATTACGATCCGAACAATGTGCTGCGCGTAGCACCGTGGTTCCGCATGGATCTGGGGACGCGCTATTCCTTCCATATGGGAACGATGCCTGTTACAGTTCGGCTCGATGTGAATAACGTACTCGATCGTCGTTATTGGCAGGCAACGGGCGGCGGCTATCGCGTCAATCTTGGCGAGCACCGGAACTTCATGCTCTCCGTTACGGCAGATTTCTAAGCATTCACATAGTGAGCATATGGCTCGAAAGAACCACGCAGCTGCGTGGTTCTTTTCGTGCCTTGATGGGGGAGTGATGGATTGACACGATATAACCGCGCCTTTTTCCGCGATGTATGGAGTCTCATGCGCGGCTTTTGGCGTATGCGTACGCGATGGACGATGTTCTTGCTCGCCGCCGTGATTCTCGGTCTGCAGGCGTACTATGTTTCCGTCATGGTGGACTACAATGCATGGCAGAAGATGTTCTACGATACCATTCAGGAGATGGATTCGGACAGCTTCTTTTTCTATCTGAAATACTGGCCGATGTATATGGTTGCCTTCATCGCGATGGAGGTCGGGCGCAACTATCTCATGCAATACCTTGAGATCAAATGGCGCACGTGGCTCGTTGATGACTTCGTCCGCCGCTGGCTTTCGGGGCGGACATACTACCTCATGCAGATTGATGAGGAACTCAGCGTGGATGGAAAGAGCGCTGTCGATAACCCCGACCAGCGCATTACAGATGACGTGCGTCTCTTCGTCTCGTACTTTCTCAATTTGACGCTCGGGATCTTCAATGCCGCAATGCGCATCTCGTCCTTCGGGGCAGTTCTTTGGGGACTGTCGGGTATTCTGGATATTCCTCTTTTCGGCGAGAATTTTGCCCTGCCCGGCTATATGGTGTGGCTTGCGATTCTTTATGCGCTGCTTGGCACAGGGGCAACGCTCTGGGCGGGGCGTCCAATCGTGCGCCTGAGTAACCGCCAGCAGGAGTATGAGGCAGATCTGCGCTTTGGGCTTGCACGTCTGCGTGAGCATTTCGAGAGCATAGCGTTCTACGGCGGAGAGGAGCGCGAGAGCGCAGGGGCGCTTGGGCGATTCAATGACGTGCGGCGGAATTTTTTCAGCCTCATGCTGCGGCGCGTACAACTCACGTGGGTCACGGAGCTGCACTGGCGCATCGGTTTCCTCTTTCCGTATATGGTTGCTGTGCCGCGCATCTTCGCTGGGGAGATGCAGTTCGGCGGACTGATGCAGACGGCGGTTGCATTTCAGCAGGTCGTCAACTCTCTGTCCTTCCTCGTCCTGCGCTACTACTCGCCAACGGAGGCGTCGATTGCACAGTTTCAGACGGTCGTGCACCGTCTTACGGACTTCCGCAATCACATGGAGCAGGTCGAGCGCACGATGTCTGCCTCCAATGTGCGCCGCACAGAGGCAGGAGAGAGCCTTTCGGTCAAGGAGCTTACCGTCTGTCAGCCGGATGGGCGCGTGCTGACAAAGGATCTTTCCTTTGATCTCACGCGCGGGGAGCACCTCTTCATCGAGGGACCCTCGGGCATTGGCAAGAGTACTCTCCTGCGCGCGATTGCGGGAATCTGGCCGTATGGATCTGGCAGCATTACCATGCCGCAGGGAGCGGAGATGCTCTTCTTGCCGCAGAAATCCTATCTGCCAATGGGGACGCTGCGTGCGGCACTTCTCTATCCCGCAGCGGAGGATGCGGCGCATACGGCAGAGATTGAGACTGCTCTCGAAAAGGCGAATTTGGCGTCATTTATCCCGCGTCTCGATCAGGAGGAGAACTGGGCGCAGGTACTCTCGCTCGGCGAGCAGCAGAGACTTGCATTTGCAAAGGCGCTGTTGCTGAAGCCAAAATGGATCTTTCTCGATGAGGCGACCTCGGCGCTTGACGAGGAGAACGAGGATCGCATGTATCGGCTCCTCTGGACGGATTGTGCGGACGCTGCTGTTGTCAGCATCGCACACAGGCGTCGTGTGGGTGCCTACCACGAGCGCAAACTTCTGCTCACGGCAGGAGGCGCATGGCACGCAACATAGCAAAGAGGCACCGGTTATACCGGTGCCTCTTTGCTGTTACGGACGACATACGCCGCAGGGCTCATAGCCGTCGGAAATCGCTGCTTCGCGCGAACTGTAGGGAACGAAATGCGGCGCGTCGGGATGTTTGATCGTTCGACAGGTGGCATAGTGGAACTTGCCGGACTTCGTATTCGCCAGATAGTCCGTCGCGAGCGCAGGCGCTGCAGCGGAGAGTGCAACGGCAGCGATGGTAGCGAGCGCAATCTTTTTGAGCATATGGATACTCCTTTCGGGACATGATATGCGTGATTATGCCCTAAAAGTTATTACTTTGCAAGTATGATTTGATTTTCAATCAACACCTATTGGGATATGCTCGTATAAAAATATCTACCAAAATATAATTGCTACTTGCAAAAAGTCAAAAAAACAAATATAATATAGAAAAGCACAATTAAGGAAACAGAGAAGGTGATATGATGAGCAACATTGCCGATATGATTGAGTCCTACATTCTCCGTCAGCTCGCCACACGGCAGGATGGGCAGGTGGAGCTGCGGCGGACGGAGATTGCAGATGAGATTTCATGCGCGCCGTCGCAGATCAGCTATGTGCTCTCCACGCGTTTTACGCAGGATAAAGGATTCGTAGTAGAGTCGCGGCGCGGGCTGGGCGGGTTCATCCGCATTGTTCAAGTGCCGCTGCGTGATCTCGTCTATCAGGACATGCTGTCGAAGATCAACGAAGAGACCGACATGGAGACGGTGCAGTCGATGGTGCGTTACCTCGCCCAACACGGGATGGTGGAGACGCGCGAGGCTGCGCTTCTCATGCAGGTGGTGACGGGGCTGTTCCACTCGGAGACCCTCGCCGCTAAGGAGCGTGTCCAAATGCTGAAAACAATGATATTGACACTGGAGAATTTCCGATAGCTGTTCGATATAGATAAAAAGGACGCTGCATCAGAGGCGCCGGACGGAAAGGCAATCGTTATGATCTGTGAGGAATGCGGCCGCAATGACGCGATTGTGCACATTGTGCAGATCGGGCCGGGCGGTCGGAGTGAAAAAAATATATGTATGAGCTGCGCGGCACGCTATGGAGCATCGATCTTCCGCGCACAGCAGGAAAATGTCTCGGCAGAGGATTTCCTTAAGGGAATCTTCGGCAGCAACCAGCAGGATACAGCGGCAGAAGAGGACGCACCGCATATCACATGTCCGAACTGCGGCGTGCAGTTTCAGGATTTTCCGCAGACGGGGCAGATTGGCTGCTCGGTCTGTTACGAGACGTTTCATCACGAGCTCACGCCGCTCCTGCGGCGGATTCACGGTGCGAGTGTCCACCGCGGCAAGATTCCGCGCCGCTCGGGGAGTTCGATCATGCTTCGTCAGGAGGCGGAGCAGCTGCGCGCCCGCTTGAAGGAGGCGGTGGCGCGCGAGGAGTACGAGAAGGCTGCGGAGTACCGCGATCGGATTCGCAGCCTCGAGAGCCGCATGGAGGAGCAGCCCTATGGCAGTTGATGAGCTCCTTCGGAGCAGTCGGCTCTCGTGGTTCGGCACGGAGGGCGCGGACAGCGATGTCGTGATCTCGAGCCGCGTGCGGCTGGCACGCAATCTCGTATCGCTCCCGTTCCCGGGGCGTGCCAATCTCGCGCAGCTGGCGCAGATTCAAGAGACACTTGACCCTGTCCTTGCGGGACTCGGGGCAGAGCTTGGGCAGCCGTTTGACCGCATTGCACTCGATGAGCTGACGGCTCTGCAGCGTGAGGTTCTAATCGAGAAGCGCCTTATTAGTGAGAAATTTGCCGAGGTGCAGCCGCATCGGCTCGCATATATCAGCGCCAATACGCGCATCAGCATTCTCGTCAATGAGGACGATCATCTCAGGATTCAGTCGATGTCGCCGGGGCTTTCGCTTACGCAGGCATTCGAGATGGCGTCGCGCGTAGATGACTATATCGAGGCGCATCTCGACCTCGCCTTTGATGAGACGATGGGTTACCTGACGGCATATCCGACGAACCTTGGGACGGGGCTGCGCGCCTCGGTCATCCTTCATCTGCCGGGGCTGGTATACACGCGCAACATCGAGAATATTGTCAATACATCGCCGCAGCTTGGACTTGCTGTGCACCCGCTCGAGGGGATTGGCGAGGGGGCACATTTCTACAAGATTTCCAATCAGCTCACCCTCGGTTACTCAGAGGCGGAGATGATCGAGAATTTGCAGACGGCTGCGGGAGAGATCGCCGCACATGAGCGGCGTGCACGCAAGGCACTTTCCTACTTTGGTAAGGATGGGATCGAGGACGGCATATGGCGTGCCTTTGGCATCCTGTCCTATGCGCGCTCGCTGACGGAGCAGGAGCTCTTCGCTCTCGTTTCGCGCGTGCGCTACGGCATTGACCGGGGGATCATCAAAGAGGTGACACCGGACTGCTATGCGGAGATCATCGTTGCGGCACGCGACGGTTATCTCAAGTATGCGGCAGAAAACGAAAATCTATCAACGGGGGAAATCAGCGCCATACGCGCTTCGCGTGTGCGCGCGATCTTACAAAAATATCGAACGCAGGGATGAGGAGGGGGACAGCTTGAACTACCGTCAATTTTTTACACAGGCGGCGATTAAAGCCGTAGAGTTTTCACAGTATATTGCGCAGCGGCGCGGCAAGGGATACATCGGAACAGGCCAGCTTCTGCTGGGGATCATGCACATGCGTGACACCATTGCAGCGGAGGTGCTGGATAAGTTCGGCGCGGATTATGACAGTGCGGAGCAGGTGATTCGCAATTCGGACGGGTTTCAGGATGTCCTGCACCCGGCCGAGGATGTACCGTACTACACGCGCCGTGCCCAGCGCGTCATGCAGGGCGCAATCGACACCGCCCGCGAGGAGCGTTCCTTTGTGACGACGGAGCACATTCTGCTCAGCTTGCTCACGGAGGCGGAGGGCACTGCCGTCCATACGCTCGAGGAGCTGGACGTCGACATCGAGGAGCTGCAGAGCGAGGTGCTTGAACGCATGAGCGAGGCGGAGGAGTCGAAGGAGAAGTCCTCGCGCAGAAAACCGAACAAAGGAGGCGCGAAAGGTCTGCCCGCATCGCTCAAGAAATTCGGGCGTGATCTGATCGGCGTTGCGCGGACGGGCGGGATTGATCCCGTCATTGGGCGCGCGGCGGAGATCGACCGCGTGATCCAGATCCTCGCACGCCGTACGAAGAACAACCCCATCCTCCTCGGGGAGGCGGGGGTCGGAAAGACCGCGATTGCAGAGGGGCTTGCCCAGCGCATTGCAGACGGCGAGGTGCCATTCCTCCTCGAGGACAAGCGTGTCGTCACACTGTCGATGACGGCGCTCGTGGCGGGGACGAAGTATCGTGGCGAGTTCGAGGAGCGGCTCAAGAATGTCGTGGATGATGTCATTAAGGCGAAGAACATCATCCTCTTCATCGACGAGATTCACACGCTCATCCGCGCCGGCGGCGCGGAGGGCTCTCTTGATGCGGCAAATATTCTGAAGCCCGCTCTTGCGCGCGGCGAGATGCAGATCATCGGCGCAACGACGCTCAGCGAGTACAAGAAGCATTTTGCGAAGGACTCCGCTCTCGCACGCCGCTTCCAGACCGTTATGGTGGAGGAGCCGGGCGAGGAGGATGCGGAGCAGATTCTCTTTGGTCTGCGCAGCAAATACGAGGAGTTCCACCGTGCGCGCATCGAGGATAACGCCGTGCGCGCGGCTGTGCGCCTCTCGAAGCGATACATCACGGATCGCTGGCTGCCGGACAAGGCAATCGACCTCGTCGACGAGGCGGCATCGCGCGTGCGCATGAAGAACACGGGCGGAACGGATCAGCTTGTGGGTCTGCGCGCGGAGATCACGGAGATCGTCCGGCAGAAGGATGCTGCGATCAGCGGGCAGGACTATGAGGCGGCAGCCGAACTGCGCGACCGCGAGCAGGAACTGCGCGCCCAGCTTGAGGCGTCGCGTCGCGGCGAGGATCAGCGGGCGGAGATCGTGGTGACAGAGGACGATATTGCTGCTGTTGTGGCGCAGTGGACGGGCATTCCCGTCCAGCGAATCGCGGCGAAGGAGTCCGATCGTCTCCTCGCGCTCGAGAAGCACATCGGGCGTCGCGTCATCGGTCAGGACGAGGCGGTACGCGCCGTCTCGAAGGCGGTGCGGCGCGCTCGTGCGGGTGTCAAGGATCCGCGCCGCCCGATCGGCTCCTTCCTTTTCCTCGGCTCGACGGGCGTAGGAAAGACGGAGCTTGCACGGGCACTTGCGGAGTCTGTATTCGGCTCTGAGGATGCGATTATCCGCTTCGATATGTCCGAGTACATGGAGAAGCATACGACGGCGCGTCTCGTCGGTGCGCCTCCGGGCTACGTCGGCTACGAGGAGGGGGGGCAGCTCACGGAGGCCGTGCGCAAGAAGCCGTTTTCCATCATCCTCTTTGACGAGGTGGAGAAGGCGCACCCCGATGTCTTCCACATGCTCCTGCAGGTGCTTGAGGACGGACGTCTCACGGATGGGCAGGGCACGGTCACGGATTTTCGCAATACAATCATCATTATGACCTCAAATGCAGGTGCAAACCACCTGCGTTCGACGACGGGCACAATTGGCTTCTCCATCGGAGCAAAGGCGAAGGACACGGACGAGGAGCGCGCGAAGAAGCGCGTCATGGAGGAGGTCAAGAAGATCTTCCGTCCGGAATTCCTCAACCGCATAGACGATATGATTGTCTTCAATGCACTGGGAGAGCCCGAGCTGACGAAGATTGTGGACATCCTCCTGCGCGATGTCAAGGCACGCCTTGCCGAGCAGGAGATCAACATCGAGGTCAGCGCGTCGGCAAAGCGTGTGCTCATCTCGAAGGGGACGGATGTCAAATTCGGTGCGCGTCCGCTGCGCCGTGCGATTCAGAAGAACATCGAGGACGAGCTTGCCGAGCGTATTCTCGCACGCGACTTCACGGCGGGGGATATCATCTCCGTGCGCAAGTCTGGTGACGGGCTTGACTTCGTAAAGAAGGATACAAGCCGCAACAAGCGCGTCAAGGGCGATAAGCAGGCATCCTATCATGAAGTATGAGCGGTCTGTCAATTTTTTGGCATCGCCGACACGCGCGGGGCGCGCGGGGGACTTCCTCCTCAATCTGGGCTGGTCGCTGTACTGGCTCGCCCGTGCGGTGCTGCGGGCTCTGATAAGTAAATGGAAGGGACTGTAATGAAACAGTCCCTTTTCTTTGGAAAGAATCGGGTTTTATGGCAAAGAAGAAAAAGACTGCATATGTCTGTCAGAACTGCGGCTATGATACGCTCAAGTGGATGGGGAAATGCCCCGGCTGCGGTGCGTGGAACTCTCTTGTGGAGGAGATTGTCACGCCGCCCGCAGAGGAGCGCAGGGGCGTCGGTACGGGGAATGCGGAGCGTCCGCAGGCAATCGGCGAGATTGCCGTTGAGGATCTGCCGCGCTTCTCGACCGGATCGGGGGAACTTGACCGTGTGCTCGGCGGGGGTGTCATCCCCGGCTCGATGGTGCTCATCGTCGGCGATCCCGGCGTCGGCAAGTCGAGTCTCACGCTGCGCGTTTCGGCAGACATTGCACGCGCAGGACAGCGCGTCCTTTATGTGACGGGGGAGGAGAGCGCGCGGCAGATTCGCATGCGTGCGGATCGTCTGCAGGCGATTGCTGACGATCTCCTCGTCGTCAGCGAGACGAATCTCGATGCGATCTGCGCACATGTGGAGCGCGAGCAGCCCGCACTCTTTATCATCGATTCCATCCAGACCATGTACCGTCCCGACATTGAGAGCGCGCCCGGCAGCGTCTCTCAGGTGCGCGAGTGCGCGATGGAGCTCATGCGCGTTGCAAAGACGGCTGGCATTGCGGTCTTCGTCATTGGTCATGTGACGAAGGAGGGCAGCCTCGCAGGGCCGCGCGTCCTCGAGCACATCGTGGACACCGTGCTCTACTTCGAGGGGGAGCGCAACGCCGAGTATCGCGTGCTGCGCGCCGTGAAAAATCGCTTCGGCAGCACGAACGAGCTTGGTCTGTTCGAGATGCGCGACGTCGGGCTTGTCGATGTGCCGGACGCATCGAAGCTCTTTCTCTCCGAGCGCGCAATGGAGAGCGGCTCGATCATCGTGCCAACGGTGGAGGGGACGCGCCCCTTGCTCGTCGAGGTGCAGGCACTTGTTGCGCCGACGCCGTACCAGCCGCCGCGCAGAACGGCGGACTCTGTCGACGTGAAGCGCATACAGCTGCTCCTTGCCGTCCTCGAAAAGCGCGTCAAACTCCCCATCGGCGCGGCGGATGTCTACGTCAAGGTCGCGGGCGGCATCCGCCTCGACGAGCCCGCTGCCGATCTCGCACTCTGCGTTGCAATGGCATCGAGCTTTGCGAACCGTCTGCCGCGTCCGCATATGGTCGTCTGCGGTGAGGTCGGGCTCTCGGGTGAGGTGCGCGCCGTCTCACAGGCGGAGCTCCGCGTTGCTGAGGCGCGGCGGCTGGGGTTTCACGCGGCACTCCTGCCGATGAAGAACTATCGGCAGCTGCAGGGGAAGTTCGAGGATATGCAGATCTTTGGTGCGGAGAATATTGGCGACGCGCTGAAATGTGCCATGCCAAAAAATATTTAAGGGAATATGAATTTCTTCCGATAAAAAAATAGAAGAGGTGATGTGTAGATGAATGCAAGCAATCTCATGGCTGTAACACCGGCTGATGGGATCTCCGCGGGGGCAGGTGCGCCAAAGGGGCGCAGCGGATCTGCGGGGAATCGTGCGCAGGCAACCTCAGGGAAGAATTCGTTCAGCGATACGTTTGGCGCACTGCAAAAGGGAATGGATGCAGAGGCGGCAAAATCAGAGACGCGTGTGACTTCCGCCGATGCGGCACAGACGAAAACGCTGCAGACGGAAAGTGTTGCGCCGTCGCAGGACACACAGGATGTGACGGCACAAATGCCGAAAGCCGCCGGTCAGAAACAGGTGGAGCCCGGCACAGAAAAAACAGCGTCGGTAGATGAGGCAGCAATCCCAACCGCTGCCGTAGCAGCACTTGCGGCTCTCGTGAACACGGATGTGCCACTTGCGGACAGCGATGTGAACGAGGGGCTTGATGCTGCGCTCACAGAGATCTTGGAGCGATACGGACTGACGGCAGATCAGCTCGGCGATACAAAGCTGAAAAATGCCGTGCAGAATCTCCTGCAGGTCCTGCCGGAGAATGCGGCAAAGAGCCGCAACCTCCTCCGCGCACTCGAGGGACAGCCGCTCGTGCAGGAGAATGCAGCGGCAGAACTCGGCGCAGCTGTTCAGGGTACCGAGGCGGGGAAGAACCCCAACGCGGAGCGGGTTCTGCGTCTGGCGGCACTTGAGACCGTACTGCCCGCGCAGTTGCGCGCCGTGCTCAATACAGAGCCCGCATTGACAGTCGAGAATGCACCTGTACTTACGGCTGAGACCGTCCCAACAGCAGAGGCGCTTCCAGCAGAGGCGAATGCTTCGCGCAATGCTGCAAATATCGCCACCCTTGTTGAGGGGCAGTCAGAGAATTTGCAGGCGGCGACGGAGACGGTTGTTGCTCCGATGCTCAGAGCGCAGTCCGAGCAGACACAGCCTGCGGTACGTACGGCGACAGCGCTCGTTGGGGAGAATCTGACAACGGACGATGGCACTGCGAACCCTCTTACAGTGCTTGCTCAGCGTACGATGCGTCATGATACTTCGCAGGGTGATGCATCGGAACAGGGCACACAGCAGCAGTCAGCACAGGGCGAGCAACAGCCTGCGCGCATGACGACCACGATGCCCTTTGAGGTTCAGACGCGCACCACGGAGACGGCACCGCAGCCCGCACAGCCCATTGCAGTGCAGCCGAATGCAGGCACAACGCCGATACAGGAGGTTGTTTCTCCTGCACCTGTACAAGAGGCACAGCGTCCGCAGCCAGACTATGAGATTCCACGTCAGATTGTGGAGCAGGCGCGACTTATGCGCACACTCACGGATACGCAGATGGTCATCCGTCTGCGCCCCGAACATCTCGGCGAGCTTACGCTTCGTGTGGCGGTTGGTGCGGATGGTGCCGTACAGGCATCGTTCCACAGCGACAACGCACATGTGCGCAATGTGATCGAGAACTCCCTCGTTCAGCTCCGACAGGAACTGAACAACCAGGGACTCAAGGTCGACCGCGTCGGTGTTTATACCGGTCTCGCGGACGGGCAGATGCCGCAGGGGCAGGGGCAGGAGGCATGGCAGCAGAGCAGCAGTCATCGCGGTGAGACGCAGATTTACACGCGCGGCGATGCCGACGACTATCTGGATGAGGTCGAGGGGGTTGCTCCCATTACGGCAGAGGAAAATAACGGAAATACTGCTACGGATGGCGTCGACTATCGCGTATAACGGATCGAGGAGGAAATATCGTGGCAAGTTCAAATCCACTGAATACAATCAACGTCGGCGGTGTTGTGCAGAAGCTGTCTGACTACGAGGCAGCGCAGAACCAGGCGAAAGCGAAGGACAAGAAGAATGACGCGCTCGGCAAGGATGCCTTTCTCCAGCTGCTCGTCACACAGATGAAATATCAGGATCCGCTTGACCCGCAGGACAACAGTGAGTATCTCTCACAGCTGGCGCAGTTCTCCGCACTCGAGCAGATGACGAATGTCTCCAAGGGGCTTGAGAATGTGTCGAAGATCGTCGACAACATCAACTCCTCCGTTCTCATCGGACAGCTCAGTTCCATGATCGGACAGCCTGTTCAGTGGAACAGCGTGGTCATGGGTGATGATAAAAAACCGCTCAAGAACAGCGATGGAACGGTGAAGACGCAGAGCTACGAGGGCAAGATCATCGGTGTCAGCATCACCGACGGTCAGCCGAGCGTCATTGCCGATGTGAACGGCAAGACACATCAGGTCCAGGTATCCGAGATTGTGCGCGTCGGTCGTCTCAAGGCAGGATCCTAAGGAAACAAATCATAATGAGATACCGCTGAAGGATTTCTTCGGCGGTATTTACACTTGCATAAAGTATTTCTATCTATTATAATGTAGGCATAACATCCCAAAGGAGAATGGGGTGGGGAATGAAATGGAGGGACCCATTATGGCAATACCGGCAATTAGAAGCGGTGGTTTTGGATCAAGCCTTTTCCAGCGGGCAAACCGTGAGGCGCAACGCATCGGCGGACAGGTGACACATGCGAAGATGCAGGAGGTCGCATCCGTTATCGGTGGCTCCAACTTCGGCTCGGGCACGAAGCTGGGCAAGGGAGAGTTCCATCAGACGCAGGATCGAGTTGTTCAGAACGGAACGCAGAGCGCATCCCGTGCCGCACAGCAGTCCATGGAGAATATGGATCCGAGGCGTCTTGGGTCGAGCAAGTTCCAGCGGACGAACCGCGAGGCACAGCAGATCGGTGGGCAGGTGACGCACGAGCTTATGCAGCAGGTCAAGCAGGCCTATGCAACCAGCCATCCGGTGCAGAATCTCGGAAAGAACGTAGACATCGCAGCGTAATGCATAAAAATAGGGCATCGAATTCTCTAACGGAGCGATTCGATGCCCTATCTTTATGTGCTTTACTCGTCCGAAATGCCCTTTGATTCGTCGTTAAACCGACGGATCAGGAATTGTTGGAAGCAGATCGCCGCAGGGGGCAGTTGTCGCTGCGTGTTCCATGCGACACCGACGGCACGCTTGCAGATCGGGAACGATACGGGGATGTAGCGCAGCTCCGGATGCTCGACACCCGCGAGTTTTGGCAGGAGGCTTACGCCAAGTCCCGCTGCGACCAGTCCTGACATCGTTGACACATCGTCCCCCTCGAACGTGATTTCGGGGTGAATGCCCGCCAGGTCAAAGAATTGGTCGACGAGGATGCGTAGGCTGTAGCTGCTCTTCATTGCGATCAGAGGCTCGTCCACCAGTTCATTCAGATTGATTTTCTTTCGCTCGGCAAACGGGTGTCCGAGCGGAACGGTGACAAAAAGCTCCTCCGACCAGAGGTAGACCCATGCGCTGTACTCTGTCGTCGGGATGGTGGAGCAGAGGCAGAGATCCGTCTCTCCGGCGGCGACCTGCTGAGCGAGCGTTGCCGAGTCCTGCTGGTTCAGCTGGATGCGGATGTCGGGATAGAGCGCGCGAAAGTCCTGCAGGATATGCGGCAGGACATAGCTGCCGAGCGAGTGGATGAACGAGAGGCGGAACTCCTTTGAGACCTCAGCATTTGCACTGCCAGCTTCCTCGCGTGCACTGTCCACCTCGCGCAGGATACGATCGACGCGGCGCAGGAGACGCTCTCCCTCTGCCGTCAGTTCGATCTCGCCCTCATTGCGCTTGAACAGGGGAACCTCGAGATCCTTTTCGAGCTTTGCCATCGATCTGCTGAGCGCGGGCTGCGTCACATCGAGCATGCGCGCGGCGCGTGTAAAGTGGCGGATGTTTGCCATCACCTGAAAATATTTTAATTGTGCTAGTTCCATTCAGTTATTCCTTTCTTGTATATCTATTATATCTTTGGAGATGCGCGTATTCAATGAAGAAAAAGGAAAAAATCATATAGATTTTTCATATTTTCTATTACTTTTATACATATCTCAAGCCAAAGGCTCTGATAGGTTTTGATATACAATTTTTATCTTGACAAGAATTATATGTTCTGTTAATATATCTCATGTCGCAGATGAAGCGAGAAGTGAATATGGAGTGGTACTCAAGAGGCTGAAGAGGACGGTTTGCTAAATCGTTAGAGTGGGTAACCGCTGCGAGAGTTCGAATCTCTCCCACTCCGCCATTTTTATTCTAAGCCTTTATCGGGCTTTTTTTGTTTTAAGGAGATGTTCAAATGGAGATGCAAGGGACGCCGCCGTGCTTTATCGAGCGGTACTTTAAGATACGTGAAAAGGGCTCGACCGTACGCACGGAGCTGCTCGCGGGCATGACGACCTTTATTGCGATGGCGTACATCCTCTTCGTCAATCCTAACATCCTTGCGGATGCGGGGATTCCAAAGGATGCGGCGATCGCTTCGACGATCTGGATTGCGGCGCTCGCCTCGATGGCGATGGGCGTATTCGCAAACTATCCCGTCGCGCTCGCCCCCGGCATGGGACTCAACGCGTTCTTTGCCTATTATGTCTGTGGCGTTCTCGGACTGCACTGGACGGTCGCGCTCGGCGCGGTCTTCTTTTCGGGCGTGCTCTTCCTCATCCTGACGGTCGGCGGTATCCGACAGGCGATCATCAACGCCGTACCGCGTGATCTGAAACTTGCAATCAGCGTGGGCATCGGACTATTTATTGCATTCATCGGACTTAAGGGCACGGGGCTCATCGTCGAGAACTCGGCGACCTACGTTTCGCTCGGTCATGTGACATCCCCGACGACCTTGCTCTCACTCTTCGGGCTGCTCTTTACGGCGGCGTTGATGGCGCGGGACGTACACGGCTCGATCCTGATCGGCATTTTCGTCACCACGATCCTCGCGATGGTGCTCGGCATGACGCCCGCGCCACAGGGGATCGGCGATATCATCAGCACCTCGCTCCCGCACATGGGGGAGACCTTCGGTCAGCTCGATCTTGCGGGCGCGTGGAACTACGGTCTTGTCTCCATTATCTTCACATTTACGGTTGTGGAACTCTTCGATAATATGGGGACACTCATCGGACTCACGACGAAGGCGAAGATGGTCAAATCTGACGGTCATATCGAGAACATCGACAAGGCGCTGACGACGGATGCGGTCGGCACGATGGTATCTGCGGTCTTTGGTACCTCGACGGTCACGTCCTACATCGAGAGTGCGGCGGGTATTGCCGCCGGCGGACGCACGGGACTCACGGCGCTCGCTGCGGGCGTGCTCTTCCTCGCGGCGCTGCTTTTCACGCCACTGATCGGACTCGTGCCCGCCTTTGCAACGGCACCCGCGCTCATCCTTGTCGGTGCGCTGCTCATGTCCGAGGTTGGCAAGATCGATTTCAGCGACTTTACGAATGCCCTGCCGGCATTCCTCACAATCATCATGATGCCACTCACCTCGAGTATTGCAAACGGCTTTGCATTCGGTTTCATCAGCTACACAATCATGAAGCTCTTCGCAGGGCAGTATAAGAAGGTCAGCTGGATCATGTATCTGGTCTCCATCGCGTTCCTCATCAATCTTGCGCTGCGCTCGTAATTTCGGGAGGAAGAAGCTGCCGTGAATATCAGACAGTGGGCGACATCCGCCCTTGCCGTACTCGTATTCTTCTGTGCGCCGCTTCTTGGCGGCTGCACGGTATCGTTCGACTCCGACACGGCTGCGCATCACGCCTCCGATGGCACGATCACGGTCAAGGTGCTGAACATCGGTCAGGGGGACTCCATCCTCATACAGACATCTGAAAAGACTGTCCTCGTGGATACGAGCGATGTGGACGAGCGCGACAAGCTGCGCGCCGAGCTGAAAAAGGCGAATGTGAAGAAGATCGACACGATCATCCTGACGCATCCGCACGCCGACCATATCGGCGGCATGGATGTCCTGCTTGATGAGTACCCAGTCGGCATGGTCTATGACAACGGTATGCCTTCGACATCGAAGCTCTTCCTCGGCTATGTCAAAAAGCTCAAGGAAAAGAATATTGAGCGCAAGGGGCTGGTCGCGGGTGACCGCATCGATCTCGGGGGCGGTGCCGTATTCGAGGTGCTAGGACCCTCAGCGGAGCTCGTGAAGGAAGGGAGTGTCAAGGGCTACAAGCACGATCCGAACAATGAGTCCGTGGTCGGACGGCTCGTCTACGCCAATTTTTCCATGATGCTGACGGGCGATGCGGAGAAGAAGGAGGAGCAGGCGATCCTTTCCGCAGGCAGCCCCGTGCAGAGCACGATCCTGAAATCGGGGCATCACGGCAGCAAGACCTCCTCCTCGGCGGACTTTCTGCGCGCCGTCAAGCCCGAGGCCGCGCTCATCTCCTGCGGCGTGAACAACGACTACGGGCATCCGCACAAGGAGACGATGAAAAAATATCACGCGCTGGACATTCCCATCTATGTGACAGCTGAGAATGGGACGATCACGGTGCGCAGCGACGGAAAGACCTATGATATTTCCGTGGAAAAGGGGGAGAAACAATGATTTCCGCCTATCTTGATCGCTTTGAGGGGAAGTACGCCGTGCTGCTGCTCGGCGATGCGATGGAAAAAGTGAATTTTCCCAAAAATTTTCTTCCTGCGGACATCTCCGAGGGAGATTATCTGACGATTGCGATGGAGCGCGATGCGGCCGCCACGGAGGCGGCTGAGGCTGAGGCGCTGGAACTGATGAAAGAGTGAATTGGAGGTGTTATTGGCATTGATACGGTGGAATGTACCTGCAAGGACGCTGCTCATAGTGGCAGCGCTTTTTGTCTGTTTTTGCAGCATTTTCACGGGGACGGGCGAGGCAAAGGGCAAGATGCACCGTCTCATGAGCATGGAGACGCAGGAGATGGAGATCGACGGGCGCGCAGCTATGCGCGTTCAGATCGGCGTGAACCGCACAGATCTCTCCTATGCACTCTCGTCGAGCCCTCATAATGATCACGAACTCGTCCTCGAGCTTGAGGATGTGAAGCTCGATAAGAAATTCCCGCAGGAATACGCGCCTACAGGCGCGATTGCGGAGCAGATTTCGGTCACGCCGGAGGGCAAGCGCCATGCCGCCCTTCGCATCAAGGCGGGCGTATCCCTCCTCCATGAGGATGCCTACCGCATCTATACCCTGCCGGGCGACGCGCACGGAAAGACGAAGGAATATCTCGTCATCGACATCTTTTCCGATGGCGGGATTGTGCAGGAGCAAATTGATCTGCACGGGCATACCCTCGTCCTCGACCCGGGACACGGAGGCAGTGACTCGGGGGCGATCGGTTACTCGGGGCTGCGTGAAAAGGATGTGACACTTGCCGTTTCACTGCGCACGGAGCAGCTTCTGCGCGGTGCAGGAGCCGAGGTCATCATGACGCGCACGGAGGATGTGGACGTTGCCCATGCAGGCAGCTCGGCATCACGGGAACTGCAGGCACGCGTAGATGTGAGTCTCGCGCATCCGTCCGCAGAACTCTTTCTCTCCGTGCATTGCAACTCGTTTACAAATCCCGATGCACACGGCATGGAGACCTACTACTATCCGAAGACGGATGCAGATGAACGTCTCGCGGGGCTGCTCAACGAGGAGCTTGCGGCGGCGGGCGGACTCTACAACCGCGGCGTTAAATACGCGAAATTCTACGTGCTGTGGCATACCGAGATTCCAGCATCTCTCGTAGAGCTCGGCTTTCTCTCCAACCCGGATGAGGAGGAACAGCTCGCGGATGGGAACTATCAGGAGAAGATGGCGCAGGCGCTCTTTCATGCCATTGCACGATATTTTAATGAGAGAGGAGAAGAAAAGTGATGTTGATGCGATGCAAAACGATGACATACACACTCGCTTCGCTTGCCTGTGCAGCCTTGATCGCCCTCGGGGCGGGATGCGCGGATGAGCAGAAGGCGCAGAACGACAGCCCTGCGCAGACGGAGCAGACGAAAGATAAGGAGACACCTGCGGCAGCGGTGCCAAAGGAAGTCAAGGTGAACGTCTACTATGCGCGCAGTGACGGGACGGGTCTGGTTGCTGTCAGCCGTACGGTGAACACGGAGAAGGATGACAAGTACACAGCGGCGCTGAAGTCACTCCTCACGGGTACAAAGGAGAAGGGGCAGACCAACGTCATCCCGAAGAAGGCAAAGCTGCGCAGCGTCACGGTGAAGGACGGCGTTGCTGCGGTGGACTTCTCCAAGGAGATGCAGGCGAACTTCAGCGGTGGCTCGACAGGAGAAGAGATGCTCATCGGCTCGATTGTGAACACGCTCACGGATTTCCCCGAGGTGCAGAAGGTTCAGATCCTCATCGACGGGGCACCCGTGGAGACGCTCTCGGGGCATATGGATCTCTCTGAGCCTCTCCCGCGCATGACGGAGCTATTGAAATAAGTTATCTTGTCATTTTGGCGTTTTTGTGATACCATACAGATAGAATCGCGGACGTTGCGCTCTTTGCGTGTCCGCATATCGGGAAGCACCGAGAAATGCGGCGTTTCCATAGGAAAAAAGCAGGAGGTTGTTTCATACAATGAAGGTTACGGCAGAGCATGGTGAGAACCGCGAGGTCACTCTGACGATTGAAGTTGAGCAGGCGAAGCTGGAGAAGGCGACGGACGGCGCGGCAAAGCGCATCTCGGGGCGCATTAACATCCCCGGATTCCGCAAGGGCAAGGCACCGCGCAAGATCGTCGAGAATTTTGTCGGCAAGGATGCAATCCTGCAGGAGGCATTCGAGGGCGTTGCACAGCAGGCGTTTGAGGATGCACTGACGGAGCAGGACATGGAGCCTGTGACGCGTCCCGAGATCGACATCGTGACCCTCGAGGAGGGCAAGGATGTCGTCTTTACGGCGAAGTTCACGCAGCGTCCCGAGGTCACGCTCGGTGACTACAAGGGGCTGACGGTGGAGAAGCCGGAAGTCACCGTGTCCGACGAGGACATCGACCGTCAGATCGAGGGCATGCGCCAGCATCAGGGCACACTCGTGGATGCACCGGCAGACGCCGAGGTCAAGAAGGATGACTTTGTGACGCTCGACTTCGAGGGCTTCGTTGACGGCGAGGCGTTCGAGGGCGGCAAGGGCGAGGATTACCCGTTGCAGATCGGCTCGGGCAGCTTCATCCCGGGCTTTGAGGATCAGCTCATCGGCGCGAAGATTGGCGAGGAGCGTGAGGTGAACGTCACATTCCCCGAGGAGTATCACGCAGAGAACCTCAAGGGCAAGCCTGCGATGTTCAAGTGCACAATCCGCAGCATCAAGTCGCGTGAGCTGCCGGAGCTGAACGATGAGTTCGCGAAGAAGGCGAGCAAGTTTGAGACGCTTGCAGAACTGCGTGAGGACATCCGCAAGAACCTCCAGGCGGGCGCAGAGCGTCAGGCAGAGACAGAGCGCCGCACAAAGGCAATCGACATGGCGACGGACAACTGCACGATGGAGATCCCACCCGTCATGGTCGAGAACCGCATCACAGCGATGATTCAGGAGATGGCGATGCGTCTCGAGCAGCAGGGAATGAGCCTCGAGCAGTATCTCCAGTACGCGGGTCTCGATATGGCGCGCATCCGCGACGAGTATCGCGAGACGGCGGAGAAGAACGTCCGCACGGACCTCATGCTGGAGGAGGTCGCAAAGGCTGAGGGGATCAAGGTCGAGGGAAGGGATCTCGATCAGGAGGTCTATGCGATGGCGCTGTCCTATGGTGCAACGCCCAAGCAGGTTCAGAAGATCATCAAGGAGCAGGGGCGTGTCAGTGACCTTGCTGCGACCGTGCTGCGCAAGAAGACGGCGCAGTTCATCGTGGACAATATCACGGCATAAGGGATCCCCCGTGGGGAGGAACGTATGAGTTATTATGTACCAATGGTGGTGGAGAACTCGAGCCGTGGGGAGCGAGCCTATGATATTTACTCCCGGCTACTCAAGGAACGCATCATCTTTCTTGGTGGACCGATTGACGACAGTGTGGCAAACGTCGTTGTGGCGCAGCTGCTCTTCCTCGAGTCCGAGGATCCCGACAAGGACATCCACCTCTACATCAACAGCCCGGGCGGCGTTGTGACGGCAGGTCTTGCCATCTACGACACGATGCAGTACATCAAGCCCGATGTCTCTACAATCTGCATTGGACAGGCGGCGAGCATGGGCTCCATCCTGCTGACGGCGGGCGCTGCGGGGAAACGCTATGCGCTGCCGCACGCGCGCATCATGATCCATCAGCCGCTCGGCGGAGCGCAGGGACAGTCGACCGATATTCAGATTCAGGCAAAGGAGATTCTGCGCCTGCGTGAGGTTGGCAACAACATCCTTGCACGGCACACGGGGCAGGATCCGGAGAAGATCAATGTCGATACGGAGCGTGACAACTTCATGTCGGCGGAGGAAGCCAAGGCATACGGCCTGATTGACGAGGTAGTTACACGTCCGAAGGCGGCACCCGCAGAGAATAAAGGCTGAGGGGGTGTGACGCGATGAAATTTGGAGAGGAAGACAAGGGGCAGCTCAAATGCTCGTTCTGTGGCAAGACGCAGGAGCAGGTGCGCAAGCTCGTAGCAGGTCCCGGTGTCTATATCTGCGATGAATGTATCGAGCTCTGCAATGAGATCATTGCGGAGGAGTTCAGCGAAGACGCTGAATTCGGACTCAAGGATGTTCCGAAACCGAAGGAAATCCGCCACATTCTCGATCAGTACGTCATCGGGCAGGACGAGGCGAAGAAGTCCCTGTCCGTTGCGGTCTACAACCACTACAAACGCATCAATGTCGGGCAGGGGAAAAGCGAGGATGTCGAACTGCGCAAGTCCAACATCCTCATGCTCGGCCCCACGGGCAGCGGCAAGACCCTGCTCGCCCAGACACTCGCGCGCATCCTGAACGTCCCGTTCGCAATTGCGGACGCAACCTCGCTCACAGAGGCGGGCTACGTCGGCGAAGATGTCGAGAACATCCTGCTGAAACTGATTCAGGCGGCAGACTACGACATCGAAAAGGCGCAGCGCGGCATCATCTACATCGACGAGATCGACAAGATTGCGCGCAAGTCGGAGAACCCCTCCATCACGCGTGATGTCTCGGGCGAAGGCGTCCAGCAGGCGCTGCTCAAGATCCTTGAGGGAACGACGGCATCCGTGCCGCCGCAGGGCGGGCGCAAGCATCCGCAGCAGGAGCTGCTGCAGATTGATACGACGAATATTCTCTTCATCTGCGGGGGCGCATTCGACGGGATCGAGGAGATCATTGAATCGCGTCTCGGCAAGAAGCAGATGGGCTTTGGCGCGGAGGTGCGCTCGAAGAAGCGCGTCTCCGTCGGCGAATCCCTCAGCAAGGTCATTCCCGAGGATCTGATGAAGAACGGTCTGATCCCCGAGTTCATTGGTCGTCTGCCCGTTGTTGTGACGCTGAACTCGCTCGACGAGGACGCGCTCGTACGCATCCTGACTGAGCCAAAGAATGCGCTCGTCAAGCAGTTCCAGAAGCTCTTGGAGCTCGACGGCGTGCGTCTCACATTCGAGGACGATGCGCTGCATCTCATTGCAAAGGAAGCGCTCACGCACAAGACGGGCGCGCGCGGGCTGCGCTCAATCATTGAGGGCATCATGCGCAATGTCATGTACGAGGTGCCTTCGATCCAGGGCGTGACGGCATGTCAGGTCACGAAGGAGGTCATTGCCAACCACAGTGATCCCATCCTGACGATCGACGGTGCCGGGACGGCGAAGATGGCAGCCGCGAATTAACACGACTTTACACGAAAGGAGCCTGCACTGCGGCGCTCCTTTTTTCATTATATAGATGGAAGGAAATACGATGTCCGAGAAAGAAACACTTCCTCTGCTCCCGCTGCGCGGTCTTGTCCTCTATCCGCATATGATGGTCAACCTCGATGTCGGGCGCGATCGCTCGGTTGCAGCGATTGAGTCGGCGATTGCAGGCGACAGCCGCATCCTTGTCGTCTCGCAGCGCGATCCGGAGTGCGATGATCCGACCGCATCTGACCTCTATGAGGTCGGGGCTGTTGCCGAGATCCGACAGTTCCTGCGCATGCCCGAGGGCGTCCTGCGCATCCTCGTCGATGGGCAGAAGCGCGCCGAGATTCTTGCCATCCGCGAGGGCGAGACCTATGCAGAGGCAGACGTGCGCGTGATCGACGAGCCGGAGGATGGGGAGCAGACGAAGGATATGGAGGCTCTTGTCCACGGTGTCACGAGCAAGTTCGAGGAGTGGGTGAAGCTCTCACACAAGATTCCGCCCGAGGCACTCGTCTCAATTTCCATCATGGAGGATATGGGGCGGCTTGCGGACATCATTGCAAGTCATCTGAGCCTGAAGCACGATGTGCGACAGGAAATCCTTGCCGCGATTGACGTACGTGCGCGCCTTGAACGCCTCTATCAGGCACTCATGCACGAGCTCGACATCATGGGTATCGAGAGCGAGATCAACCGCCGCGTGCGCAAGCAGATGGACAAGGTGCAGCGCGACTTCTACCTGCGCGAGCAGATCAAGGCGATCCGCAAGGAGCTTGGCGACGATGAGGACAAAGCGGCTGAGGTGGATCGCTATCGCGAGGCACTTGCGTCGAAGGAGTTTCCCGATGCTGTGCGTGAGGCAATCGAGCGCGAGATTCACCGCCTCGACATGAGCCCGTCGATGAGCGCCGAGGTGGGCGTTATCCGCAACTATCTGGATGTGCTTGTAGAGTTGCCGTGGTCGGAGATGACCGAGGAGCACGTCGACATGACGGAGGCTGCGGAGATCTTGGAGCACGATCACTACGGACTCGAAAAGATCAAGGAGCGCATCCTCGACTACCTCGCCGTTCGGCGGCTTGCGCCCGAGCAGAATGCACCGATCCTCTGCCTCGTCGGTGCGCCCGGCGTCGGCAAGACCTCACTTGGTGCGTCGATTGCGCGCGCGATGGGGCGTAAATTCATCCGCATCTCGCTCGGCGGCATTCGCGACGAGGCGGAGATTCGCGGACACAGGCGCACCTACGTCGGTGCAATGCCGGGGCGCATCCTTGAGGGCATTCGCCGCGCGGGTACGCGCAACCCCGTCTTTCTTCTGGATGAGGTTGACAAGATTGCGATGGACTTCCACGGTGATCCCTCGGCGGCGCTCCTCGAGGTGCTCGATCCCGCACAGAACTGTACATTTAGCGACCACTTCGTCGAGCTGCCGTTTGACCTCTCGCGCGTCTTCTGGATTGTGACGGCGAACAATCCCTCCAAGATTCCCGCGCCCCTGCGCGACCGCATGGAGATTCTGAATCTCTCGAGCTATACTGAACTCGAAAAGATCGAGATTGCGCGGCGTCACCTCCTGCCGCGTCAGCGTACACAGAACGGACTCAAGGCGAAGGATATCCGCATCAGCGCGGGTATCTGGGCGGAGATCATCCGCTCCTATACACGCGAGGCGGGTGTACGTGAGCTCGAGCGCGTCATCGGGCAGATCTGCCGCAAGGCGGCGCGCAGGATTGTCGCCGATGAGAAGCCGCCGATCGCCGTGACGAAGGCGAATCTCACGGACTTCCTCGAGCGTCCGAAGTACCATGCCGCAAAGCAGGAGAAGAAGCCGCTGGTCGGCGTTGTGACGGGACTCGCGTGGACAGAGGTTGGCGGCGATGTCCTGCGCACGGAGGTCAACATCCTGCGCGGCAAGGGCAAGCTCATCCTCACGGGACAGCTCGGCGATGTCATGCAGGAATCGGCGCAGGCAGCACTCTCCTATGTGCGCAGCCGTGCGGATGCGCTCCATCTCGCCGAGGACTTCTATGAGAAGGACGACATCCACATCCACCTGCCCGAGGGCGCGATCCCGAAGGACGGTCCGTCCGCCGGCATCACGATGGCAACGGCGATGATCTCCGCGCTCACGGGGCGCAAGGTGCGCTCTGATGTCGCCATGACGGGGGAGATCACCCTGCGCGGGAACGTCCTGCCCATCGGCGGACTGAAGGAAAAGACCCTCGCTGCGTATCGCGAGGGAGTCAAGACCATCGTCCTGCCGCAGGAGAACGAGTGCGACATCGAGGACATCCCCGATGCCGTACGCTCCTCCCTCGAGTTCGTTCCCGTGGCGCATATGGACGAGGTGCTGCGGGTCGCCCTCTATAATTAACGTGGAGGTGTGTTTTGACCGAACATGTTGTGATTACGAAGGCGACCTACCTCGCCTCCGCCGTGCGGTGCGATCAGTACCCTGAGGAGCGCCGTCCCGCCGTTGCTTTTATTGGACGCTCTAACGTCGGGAAATCCTCCCTCATCAACTCGCTGACACGCATCCGTCAGCTCGCGCGCGTTTCCTCGAAACCGGGTAAGACGCAGACCATCAACTTCTATGAGCTGCTTTTGCGGATCGATGGGGGAGAGGAGCGGCACCCCGTTCACCTCGTCGATCTACCGGGCTATGGCTATGCAAAGGTTGGGCGCGAGAGCCGCAAGACATGGGCGAAGTTCATCGAGGAGTATTTCCTTCATGCCGAGGAGCTGCGCTTTGTCTGCCTCCTGCTCGACATCCGGCACACACCGATGGAGTCCGACTGCCGTATGTTTTCGTGGCTTGTGGAACATGACATCCCCGTGCTCGTCATTGCAACAAAGGCGGACAAGATTGGGAAGAATGCACGCAATGCACAGATTGCAGCGATTCAAAAAAAACTCGGCGTGCCCGAGCTGACCATTCTCCCCTATGCCTCGCCAAAAAATGAAGGGCGTTCAGATTTACTTGACGTGATGGCTGAATATCTGGTAGAATAGGCACAGAAAGAAATGAATTCGGTTCATATTTTGTGCCCCAAGCACGGACGCTTGCTGCGTGCGTGCCAAGCCCCTGAGCAAGGCGGAAATCTGCGGGTGCAGAAGTGTTCCGCGCTGTGTATTATGGGGGTTGTTTGTGATGACTGCGCTTACGGATTTTGACAAACGGCTGCTGAACCTCGTGCAGGGAAACCTGCCCGTGTGTTCGCGGCCGTTTGCGCGTTTGGGTGAAATGCTTGAGACGACGGAGGAGCATGTGCTCAGCCGTCTGGATGATCTGAAACGCGAGGGGTATCTGCGCCGCATTGGCACGTTTTTCAACTCCGAGCAGCTTGGCTATCACGGCACGCTGATTGCCCTGCGCGTTGCGGAGGAGCACATCGCCGATGTCGCGGCAGCGATCAATCGCTATGCGGGGGCGACGCACAACTATGAGCGTGAGGGGAAATACAACCTCTGGTTTACCCTCCTGACGCCGTCGCGTCATGCGGAGGAGAAGATACTCGCCGATGTCACCGCCCTGCCGGGTGTGGAGCGTCTGATGAGTCTCAAGTCGAATAAACGCTATAAGATCAACGTACAGTTCAAGCTGAACTGAGCGGATAGGGAAGGTCAATCTATGATAGAAGAAATAGAGCTCAGCGAACTCGATCGCAAGATCGTCCGTCTCCTGCAAGGGGAGTTCCCGCTTGTTGCAGAGCCGTACAAGGTGCTCGCTGCAGAGATCGGCATTACCGAGGAACAGCTTCTTGCCCGCATTGCCGCCATGCGCGAGGAGAAGAAGATCCGCAAGATAGGGGCTGTCCTGCGCCATCGCGAGGTGGGCTTTACCGCGAACTGCCTCTGCGTCTGGAATGTGCCCGATGAACGCGTGGATGAGGTTGCGCGGCGCATGGCGGAGCATCCGCGTGTCTCGCATTGCTATGACCGCAACCGCGAAGCAGACTGGCAGTATAACCTCTACACGATGATCCACGGCTACAGCCGTGAGGAATGTGAGGCGATCGCCGCAGAGCTTGCCGACGCCACGGGCATCGACGACCGCCGTATGCTCTACACCAAGAAAGAGTGGAAGAAAACATCGATGAAGTACTTTATAGAGGAATAAGAGCTTTTTACATGAAAAACCCGCAGCGCTCTGACCTGACCCCCAAAAGTTAGACTTAGAGAATCTAACTTTTGGGGGTATTGTAATGGCAAAATACAGTACAGAGTGTAAGCTGAAGGTTGTGCAGGAATATCTTGCAGGACACGGAGGCTATGAAACACTATCGAAGCTCTATCATGTTTCGCGCAAATCCATTGAGGAATGGGTAAAGGCTTATCAGGCATTCGGTGACGATGGACTCCGACGCTCCCGTGCACAGCAAACATACACTTTCGAATTTAAGTGTTCTGCGGTAGAATGTTATCTGTCAACAGAGGCATCCTATCAAGAGGTAGCTATCGCGTTTGGTCTGAACAATCCGTCCCTCCTTGCGCGTTGGACAAAGGAATATCGCAACGGCGGCGTAGATGCCCTAAGACCAAAACCGAAAGGAAGAGCCCCCGCTATGCCAAGAAAGAAAAAAGAGCAAACAAAAGACCTCCCACAAGACGAGACCGCGCAGCAACTCAAAGCCCTGCAGGATGAGAATCTGAAACTGCGCATCGAGGTCGCCTATTTAAAAGAACTCAGGAGGCTGCGTCTGCAGGAAAAGATGCAGAGCAAAAGGCAAGGATCGTCCGCAGCCTCCGAGGAGAGTTTCAGTTGAAAGACATCCTTGCCGTCACAGGTTTTCCGAAAGCGACCTATATGTACTGGCAGAAGAAATTTACGCAACCGGAAGTGCCGGACGAGCGGGAGCAGATCATCCTTGCCATTCGTGAGGAGCACAAAGATTATGGCTATCGCCGCCTATGGGCACAGATGCGCAATCTTGGGCACAAGATCAATCGTAAGGCAGTGCAGCGGATTGTACAAAAGCTCAGACTTCAAGTGCATTCCTTTACGCACAGAACACGCAAGTACAGCTCCTACAGGGGGTCTGTCGGAACGGTAGCAGACAATCTCCTGAACCGCAGATTCAAAACTTCCATACCGCATCACAAGATTACAACGGACACGAGTGAGTTCAAGTACTGGCTGCAGGGCGAGGATGGAAAGTCCGTCGTACCTATGCTGTATTTTGATCCGTATATGGATCTGTTTAACAACGAAATTGTCAGCTTCCACATTGGAAAGACACCGTCTGCGATGGGGATTCAGTCCGCACTTGAGGAAGCAATTCGTGTGACAGCAGATTGTCCTTATCGGCGCACCTTCCACTCCGATCAGGGGTGGGCATATCAGATGAAGTCGTACACGAAGCGGCTCAAGGAGGAGAGAATCTTTCAGAGCATGTCACGCAAGGGGAACTGTCTGGACAACAGTGTGATGGAGAACTTCTTTGGACTCTTAAAGCAAGAGATTTACTATGGGCGCGTCTACCATAGCTACGAGGAACTCAAGACGGCGATCGAAGAGTATATCATCTACTACAATGAGTGTCGCATCAAGGAGTCTCTCGGCTGGCTCAGTCCTGTTCAGTTCCGTCGCAAACATCTCGCCGCATAGAAAAAAGCGCAGGAAATCGCTTTCCCACGCTTTCAGGTCTAACTTTTCGGGGTCACTACACTTTTGAATCCTTCGGGTTTTCTATGCTGTTTAGAGTGCCAAAATCTGGTCGCGCAGTCCTGCCAGCTGTTCGGCAGAGGGAACGTAGAGCATACGCACCTTGTCCATGACGATCTCGCAGCCGCCTGCCTTGAGCTCGTCCTCGATCTGCTGGATGCTCTGCCCGCCCCAGCCGTATGAGCCAAATGCAAACGCTTTGCGTCCCTTTGGAGCAAGACCTTTCATGTAGCAGAGGAAGCCCGCGATGGTGGGGAGCATCTCGTTGTTGAGCGTCGGCGAGCCGACGGCGAGATACTTGCTCGTGAGCACATCCGTCATGATGTCGGCATGTGTGTTCTTTTGGATGTCGTAGTAGCCGACAGAGAAGCCCTTGTCAATGAATGCCTCAGCAATGGTATGCGCCATCATTTCGGTGGAGTGCCACATCGTGTCATAGACGATGACGGCGCGATCCTCGGTCTCGCCAAGCGACCACTTGTTATAGAGGTCGATGATCTCGGGGATGTGGGAACGCCATATGACGCCGTGACCCGTCGCAATCATCTCGATGTCGAGACCGTGAACCGCCTTGAGCGCTGTCTGTGCCTGCTTCGCATACAGGAAGAGAATGTTTGCGTAGTACTTCTTTGCCTCTTCGATGACAATCGAGAGATCGTTGTCATCGTCATAGCGTTTGCCGGAGGCGAGATGCTGACCGAACGCATCATTCGAGAAGAGGATCTTCTCCTCGGGGCAGTACGTCACCATGCTGTCCGGCCAGTGGAGCATCGGTGTCGGGACGAATGCGAGTGTACGCTTGCCGATCGAGAGCGTGTCGCCCGCCTTCACGGTCTCATAGGGCATCTCCCCGTAGTAGGCGCGCAGCCCCTTCAGTCCGTTCGGTGCACTCGTGACGACCTTTGCATTCGGTGCGAGGCGTGAGACGAGCGGCACGCCGTACGAGTGATCCGGCTCGACGTGGTTCGAGATGATGTAGTCGATCTGCGAGGGATCGATGACGGAGGAAATGCGTGAGAGCATCTCTTCCTCGAAGCCATGCTTGACGGTGTCGATCAGCGTGATCTTATCGTCAATGATGAGATAGGCGTTGTAGGTCGAGCCGCGCTGCGTGTCGTAGCCGTGAAAGCTGCGCATCGACCAGTCGATCGCTCCGACCCAGTAGATGTCATCCCGGATTTTGATGGCGTTCATGAATGGCTCCTTTCGGTGATAAATCATTTATACAACTTATAGTTTCTTCTTATAAATAAGAATTATATTTATAGAAGTATTCTAGCCTAATTCCAAATCTTTTGCAACAGGAATTTCAGCGTATTTTTCCGCGCAAAGCGGGCGGAATATGGGGGCTTTCTTGACAGATGATTTTGCATACGGTATAATATTTATGACGAAAGCCGCACAAAAACTGGGAGAAAACGACTAGAAAAGGAAGGACCTTCATGCTAGAAAAAATTCTGGTCTTTGACACCGAGACGACAGGTTTTCGCAGTGACGATGAAGTATTGACGCTTGCTGTGGTAAACGGCAATGGGATGACTGTGGTGGACGGGATGTATGCACCCGCACGCAAGAGTGCATGGCCGGACGCAGAGAAGATCAATCGGATCTCACCCGCAATGGTGGCGGACTGCCCGCCAATCCTTTCGCAGCAGGCAGTGCTTGAGCAGATGTTCAACGATCCTGAGACGCTGCTTGTCGGATACAACATCGAGTTCGACATCCGACTTTTGGCGCAGTCAGGGATTCGCATTATAAATCCGAACAGACACGATGTCATGCTTGCGTTTTCGGAGTTTCGCAATGTGCCGGATGCACGGCGCGGCGGTTACCGCTGGTGGAAGCTGACGGAGTGTGCGGACTACTACCGCTATGACTGGGGGACAACAGAGGCGCATGGTGCGCTTGCCGATACGCTTGCGACACTCTATTGCTACCGGAAGATGAAAGAGCCGGTATATGAGGAACAGAGTTTGTTTTAACACAGAACAAGGAGAGGAGGAGACGCTATTATGCCAAAGAGTTCCTATGGAAATACGAACCCGAGTCCGGCAGAATCGATACGGGAACGTAAAAAAAGGGAGATGGAACGGGGGCTTGAACGCGTGCGGAAAAAGCGCGCCTCCTATCAGCGTAAGATCATCGGGACAGCGCTTGTTTTCTTCATCATTCTCATCATTCTGTGTGCGCTTATGCCCAGTGATGATGCGGCAAACTATGACGGTAAGTGGAACAAGGATGTGAACTCGCGCCAGTTGCGCATTATGCAGAGTTTGCAGGATAATTTTAAGTAGGTGCTTGCTATTTTCTAAAAACCGCGTATTCTATAGTAGGAACGCGGTTTTTTATTGGAGGAGTTGTTTGCATGAAATTCCAGGAGGTCATCCTCGCATTGCAGGAGTTCTGGTCGGGGCAGGGCTGCATCCTCGCACAGCCTTACGACGTGGAGAAGGGCGCGGGTACGATGAGCCCGTGGACGTTCCTGCGCGTCCTCGGTCCCGAGCCGTGGAACGTCGCCTATGTGGAGCCGTCGCGCAGACCTGCAGACGGTCGCTATGGCGACAATCCGAACCGTCTCTATCAGCACCATCAGTTTCAGGTCATCATGAAGCCCTCGCCGGACAACATTCAGGAGCTCTATCTTGAGAGCCTTGCGCGCCTCGGCATCCGCGCGGAGGAGCACGATATCCGCTTCGTCGAGGACAACTGGGAGTCGCCGACGCTCGGTGCGTGGGGACTCGGCTGGGAGGTTTGGCTCGACGGCATGGAGATCACGCAGTTCACGTACTTCCAGCAGGTCGGCAGTCACGACGTGAAGCCCGTCTCCGTTGAGATCACCTATGGTCTCGAGCGTCTTGCCATGTATATTCAGGGCGTGGAGAACGTCTATGACATCGCGTGGACGGACGATGTGACCTATGGCGATGTCTTCCATCAGAATGAGTTTGAGCAGTCCACCTATGCGTTTGACCTCTCGGATGAGGCGCTGCTCTTTGAACTCTTTGACAAATACGAGGCGGAGGCGGTGCGCGTCATCGGTGCGGGGCACGTGCATCCCGCGCACGACTATGTGCTGAAATGCTCGCATACGTTCAATCTGCTCGATGCGCGCGGAGCGATCAGCGTCTCGCAGCGGACGGCGTTCATCGGGCGCGTCCGCAAGCTCGCGCGCCTCTGTGCGGAGGCGTATCTCGCCCAGCGTGAGGCGCTCGGCTATCCGATGCTGAAGAAGGAGGGGACGGTATGAGTAAGGATCTGCTGCTCGAGATCGGGACGGAGGAAGTCCCGGCACATGTCATGCCCCATCTTCTCACCGATCTGAAACGGCTCGCGGGCGACCTTCTCGCAGAGCATCGTCTTGCCTATGAGAGCCTGCGGACGATCGGCACGCCACGTCGCAGCGCGCTCCTCGTGACGGGGCTTGCAGAGCGTCAGGAGGATGTCAGTACGGAGATGCGCGGCCCCTCGGTCGCCATTGCCTTTGATGCGGAGGGGAATCCGACGAAGGCGGGCGCGGGCTTTGCGCGCGGGCAGGGCATCGACCCTGCCGATCTCATTCAGCGCGACGGTTACGTCTATGCGTCCGTGCATGAAAAGGGCGCGGAGACGGCTGCACTTCTCACGGAGTTACTGCCGGAGCTGATTCGTGCGATTCCTCTGCCGAACAGTATGCGCTGGGGCGATCTGGACTTCCGCTTCATCCGTCCGATTCGCTGGATCGTCGCGCTCTACGGGACGGAGGTCGTGCCCTTTACACTCGCAAATGTGACGAGCGGGAACACGTCGCGCGGACATCGTACGCTTGCCCCTGCGGAGTTCGTGATCGCTTCGCCCGCCGACTATGAGGCGGCATGTGAGAAGGCGTACATCATCGTTGACCAAGAGCGTCGGCGTGCCATGATCACGGAGCAGATTGCGGAGACGGCAAAGGCGTGCGGTGGTACGGCAGAGATCACACCCGATCTCCTCGAGGAGGTACTCTACCTCGTCGAGTACCCGACAGCGCTCAGCGGCGCGTTCGAGGAGAAATACCTCGCACTGCCTGCAGAGACCGTCATCACGCCCATGCGTGACCATCAGCGCTATTTCCCTGTCAAGGCGGCGGACGGCAGCCTCCTGCCTGTATTTATCACGGTGCGGAATGGCGGCAGGGAGCATCTCGATGTGGTCGCGCATGGTAACGAGCGCGTCCTGCGGGCACGCCTTGCTGATGCACAGTTCTTCTTTGACGAGGATCGCAAGAAGCCGCTTGCAGAGCACCATGAGAAGCTCAAAACCGTGGTGTTCCAGCAGGGGCTCGGCTCGATGTACGAAAAGACGGAGCGTCTGATGGGACTGGTCACGGCGATTGTCGAGGATCTTGCACCGGATGATGCGGCATACGAGACGATGGCGGAAGACGCACGCCGTGCGGCAGAGCTGTCGAAGGCAGATCTCGTGACGGGCATGGTGACGGAGTTCACGGAGCTGCAGGGCATTATGGGGCGTGAGTACGCACTGCTTGACGGCGAGAAGCCGGAGGTTGCGCGTGCCATCGACGAGCAGTATATGCCGCGCTTTGCGGGCGACGAACTCCCGCAGTCGGCACTCGGCTTTGCGCTCAGTGTAGCCGACAAGATCGACAACATTGTCGGTACGTTCAGCCGCGGCAAGATTCCGACGGGCTCGCAGGATCCCTTTGCCCTGCGCCGTCAGGCGCTTGGGCTTGTGCTCATGCTCATTGAGCACGAGAGCAGCCTCTTGCTCTCCGATCTCGTCGATGAGGCATCTGATCTCTACGATCTCGATGCATCTCTGTGTCAGAAAATGCAGGTCTATGTCGCAGACTTTATCCGTCTCCGCCTCAAGAATGTGCTCACAGAGCGCGGCGTACGCTACGATGTGCAGGAGGCGGTGCTTGCAGACGTGGACTTTGTCGCGGACGTGCCCGTGCGCGCAGCCTATGTGGAGCGTCTGCTTGCATCGGACGGTGCGGACGCGCTCGTGCAGTCCTTTGTCCGCGTCGGCAATATCGCGCGCATGACAGAGACCGGGGGTGTCGATCCGGCACTCTTTGTAGCGCAGGAGGAGGGAGCACTTCACTCCGCATACGAGAATGCGGTCGCTGCGCGTGCCGAGGGCACTGACGCCTTTGCGGCGGAGCAGTCGCTTGCAAAGGCGATCGATGCGTTCTTCGATGCGGTCATGGTCATGGATAAGGACGAGCGCATCAAGACGAACCGTCTGAGCCTCCTCAAGGCGATTGACAACTACCTGCTTGAGACGGCAGACTACAGCAAAATCGTATTGAACTGACAATTATACGCTGAAACAAAAAGCAATGGTGGAGTTGCTGCACGATTTCAATTTTGAATCTCGTGCAGCAGCCCACCATTTTTCGTTTTGCCTCTAGTCAAAGCTCTTTCTTTATGGTATTATGTGCAAGTTATAAAATGATAGGGGTTATCATTTTTAGAGCATGTATTTGGGGGGTGAAAATTTGGATGTTACGGTGAAGGAAAAGTACCTGTCTTGGGGGGCGTCGTTCGGGATTCATTTCTGCATTCTCGCGGCGGCGGCAGCGATGGGACTTTTCTCTATCGCAACGGAGAGTGAGAAGCGACCAATCGACGTTGTGATCTACGATGCGTCTGCGCCGGAGAGTGCGCCGGCACCTGCGGCAGAGGCGGCGCCACCCATGCCGAGCATCGACGATATCCCGCTCGAGCCGCCGAAGAAAGAGCAGACAGAGCAGCAGGAGCAGCCGAAGGAGACCCCGAAGACGACAAATTCGAACACTGCACCGAGCACCTCCGAGGGAAAGAGTGAGAAACCGAGTGCTGCACCCTCGGAACGTACGGGCGGCGGTGAGAGCACAGGACGCGATGCCGCAGCGGCGCAGCGTCCGAGCGTCCCTCCGAAGCTCCTCTCGGGCTCTGCGCCCGCCTATCCGAAGGAGCTCGAGCGTAAGGGGATCACGGGGACGGTCGGGCTTGCCATCGTGGTTGGGGCAAACGGCGGCGTGCAGAGCGTCGATGTTACGAGCTCATCGGGGCACGCAGAGCTCGATCAGGCGGCGATTACGGCGGCGTACACCTACAGCTTTGAGCCGGCACGCAATATCTACGATGAGCCGGTCGCGTGCCGCGTAAACCGTTCGTTCTCATTCTCATAAGAGAACACAAAGAATTTATGGAAGTGAAACTACATGGAGGTTATTCAGTGAAGTACGAGTCGAAGAAGCTAAAGAGCAGCATTCGTGTCGCCCTTGCGGCGGCTGTCACAGCACTGCCGATGACGGCATTTGCGGCGGAGGATACGGCGATGGACTCCTATGATCTCGACACCGTCGAGATCGTAGGGCAGCGTCCCGTCTCGCAGCCGGTCGAGGAACCGGTAGAGAATCCCGCCGTCTATGCGGGTGGGCAGATTGCGCGCGAGAGCTCCCTTGGGGTGCTTGGCAAGCGCGACTTTATGGACGTGCCGTTCAACGTCACATCGTTCAGCAATCAGCTGATCGAGAATCAGCAGGCAAGCTCCGTGGTCGATGTCATTGTCAACGATCCGTCCGTGTCGAATCTGACACTCTCGTCCGTGTCGCAGGCATGGATGATCCGCGGCTTCAAGGCACAGCAGCAGGATACGCAGATCAACGGACTCTACGGCGTTGCACCGCGCTTCTACGGCGGCATCGAGTATGTGGATCACGTTGAGGTCCTAAAGGGACCGGGAGCACTCCTCGGGGGCATGGCACCGAACGGCTCGGTCGGCGGCACGATCAACTTTATTACGAAGCGCGCGGAGAAGGAGCCGAAGACGAGCGTCACCATGTCCTATGGAGCGAAGAGCCAGTTTACCCAGCACATCGATATTGGCCGCCGTTCGGATGACGGCAAGCTCGGCGTACGCGTCAACCTCTATAACAACAAGGGCGGCACGGCATATCAGCAGGAGCGTGTCAACACGCACGCCGGTTACATTGGTCTTGATTATACCACCGATCGCAGCCGCACGACGTTCGACGCCGGTATCATTAGCAATCGTGTGGACAATGCACAGTATCGTCTTCGGTTTACTGACGATGCAATCAAAAAGCTCACCAGTCCGCCGCACGTTGACATCAACTCAAAATTCGGTGCGCCCGGAACCTTCCGTCAGATTACGGAAAAGTTCGGTGTGCTGCGCAGTGAATACGATCTTGATAAGAATCTGATGGTTTACGGTGCACTCGGTATGCGTATTACGCATCAGGACACCCTGAATAACTTCTTTGAAATGCAGAAGCCGGATGGAACATCGAAAGTCACCTATCGTTACAACAACCAGATCAACAAGGCGTATTCAGGCGAGATCGGTTTCAAGGGCAAGGTCGATACAAAGGGCGTCGACCACGAGCTGAATGTCTCGGCGAACTATATGCACTACAAGCGCTATATGAACCAGAATCAGTTCCCGAAGAAGATTGCCGGTAAGACTGTCAATGGGAAACCGTATACAACCTCCATATATACTCCCGAGTGGAAGGATGTCAGTTCATATCTGGGACCGCTCGTCAAGCGAACCCCGCTGAACGATACGAAGACACTGCGCAGTATTGCGGTCTCTGATATCATGACGACAAACGACGGACGCTGGACGTTTGTGCTCGGTGGACGCTATCAGCAGATTGTCGTGAACGACATCAAAAAGAACACGACGTATGAGAAGGCGAAGTTCTCGCCCGCCTATGCGCTCATTCACAAGATGAACGACAAGGTCTCCCTCTATGCAAACTATATTCAGGGCTTGAATCAGGGGGACGAGGTTACGGATGATCAGGCTGCCAATTATGGTGAGCAGTTCCCTCCCTATGTCGCAAAGCAGTATGAGTTCGGCGCGAAGTTCGATCTCGGCAAGGTTGCAACGACGATCAGCGCGTTCAGCATTACAAACCCAGGAAAAATACAGGATACAAGGAATCATATATACTCGCCGGGCGGAGAGGTGCGCAACCGCGGTCTTGAGTGGAACTTCTTCGGCGAGCCGAAGAAGGGAACGCGCCTCACGGGCGGTATGATGTGGATGGATGCACGTCATGAGAAGACACTGAACGGACGGTATGACGGCAATCGTAAGGAAGGCATTCCGAACTTTGCCGCTGTCCTCGGCGTGGAGCAGGATATCCACGGAGTCGATGGACTGACGCTGACCGCACGCATGACCTACAACTCCTCGGCATTCGTCAACCAGGAGAATACGATCCGCGTATCGCCGTGGACACGTTGGGATCTCGGCGCACGCTACCGTTTCAACGTCAGCGATACGCCTGTGACCGTTCGTGCGGATGTGTATAACCTCTTCAATCGGAACTACTGGCGTGCACTCGATGAGAATGCGGCGTTCCTCGAAGCAGGGCGCACGTTCATGCTCTCCGTAACCGCAGACTTCTAAAATTTTTCGTGTTATCGAACGGCTCGCGCTTTGGCGGCGTGAGCCGTTTTTTCGTAAGGGGGTACTATGGAAGGAAATACTGCTGCTGCGGCGGAGCCGCGCTCTGTCCTGCCGCAGGCAGCACTCTCTCTTGTCCTCTGCATCACGCTCGCGGGGGCGTGTCTGCTCTCCCTCTGGGTCGGAGCGCAGGACATCAGCATCGCGACGATCATGCAGTCGTTCACGTCCTACAATGCTGCGAACGTGCAGGAGATGATTGTGCAGACACTGCGCTTTCCGCGCCTCCTCGCTGCGCTCACCTGCGGAGCGAGCTTTGCCGTTGCGGGGGCGATCATGCAGGGGGTGACGAACAACCCGATGGCAAGCCCTTCGATTCTGGGCATCAACGCCGGAGCGGGGTTCGGGCTTGCCGTTGCAATGATTTTGTTCCCGCAGGGCAGTCTCGGACTGTCGCTTGTCTTTTCATTCGCAGGTGCGGCGATTGCGACGCTTGCCATCTTTTTGCTCGCGCAGACGAAGGGTGCGGGACGCGGCGCGGTGTTCCTCGCGCTCGCGGGTACGGCGATCGGAGCGGTGTTCGGCGCTGTGACACAGGCGATGACGGTCTACTTCGAGGTGGCGCAGGATATGTCCTACTGGACGGCGGGCGGCATCAGCGGCGTACGCATGGAGCAGGCTCTCTTTATCCTGCCGTGGACGATTCTGGGGCTTCTCATGGCGATGGGGATTGCACGCTCTGTGACGCTGCTCGCGTTCGGCGAGGAGGTCGCCATTGGGCTCGGGAGCAAGATTCAGCGTATCCGCGTTCTCGCGGGGATCACGGTGCTGATCCTCGGCGGCTCGGCGGTTGCAGTCGCGGGTCCTGTCGGCTTTGTCGGTCTTGTGACACCGCACATCGCACGCAGGATCGTCGGCATCGACTACCGCAAGGTCATCCCGCTCTCGGCGATTCTCGGAGCACTTCTCGTGGTCGTTGCGGACATCGTCTCGCGCACGATTCATCCGCCGTATGAAACACCGCTTGGCGCGGTGACGGCGCTCGTCGGTGTGCCGTTCTTCCTCTGGCTGATCCGCCGAAAGAGAGGTGTGCGATGAATGTTCTGCAAAAGCGTTTCTACCTATACAGCGCGGTATTTATCGTGTTGATTGCCGTCATGTTCGTCCTGCATCTCGGGACGGGCTTTGCAGATCTTTCCTATGTGGATCTTGCGCGTATCCTGCTCGGCGGTGGAACGGCAGAGGAAAATATGACCGTGTTTGACTTCCGCATGGTGCGCTCCGTGCTTGCCCTGCTCATCGGCGCGGGACTGGCGCTTGCGGGTCTTATCTTTCAAACGATCTCACGCAATGAGCTCGCGAGTCCCGGCCTTCTCGGCGTGAATGCGGGGGCGGGCTTTGGCGTTCTGCTGCTCATCTACTTCTCGGATACGGCGAGCTCGTCGCTCTGGCTGCAGCCGCTCGTCGCGACGAGCGGGGCGGCTCTGGCGGCGGTCTTCATCTACCGCATGAGCTACGAGAAGGGGAAGAACCTCTCGACCTATACGCTTGTCCTGATGGGCATCTCGCTCACTGCGGGCATCCATGCGATCGAGATGATGCTGATCGTGCGGCTCAGTCAAGAGAAGTTCAGTCAGGTCAATACGTGGATTATCGGCAGCATCTTTGGCGGAACGTGGGAGCACGTCGCTCTGCTGCTTCCGATCATTCTCCTCCTCGCCGCGTTCTTCTATCTGCGGCAGACGGATCTGGACGTGCTCGCGCTCTCGGATGAGACGGCAATCGGGCTCGGCGTGCCGCTGAACCGCGCACGCTTCCTCTATCTGATGGCGGCGGTCGCACTTGCGGCCTCCTGTGTTGCTATTGGCGGGAGCATCGGATTCGTGGGGCTGCTCTGTCCGCACATCGCACGGCGGCTCGTCGGTGTGCAGCACGCACGCAGCATCCCTCTGACTGTGCTCATTGGGGCGCTGCTCGTTGTGTCGGCGGACTGGGTGGGGCGCGTTATCATCGCACCCGATGAGATGCTGCTCGGCATCGTCATCGCGCTCATCGGCGCACCGTATTTCCTGTTTGTTCTCGCGCGTGCAAAGGCGTGATCCTCGGAGGTGAAATAGCAATGAAATTAACGATAGAACATCTGAAGGCAGGCTACGATAGTGTCGTCATCATCGACGACCTGAGCCTTGCGATCCCCGAGGGGAAGATCACGGCCCTCATCGGTGCGAACGGCTGCGGCAAGTCCACCCTGCTCAAGACCATATGTCGCATCCAGCCGCGCCTCGGCGGGCGCGTGCTCCTCGATGGCGCGGATGTGCACGAGGCAGACCCGCGCGCGCTTGCGAAGTCGATTGCCATTCTGCCGCAGAACCCGACGGCACCCGAGGGGCTGACCGTGCGCGAACTCGTATCGTACGGACGCGCACCATACAAGACCTCGTTTTTCTCGCGCACGACGGCGAAGGATCGCGAGATGATCGACTGGGCACTCACGGAGACGAACATGATGGAGTTTCAGCACCGTCCGATCGGTGCGATGTCGGGCGGACAGCGTCAGCGTGCGTGGATTGCGATGGCGATTGCGCAGGATACCGAAATCCTCTTTCTCGATGAGCCCACGAGCTTTCTCGATGTGGCACATCAAATGGAGGTGCTGCGTCTCGTACAGCATCTCAACGAGGCGTACGGCAAGACGATCGTCATGGTGCTCCACGAGCTGAATCAGGCAGCGCGCTTCGCGCACTGTCTTGTAGGAATGTGCCGCGGACAGCTGCTCTACTGCGGCACACCCGAGGAGGTCTTTCACAAGGAGATGCTGCACCGTGTGTTCCACATTGATGCGGAGCTGATGAGCGATCCGCGTACAGGGAAACCCATGTGTATTCCGTACTGTGTGAACGAATTGGAGCATTCGGCATGAGGGGCGGGAAGGGGATCGTCGTCCTGCTTGCCCTGTCTGTGCTTGTCGGTGCTGTCGGCTGCGGACAACAGGCGGACATTCGTGCGCCGAAATCCGAAAAAGCACAGGAGGCAGTGGCAAAGGCGCGGCGATTCGACCCTGCCGTATTGCGTGCCGATACGCCTGAGGCAATCGATGCGGAGTTTGCCGCGCGTCTTGCGGACAAGCGCAAGGCGGCGGAGAAGCTCTATCGCGAGGAAGATGGAAAGCGCATTCTGAAGCATAAGTTCGGCGAGACGGAACTGCCCGATGCGCCCGTGCGTATTGTCTGTATTCGCATGGAGGATCCCATGCTCGCACTCGATGCACCGATGGTTGCAGCGTACGATTTTCCGCAGTACTACCTGCATGACCGGCTTGCGGCACGCGGTATCATGCGCATCAGCATCAACGACGAGAACAAGACGATCAACCTGGAGCAGGTGCAGGGGGCAAAGCCCGACCTCATCGTCATGCGCGACAGCTTCGGCAAGGGCGTCTATCAGGATCTCGCGAAGATCGCACCCGTCGCTGCCTTTGACCTCCGCGACTACGAGCGGTCGCTCCTCGCGCTCTCGATGGTCTTGCAGCGCCCTGCCGATGGTGAGGTGCGTCTCTTGCAGTTCTATGATCGGGCAAAGCGTGACCGCATGCGGATCAAGGGGGCGATCGGGGATTCAACCGTCGCACTTCTGCGCATCATGAATAAGGAGGTGCGCCTCTATCCCTACGCGACGAACGACATCAACCGCTTCATGTACGAGCTGCTCAACCTGCGCCCGCCGCAGATGGTGGTGGACATCGACGGAAACGATGCGAACAACGCGATCTCGCTCGAACTGCTGCCCGAACTCGGCACGGACTATCTGCTCATCAATGCGGGGTTTGGGCCGAGCAGCCGGCAGAACAGTGCCGTCGCACGCAAGCGGTTCGAGGCGATGCAGCGCGATCCGCTCTGGCAGAGTGTGCCGGCGGTGCGCACGGGTCGTATGGATGTGGTGAATGCGATGATCTGGAACGCACACGGCATTATCTCGAAGGAGATGGCGATGGATGCGCTTGCCGACTGGATGGAGGAGCATGGGCAATGATGCAGGGGTGTAAATAGGTTTGAATTAAAGGAATCGCTGATAAAATGAAGTCCGTCAGATTAGCGTAGATTTTTTCGTCCGAACTAGGAGGCAAACCGGACGCATAGCAGAGGCTATGTGGAGGATTTGCCGACGAAGTACGGGCAAAAAAGATGTGCTAAGATGGCGGTGCTGAATTTATCAGTGCTTCCTAAACTTTAATTGCCTGCTAAAAGCTGCTTAACACGCCTTTTCTATACTCTTCCTGTGCAAAAGATCATGAATAGAAGATTCTAAAGGAAAGGTGTTGTTTCGTATGAAGAGATCGACAAGAAGAAATGTTGTTGGTATCACACTGGGTGTCCTCATTGTCAGCGGGAGCATCGGTTCGCTCGCTCATGCACACGAGCCTGCGGGTCATACTGCGGCTCCGCCGCCTGCGCACGGTCAGATGGACAGCGCACATGCGAACGTCCAGATGAGTTCCGAGGATATTGCCAAGCATTTGTCGGAGATGTTCAAGGTGTCCGAGTTTGAGGTGAAACAGGCTGTTGATGCCAAGAAGGATCTCTTTGACATTGGTCAGGCGGCGATGTTCGCCAAGATTTCCGGCAAATCGTTCAATGACGTTATGGCGATGAGGGACAGCGGACAGACGTGGGAGCAGATCGGCGATGCCCTCAATATTATGGAGGACGATGTCCAGAGAGAGCTGGACGAGATCGAGATCATGCACATCACAATGCGCGGCGATGTCGATGAGAAGACGGCGCGTGCGCTCTATGATGAGGGCTATGCGCCGCGCGACATTGATGCCGCGGGCATCATCGCCAAGGCTTCGGGCAAGGATGTACGAGATGTACTGGAGCGCAAGACGATGAAGAACAGCTGGAAGGATGTGGCAAAGGCGTACGGTGTTGATCCTGCGCTTGTAAAGCCGAAACATCCGGACGGTCCGCCTGCCCCTCAGCCGCCGGCGAAGGAATAACGGTATCTGAGAAATCACTAAACTTCAGCAAGGCATTGCATTCTGCAGATGGATGCAGTGCCTTTTTATTTGACAAAATTATTTTGTTCCTTTAATATAATGAAGCGTGAATGGGGGCGATGATATGCGCGTAAAGATATGCGGGATGAAGACACTTGCGGCGGCGCGTGCGGCAGAGGAGGCGGGCGCGGACTACGTCGGCTTTATCTTTGCTAAGGGGAGCAAACGCTATATTGTACCCGCAGCGGCGCGCGAGATTGCGCGGGAACTCCGCCATGTGAAAAAGGTCGGCGTATTTGTCGATGCGCCGATGGATGCGGTGAACGATATCGCTGCGCTTGTTGGGCTCGACTATGTGCAGCTGCATGGGCACGAGACGGCGGATATGGCACTGCGTGCGGCACGTCCCGTCATTAAGGCGTATCGGTACGGAGATGATTTTGATGCGGTGGCGGCGAATGCCTATCCCGCCGAAATCATCCTCGTGGACAGCTATGTCGCGGGTGCGGCGGGCGGCACGGGCACGGCGTTCGGCTGGCAGGAGGCGGCGCGGGAGATTGCACGCGTCACGAAACCCGTGCTTATCGCAGGCGGCATCACGACAGAGAACGTCGGGGAGGCGGCAGAGGTCTTTCATCCCTTCGGCGTCGATGTGTCGGGCGGACTCGAGGAGGATGGAGAGAAGTCCGAGGCGAAAATCCGCGCCTTTATGGCGGCGGTGCGTGCGTGTGATTGACAAAATCGCCGTCCTCCACTAGAATGGGGGAATACGTCGAATCCTAACAGTCCGAAGGAGGTGCAGCGTGCGCGATATATTAGCCGAAATTGTTGAAAAGAAGCGCACAATCGTGGCGGAGGCAAAGAAGGCCGTGCCGCTCGATGAGCTGAAAGCGAATCTCCCATGTGGTACGTTCCGCATGGCGGAGCACTTCCGATGGCGAGGCTGGGGACTGATCGCCGAGTGCAAATTGCAGTCGCCCGCAAAGGGGCGGCTGACGACAAGCCACAGCGTCACAGAGCTTGCCGACATCTATGCAGCGGCGGGGGCAGCGGTGCTGTCCGTGCACACCGACCCGCATTTCCTCGGAAGTAACGAGGACTTTGCAGCTGTGCGTGCACGTGTGGACACGCCACTTCTGCGCAAGGACTTCATCATCGACCCCTATCAGGTATACGAGGCGCGCGCCCTCGGCGCGGATGCCGTGCTGCTGATCGTGCGGATTCTGACGCCCGAGCAGCTGAAGGAACTCCTCTATCTCACGTGGAGCCTCGGCATGGACGCGCTCGTGGAGGTGCACGACCGCGCCGATCTCGAGATCGCGCAGGAGATGCCGGCAGAGTTCATCGGCATCAACAACCGCAACCTTGTGACCTTTGAGACGAGTGTTCAGACGACGCTCGACCTTCTGCCGTATGCGGACGTGAACCGCACGCTCATCAGTGAGAGCGGCATTTTCACGCGGGAGGATGCCGTACGCGTTCATGATGCGGGCTGCAAGGGCGTGCTCGTGGGCGAGGGATTGGTGAAGTCCGCCGATGTCGGTGCATTTGCGAAGGAACTATCCGAAGTTGGAATAAAGGAGCAATGATATATGAGCAAGAAGGGACGATTCGGCGACTACGGCGGGCAGTATGTGCCCGAGATCGCGATGCCCGCGCTGAATGAGCTGGAAGAGGCATATCTGAAGTACCGCGAGGATGAGGATTTCCTCACGGAGTTTCGCGGCTATCTCCGTGATTACGCAGGGCGTCCGACGAATCTCTACTTTGCCGAGCGGCTGACGCAGCACTACGGCAAGGCGAATATCTATCTCAAGCGTGAAGACCTCCTGCATACGGGTGCGCACAAGATCAACAACGCGCTCGGGCAGGCGCTCCTCGCCAAGCGCATGGGCAAGAAGCGCATCGTCGCGGAGACGGGCGCGGGGCAGCACGGTGTTGCCACGGCGACGGTGGCGGCGCTCTTCGGCATGGAATGTCATATCTTCATGGGGGCGGTCGATGTCGAGCGTCAGCGGCTCAACGTATTCCGCATGCGACTCCTCGGGGCGACGGTTATTCCCGTTTCGAGCGGCACGGGCACGCTCAAGGACGCAACGAGCGAGGCGATTCGCTACTGGGCGACGAATATCACGGACACTTACTATGTCATTGGCTCGGCGGTCGGCCCGCATCCCTATCCGGAGATGGTGCGCGACTTCCAGAAGATCATCGGTGAGGAGATCCGCGCACAGGCAAAGGAGCGATTTGATGCCAAGCCGAATTATCTCGTTGCGTGCATCGGCGGCGGCAGCAATGCCATCGGAACGTTCTACGATTTCCGAAACGACTCGGATGTGAAGAAGTTCTGCGTCGAGGGCGGCGGACGCGGCGATGCGGACGGCGACAACGCAAAGACCCTCAGTGGCGCGGGCACACCAGGCATCCTGCACGGCGCATACAGCTACCTCCTGCAGGATGAGGACGGACAGGTCGTCGAGGCATACAGTATCTCGGCGGGGCTTGACTATCCCGGGGTCGGACCCGAGCATTCCTTCTTCAAGGACGAGGGCATCGTCACCTATGTCTCTGTAACGGACAAGGAAGCGCTTGCCGCATTTCAGCGTCTCTCGCGCATCGAGGGAATCATCCCCGCGCTTGAGAGCTCGCACGCACTCGCGTATCTGGAGAAACTCATGCCCGAGACGAAGGCGGGCGAGAACGTCGTCGTCTGCCTCTCGGGGCGCGGCGATAAGGATGTGCAAATGGTCGCAAAGGAACTGGGGGAGGAGATCGCATGAGCATGCGTCTGGATGAAAAACTTGCGAAGCTCCGCGCCGAGGGACGCACGGGGCTCTATATCTACGTCACGGCGGGCTGCCCAAGTGCAGAGGTGACCGTGGACATCGTGCGCCGCGCCGAGGAGGCGGGTGCGGATGTGATCGAGCTTGGGCTGCCGTTCTCTGATCCGATGGCGGATGGTCCTGTTATTCAGGAGGCGAGCGTCATTGCCTTGAAGCAGGGCATGACAATGAAGAAGGCGCTCGAGATCGTCAAGGAAATCCGCAAGCATTCGGAGATTCCTCTGATCGGCATGGGCTACATCAATATGGTGCATCACTACGGCTTTGAGAAATTCGTCGAGGATTTCAAGGCGGCGGGGATGGACGGCGTAATCTTCCCCGACGTGCCGCACGAGGAGTCTGCCGATATGCGCCGCATCTGTGCCGCGCATGACTTCACGCTCACGGAGTTCATCACGCCCGGCACGACCGAGGAGCGCATGGCGGAGACGTGCAAGGACGCGACGGGCTTTATCTACTGCATCTCGAACTACGGCGTTACGGGCGTGAAGGAGATCGACTACTCCATCATCGGCGGTGTCTGTAAGGCGGCACGCCGCTATACGGACGTACCGCTCGCCATCGGTTTCGGCATCGGCACGCCCGAGGCGGCGGCGCGCGCGGGCAAGCAGGCGGACGGCGTCATCGTTGGCAGCGCCGTGGTCAAGCATATCATCGACGACGATATTGATGGCGGCATTCAGCTGATTGCCGATATGCGCAAGGCACTTGATGCGTAAATGAATGAAAGGCTCACCTGCAGCGCGGCGGGTGAGCTTTTGTGTTTATTTTGGAAGGGGCAGAACATGAAATACCTACTCGATACGGCAAATCTCGACGACATCCGTGAACTCTCCGAATATCTGCCCATTGCGGGCGTGACGAGCAACCCCACCATTGTGAAGAAGGAAGGTGCAGTTCCCTTCTTTGCACACATGCGTGAGATTCGCGCCATCATCGGTAATCTGCGCCCTCTGCATATTCAGGTGACGGCACGGGACTACGACGGCATGATGCGCGACGCGGAAGCCGTGTTCCGTCATGTGGATGAGAAGGTATTCATCAAAGTTCCCGTCGACTTCGCGGGCGTCAAGGTTATCAAGGCACTGAAACGACAGGGGGCGAATGTCACGGCGACAGCCGTTTACGGCATGGATCAGGCATTTATCGCACTTGAGGCGGGCGCGGACTGCATCGCGCCGTATTTTAACCGCATGGAAGCACTCGGACTTGACGCAGCGAATGTCATCGGCAATATCGCCGGCATCATCAGCCACTACGGCTATGAGACGGAAATCCTCGCGGCGAGCTTCAAGCAGCCCGCCCAGATTGACCGCGCTATCCTTGCGGGCGCGCACTCCGTCACCGTCGCTCCGAATGTCCTGCGCGAGGTCTTTGCGAAGAAGGTTGTAACGGATGCTGTTCAGGCATTTGCGGATGACTGGTCTAGTCTTTATGGCGGAAAGACGCTTGCGGCGTTGGATGGATGAGCTGGAATTGATATTACGTCCTATGGCATTTGGAAATGTGCATAGGACATTTTTGCTATATTGTTCGCAGAGAATCTACATGAAATGTTTTCTTTGGCAACTAATTCGCTCTAGCGATAGAAGTGGTTCGTGTGATAAAATAAAAAAGAAATGAAGAGATGATGAATGGAGGTGTGCCTTGCTCGTTGGGATACAGGATGAAATACTGCGGCTGAATGCGAAGGGCTTGCTTGCACCGCTGCTGGCAGATAAGACGACAAAGCGAAATATTCTCTGGGCGACCGATGCCTATCGTGCGCTCGGCTATTCCTACGAGCAGACGCAGGAAATCCGACCCGTGCTCATCACGGGAGAGCACTCGGATGTGATCAAGACGCGTGCACGCAAGGAGATGGAGCAGCAGTCGGAGCGGACGCGTCGTCATGCAGAGGTGTTTACGCCGCTATCCATCTGCCACAGGATGATTGCAGAAGCGGATGCGGTCTACTTCGGCGGGGATGATCCGTTTATGAAGGATGGTGTTCCTGCGGAGCGCGTCAGCTTTCCTCGGCGGCGGAAATGGCAGCACTATGTTGATGCGCGGCGGCTTGAGATCACCTGCGGTGAGGCACCCTATCTCGTGCACCGCTACGATGTCGCGACGATGGAGAGCGTCCCCCTCGCCGAGCGGCAGGGCATCCTTGACCGCAAGCTGCGCGTGGTGACGGAGAATGCTGTCGATGAAACGGCATGGATGAAGTGGGCTCTGCGTGCGTATCAGGCGACATACGGCTATGAATTCCAAGGGGATAACCTGCTGATTGCGCGTGTGAATCTCCTCATGACATTCGAGGAATATCTGCGTGCACGATGGCGGCGCAAACCGACGGAGCGCGAATACCGTGCGATTGTGCGGACGATCGTCTGGAATCTCTGGCAGATGGACGGGATTCGCGGGACGATTCCCTGTGTGTCGGCAGAACATGAGGCGATGGAGTTGCCACTCTTTGAGCTGCCCGAGGAGGTGGAGACATTCAGTCTCTTTCCTGCACACAGCGAGGAAGCACCGCCCGTCTGCATCTATGACTGGCGGCGGCAGAGCGGATTGGAGTATCGTAGAGTGAATACGGGGGGAAGAACAATGAAGTTTGATTTTGTGATTGGAAATCCGCCGTATAACGAGGACTTTAACAACTCGGGCGACAATGGTAAATATGCAAAGCCTGTTTACCATTTGTTCATCGACGAGGCGCGTAAAGTATCGGATAGGGTTTCTTTGATTCACCCTGCTCGTTTCCTGTTTAATGCAGGCAGTACGTCGAATGACTGGAATAAAAAGATGCTCAGAGATGAACATTTTAAGGTGCTCTTTTACGAAGCGAACAGTGCGAAGATATTCCCTAATACGGATATCAAAGGCGGGGTTGTTATTACATATTGCGATGCACGAAAAACATTTGAGCCGATTGGAACATTTACGCCGTTTCCCGAGTTAAATAGTATTCTCCATAAAGTTCGCTTGAGTGCAAATAAATTCTTAGCAAGTGTTATAACAGGATACGGCGCATATCAAATATCGGACTTGGCACTAAAAAAACACCCCGAAATCGAGGATATTCAATCCAAAGGACATAAAAAAGATTTGAAAGCGAATGTATTCAACAAGCTGAAAAACATCGTTTACTATGAGACAAAGCCTGACAGTGAAAAAGAATACGGACAATTTTTAGGCTTGGTGAAAGGAAAGAGGGTCTGGTATTGGGCACAACTGGATTATCACGACCTGCCGGATAGTTTTTATGCGTTCAAGGTGTTTGTACCCGCTGCAAACGGTTCTGGAGCGTTAGGTGAGGTGCTAAGTACGCCCCTCATAGGGGCTCCCCTCATAGGGGCTACTGAAACCTTCTTAAGCATTGGTGCATTTGCAACAGAAGGAGAAGCAGCGAATTGCCTGAAATATGTTAAGAGTAAATTTGCGCGTACCATGCTTGGCGTACTTAAAGTTACGCAGCATAACCCAAAATCAAAATGGATTTATGTTCCCCTTCAAGACTTCACATCCTCCTCGGATATTGACTGGTCGCAGTCCGTTGCGGAGATTGACCGACAACTCTATGCGAAGTACGGACTCTCGGCGGAGGAGATTGCCTTTATCGAGTCCCATGTAAAGGAGATGACGTGATGGCGGTGCAGATCAACTCGTTTGCGCGTATTGTCCCGATGATCTATGCCTACAACACACCTGGTGTCTCCTATCACGAGGGCTGGACGAAGGTCGGCTATACGGAGCGCCAGACGGTCGAGCAGCGCATCGCCCAGCAGACGCATACGGCGCATATTCACTGGGAACTCGCGTGGGCGGATAATGCAATGTATAAGGACAGCTCGGGCGAATACTTCACCGACCACGATTTTCATGCCTATCTGGAATCTTTGCAGGTGGCGCGTGAGCCGCATACGGAGTGGTTTCATGCGGACGGTATGACGCTGCTCGGACATTTTCACCGCTTTGCGAGCCGCAAAGCACCACAGGCGGGGGAGAAGCATACCTACGAACTGCGCTGCGAGCAGGAGGACGCCGTGCAGATGACGGCGGACTACTTCAAGAATGGCGGGACGGAGTTTCTCTGGAATGCGAAGCCCCGTTTTGGAAAGACGCTAACCTCGTACGATCTCATTCGCAGGATGGGCTTTACGAAGGTGCTGATCGTGACGAATCGCCCGAGCATTGCGAACTCGTGGGCGGAGGATTTTCACCGCTTCATCGCGTGGCGTGGTGAGCTCGCCTTTGTCTCGGATACGGAGGCTCTGCGCTCCCGTGCAGGAGTTCTCAGCCGCGAGGCATATACGTCGCTGCCGAATGTAGAGGAGATCGGCATGGTGGCGTTCGAGTCCCTGCAGGGGCTCAAGGGCTCGGTGTATTTCGGCGGGGAGTTTGACAAGCTGCGCTGGATGAGCGAGCTCTCCTTTGATCTCCTGATTGTGGACGAGGCGCAGGAGGGCGTGGATACGATGCGCACGGAGCGTGCGTTTCGTCAGATTCATCGTGCGCATACGCTCTATCTCTCCGGGACTCCGTTCAAGGCTCTTGCGAGTGCGCAGTTCGCAGCTGATCAGATCTACAACTGGTCGTATGCGGACGAGCAGGAGGCAAAGGCGCACTGGACGGGGGACGGGTACAATCCCTATGAGCCGCTGCCGCAGCTCTCGATGTTCACGTATCAGCTCTCGCCGATGATTGCAGATAATCTGCGGCAGGGGATGGAGCTCGATGATGAGAGCGTGGACTACGCCTTTGATCTGAACGAGTTCTTTGCCACAAATGAGGGCGGGCGATTCGTCCACGAGGCGGAGATTCGGAAGTTCCTTCATGCGCTCCGTACGAATGAAAAATATCCGTTCTCGACGGAGGAACTGCGGAGGGAGCTGCCGCATACGCTCTGGCTGCTGAACCGCGTTGCGAGTGCAAAGGCTCTGGCGCGGCTGCTGCGGGAAGATCCCGTGTTTCGGGACTATGAGGTCGTGCTCGCGGCGGGGGACGGTGCGCTCGATGATGTGCGTGCGAATGATGCGGCGTATGACCGTGTGCGCGAGACAATCCGTAAACACGCACGGACGATTACTCTGAGTGTGGGGCAGCTGACGGTGGGGGTGACGATCCCGGAGTGGTGCGGCGTGCTGATGCTGTGCAATCTGCAGAGTCCGTCCTCCTATATGCAGGCGGCATTTCGTGCGCAGAATCCGTGTACGCTGACGGTCAACGGACAACGTATGCGTAAGGAGCGGGCGTATGTCTTTGACTTCGACCCCGCACGAACGCTCATCATTTTTGACGAGTTCGCAAACAATCTCTCGCCAGAGACTGCCGACGGGCGTGGAACGGGGGAGGCGCGTGAGACGAATATCCGCCGTCTGCTGAACTTCTTCCCCGTGCTTGGCGAGGATGAGGCGGGGCGGATGGTGCAGCTGGATGCAGCACAGGTGCTGTCCATTCCGAGAAGGCTCAAGAGTATGGAGGTGGTACGGCGCGGTTTCCTGTCGAACTTCCTGTTTCAGAACATTGGAAATGTCTTTGGTGCGCCCGCGATTGTGCGTGAGATCATGGAGAAGCTGACACCGGCGCAGGAGGAGCCGCGCAAAAACAATGCGCCGCCGCTCGATGATCTCTCGTCCGTTGCGGTGGATGAGAACGGTGATGCGGCGATCTCCAATGAGATTGTGATCGGCAGGACGCAGGATATTTTTGGTGCGAAGCACTATGCTGAGATCGAGGAGCAAATCGCGCCGCACATCGACGGTATTGCTGTGAGCGACGGGGCTGCGGCGGTACAGGCGTCGATGGAGCAGCTGGCAGCGACGGTGAAGGAGAAGGTGCGCACGGAGATTGTCGCGCCTGTGGCGGATGCCTATGAGGTCAAGGCAGGTGTGCGGAAGCGTCTCCTGGAGCAGACGGAGCGTGAGATTGATCGGCGGCTTGAGGAGCTGCGCGGGGACTATGTGCAGGAGGAGAACATCGCACGGGCGGAGCTCATGCGTCAGCGTGCCGCTGCCGAGACGCAGGCGGAGGTGCAGGCGGCGGAGGAGAGTTTTGATGCACGCATTTCCGAGGCACTGGATGCGCTCAAGGCATCGGCGGCGGTCGTGGTCAAGGAGACGATCGAGAACAAGCCCGCCGAGCTCGTGGAGCGCATGGAGCGTGTGAAGGCAGAGGAGAAGAAGCGCACGGTGGAGGATGAGGTGCGTGCGCGGCTGCGCGGATTCTCGCGGACGATTCCGAGCTTTATCATGGCGTATGGCGATGAGAATATGACACTTGCGAATTTCGACGACTATACGGATGATGATGTGTTTGAGGAGGTCACGGGCATCAGCGAGGAAGATTTTCGCTTTCTGCGTGATGGCGGGACGTATCGCAATCCCGAGACGGGCATGGAGGAGCAGTTTGCAGGTCATATCTTCGATGAGGTGGTCTTTAACGACTCGATCGCCGAGTTCTGGCGGAAGAAAGAGGAGCTGGCGAACTACTTTGACGAGGGGCATACCGAGGATATCTTTGACTATATCCCGCCGCAGAAGACGAACCAGATCTTTACGCCGCGCCGCGTCGTGCGGCAGATGGTGGACGCGCTCGAACGGGAGAATCCCGGCTGCTACGACGATCCGACGCACACGTTTGCCGATCTCTATATGAAGTCGGGGCTTTACATCACGGAGATTGTGAAGCGGCTCTATCACTCGGACAAAATAAAAGCAGAATACCCGAACGACGCGGAGCGTATTCGGCATATTCTGCAGCATCAGGTCTATGGGATGGCACCGACGCGCATCATCTACCTCATCGCGACGAACTATATTCTGGGCTTTGATGAGAAGATGCGCTTGGAGACGAAGAATTTCGTTCAGGCAGATGCAGCACAGGCGGCAAAGGAGGGACGGCTGACGGAACTGGTGGAGGAGTGTTTCTCTATCTCCAATGATTAAGGAAGATATCATTCTGTGCAATAATGATTGTTGATTGGAGGAGAAGATGGGATTCTTGTTGGGGGCTTTATATGTATGCGGCACAATACTAATATGTTTTCTGGTTGCAGGTTTGATCTTTTGTTTCCTGTTTTGGATCATAAAAATCATTTTTGTGACTGTAAAGCGTATTTTCATGTTCTTTTGCAAGCAATACAATCAAAAAAGGAATCCTGAGCCCTCAGTGCATTGGTTTACACTTCCGGATGGCAGGAAACGATATCTTCCCTAAAGTATCTGGCATATCTGGGCAATCGTGAGTGTTTTTTCCGGAACTGTGAAATCGAACATCGAAAATCCTTGCGCGGAGTCCTTAAACGTGTTATACTAACCCCTGTCGCGTGAGCGTGTGCGTCTTTCGTGCGCGCTTGCATAAGAATAACTCTGCCGCCGACATGAGCGGCGGCCAAAGACCGAAGAGGAGGTGATTTCGTGAGATTGTACGAAGTCATATTTATTGTGAAGCCGATGGAGGAAGAAGCGACAAACGCCGTCATCGAGAAGTTCACGAAGCTCATTCAGGCAAACGGCGGTACGATTGAGAAAGAGGATCGTTGGGGCAAGAAGCGCCTTGCCTATGAGATCAAGGACAACAGTGAAGGATACTATGTTCTGCTGTACGTCAATGCAGAGCCCGCCTGCGTCGCCGAGTGCGACCGCGTGATGAAGATCACGGACGAGCTGCTCAAGCACATGATCGTCCGTGCGGACGGCGTCGAGGAGTAATCGATAACGGGCATCCATCCAGGAGAGACAAACCGATGAACAGAGTCATACTGATCGGTCGCCTTGCACGCGACCCGGAGATTCGCTACACACAGAGCGGCAAGGCATTTTGCCGCTTCACGATTGCGGTGGATCGTCGCTTTTCGCGAGCGGCTCAGCAGGAGGGACAGCAGACGGCGGACTTCATTCCCGTCACATGCTGGGAAAAACTGGCTGAGATCTGCGGAAACAATTTGACGAAGGGACGCCGCATCGGCGTGGAGGGGCGCATTCAGGTGCGCAGCTACGACGGCAGCGACGGACAGCGCAAGTACGCAACGGATGTTGTAGCGGATAATGTGGAGTTTCTCGATTCGAAGAATGCCGGAGGCTCTTCGGGCGGCTATGACGCACCGATGGATCGCAGCGCAGCACCCGCCGCAGGCGGTGCTGCACCGGATATGATGGGACCCGTGATTCCTGACGACGACATTCCATTCTGAGCGGCTGACGCTCAGTACATCCCGTGATGAGGAGGGACAACGAAATGATGAAACGAGATCGAGGCCGCAAGCCTCGTCGCAAGGTCTGCTCGTTCTGCGTGGACAAGGTAGATCATATCGACTACAAGGATGCCGCAAAGCTGCGTCGCTTCACGACGGAGCGCGGCAAGATTCTGCCGCGCCGCATTTCCGGCAACTGTGCAAAGCATCAGCGGCAGGTAACGCTCGCTATCAAGCGCGCACGTAATATTGCACTGCTTCCGTTTACGGCGGAATAAGCAATAAGGGATCACCGTGTGATTTCCTCAAGTGTCGTACCTTTCGAGGTGCGGCGCTTTTTTGTATAAAGAAAACCACGCGATAGTCGCGTGGTTGGAAAGAGCTTAAGCGGTAAACAGAAAATCCCCAGTGTGCTAAACTATGCGTAAGCCTGCCAGCTTAAAAATAGTGAAGACACTAGGGAGGAAACAGCATTATGTTGAAACAACAAAATGCCGATACGCATAGTTTAGCACACACAAAGTGGAATTGTAAGTATCACGTTGTGTTTGCACCGAAGTATCGGCGCAAAGTATTCTACGAAGGGAAACAGCTGGAAATCCGGGAGATCCTAAGAAAGTTGTGCGCGTGGAAGGGTGTAGAGATCATTGAAGGGGAGATCTGTCCGGATCATATCCACCTGCTGTTAAGGAAGCATTGATAAATTCAGCACCGCCATCTTAACGCATCTTTTTTGCCAGCACTTCGTCGGCAAATCCTCCACAGAGCACCACTCTGTGTCCGGTTTGCCTCCTAGTTCGGACGAAAAATTTGCGCCAATCTGACGGACTTCATTTTATCAGCGATTCCCTAGAGAAAGGAAAACAAAGGGGGATATATGGATCCGAAGAAAAAGGCAAAGCCCGTCGGGATTGCATTCATCGTGCTGTTCATCATCGTGGGGCTTGTGCTCATGTATATGGGCAATGACGCTGTTGTGCTCGCCGTGCGGCAAAAGGAAGGGATTCTCACGGCGGAGCAGGTGAAGATGTCGTTCGATGTCGTTCGACTCGGTGAGCGGGCGGCTTGTCCGCGAGGCGGTGCAGGAGGGCGATGAGGTGCGCGCGGGCGATGTCATCATGGAGCTGGACGCGACGGACAACGAGCTCGCGATGGCGCGCGTGAATGCGCAGATTGCCCAGATCGAGGCACAGATTGCGGGGGGCAGAACCTCGATGGGAATCTCTCTCGCCGAGGTTGGGACGAATGAGACGCAGACGTTCCGCCAGATTGACGTGCAGCGTGCGCGCGCATACGCGCGTGGAGGAGGGCGATCCCGCCGAGGTGACGGTCGCAGTCGCAGCAGAGGAGGAGAGTCACCTCATCGTCATGGGCTCGCGCGGCTTCGGCACACTCGAGCGCATCGCATTCGGCAGCGTGTCCACCCATGTCACGCGTCACGCGCATTGCCCTGTACTGCTGGCGAAGTAACTTTAACGCATTGTTTACCTCCTCTTAAATTCGCTCCAAAGAAAAAGCAGTAGGGTATCAGAGGCAGAGATAATATGAAAAAGGGGCGATCAGTATGAAGAAAAAGGCATATATCACGGGGGTTCTGGCTGCTGCGATTGGACTCGGCATCATGACAGCAGCACCGGCTGCAGAGGCCGCGCAGCTCGTTCAGCAGCTCTCCTATGAGAATGGGGCGTCGAATGAGTACAGCTTCCGCATGAAGGAAGAGGATCGTGTGCATGAGCAGAACGTGCGCAAGATTCGCTTCGAGTTCCGCCGCGACGGCGATCAGGCGAAGTATGACCGCGCGATGAAGGAGGAGCAGAAGCGTCACGATCAGGCGGTGAAGATCATCAAGCGGGACTACCAAAAGCGTACTCCGTGGCGTCATTAAAACGGGAAATAAATAGGAAAGCGCCCTGCAAGGCTCACTCTTGCAGGGCGCTTTCCTATTTTTATGATAGATATGCAGTCAGGAGCCGCTCGATCTCCGCTGTCAGTTCCTCGACGGAGTGGCGGCGGCTGCGTGCGCAGACCTGCGCTTGCTCCGTGCATAGGAGGCAGCGGCGCGGCAGGGGGCGTGAGAGCTTCGTGCCATCCGCCGCGAGGACGTCGAGGTCGAAGAGTCGGCCGAGCGGGTGATGCTCCTCGATTTCGGTGCAGATTCTCTTGATCTCTGCTGCGTCTCCGTCGATGGCGAGCAGTGCCTCATCGCCCGTGACATTATGCACCTCCATCTGCACAATACAGGGGAGCTGTGCCGCGCGCAGCCGCCCCTCCAATGCGACGCGCCCATCTTCGAAGCCCTGCCGCAGATCAGGTGAGGTCTTGATTGGCCCCGGAATGTTGAGCGTGAATGAGAGGAGGGGGCGGGCATATTCTTTCAGCCATGCTGCCTGACGTGAGGCGCGCTCCTCGCGTGCGGCGAGCATGGCGGGCAGTTCTACAGGAATACCGTTTAACACAGGAGCTCCTTTCGGGTGCAAAACGAATCAAAATCATTAATAATGTATGACATCCGCCGCCTCCGCAATCTTCTTGCGGATGGCGGCACTTTCTTCGCTTTGGAGGAAGGCGAGCGTCGTTGGCGGCAGGAGGGCGGGGAGCAGCTCCATATCGCCCGTCTGAATGGCGCGGCGCACGGTGGAGGCACTGATCGGCGCGCCGCCATACTCCTTGCGCGGGATGACCCCGCACTCGATGCCGGCGCGCGGGAGGTCGTGCAGCATCGTCTCATTGTAGAGACTGGTGACATGGCTCGCCTGCTCTGCACCGACATAGCGGCGCGTGATGGAGAGCGCTGCGGCAATGCGCGCAAACACCGCGATATCGAGCTGCGCGTGACTGCGGATCACGGCATCCTCATCCTTTTGAAAATAGCTGGGGAAGGTCGCCTGACTGATCATATAGGAACCCGTCCCATGATAGACAATGTTGCCGAGATGCGCCGTGCCCTCACGCACGAGTCGGTCGCGTACGGCAAAGGGGAAGAGGCTCGCGTCCTCGCTGACGATGAAGAGGTGCAGGAGTCCGCTCTCTCCGGCAGCCTGCTCCACAAGGTAGAGATGGCCGAGGGTAAACGGATTTGCATTCATGACAATTGCCGACACGGGGGGCGCGACTGCAGGCGTTTCCGACTGCAAATGTTTCAGATAGTCGGGGAAGCCCCAGCGCCTGTTTTCGAGAAAGACAATCGTGTCGGATACGCGTGCAATCTCGTGAAAGCCGAGGTCGCGAAAGAAACGGACGGATGCGCCCTTGGTATAGAGGAAGATCGCAGTATTCCCTCGTTCCTGCTGGACTGCCATGAGGTGGGTGAGGACTTCATTCAGCAGCCCCTCGCCCTGATGTGCGCTGTCAACGGCAAAGCAGCGCAGCGTGTTCCCATAGCAGCTGCCCGTGGCGATGACCGCACCGAAGTCGTCAAGGACGGCGCAGGTGTAGTCGAGGTTTGCATCCATGCGCAGGCCTTCCTTTTCGAGCAGGGCGCGTACGCGCGCCATACCCGCGTGATCGGATGGGTAGATGGTAGAGATCATAGTTCCTCCTGTGTTCAGGGCAGCTGAGGCTTTCCTTGCTCCAGCAGCGTAATGAAGGCTCGGATCTGCGGCAGAGCGGCGCTTTGCTCGGTATAGAGCAGATAGGTCGATCGCACAAGCGGCCGTCCGTCCGCAAAGTACATGGGATGTACGCATCCGTCAAAATGTGCGAGGCAGATTGCCGGTACAATGCCCCAACCGACTCCCTGCCGTACCATTTCGATGCAGGTCGCCGTGTTGTTGACAAAGATCTGATTCTGCGCCGTGGGAATCTTGTTTTCCCGGCGCCAGAGTGCCGTGTCGCGCTCCATCTCCAGATCGGCTTTGCGGATGACCTGCGGGAGTGCGCCGAGCGGAATTTGCTTATGTTCCCGGCAGGTGATGATGCAGACAGGCTCGCGGTCGAGCAGGATGCGCGGTCCGTCCCAGTCGGAGTATTCACCGCGCACGACTGCCAGCTCCATTTTCCCTGCAATGAACATGGAGAAGATTTTCTGACTGACCTCGATCAGCGTCTGCGTATGCACGAGCGGGTATTGCTCCTGATAGCGGCGCAGGAGGGGCGGGAGGCGGTACATCGCGTAGTTGATCGACACACCGACGCGCAGCGTGCCTGAGATGATGCCCTGTGCATCGTTCAGCTCCTGATTCATCGTGTTGAGCTCTCGCGTGATTGCCTTGACGTGCCGCAGGACAATCTCACCCGCCGGCGTGAACTGTATCCCCTGCCGCGAGCGCAGGGCGAGGATGATGCCGAGTTCCTTTTCGAGCTGACGGATGCGTTTGGACACGGAGGACTGCGTCGTATACAATTCCTCTGCGGCGCGCGTGATATTGCCCGTTCGGTGCAGCGTCATGAGCAGCTGGATGTCTTGCGTGTCCATGCGGTTCACCCTTCCACGAAACAACATATATCATATACTGTTCGTTTATTATATCATGACTATCATCGCTTTTGTGATTGTAAATTATATGAGAAGCATTCTTTTATGGAATGGCATAGGCGGAAAAATGGACGCGTTTACAGCGGCGAGAATTTCCTGCTATTATGGTACCATAATTGATCGTTAGGGGGTATTGCTATGCAAATTGAAAAACCCGCGATGGCGGGGACGCTGGAATCCAGCGATGTGCAGGTCACCGTCGAGCCGGGCACGGGCGAAATCGAAGTTCATTTGGAGAGCAGCGTGATGAACCAGTACGGGCGCGCCATTCGGCAGACCGTACTCGAAACGCTGCAGCGTCTCGATGTAACGTCCGCGCGCGTTCAGGTCGTGGACAAGGGGGCGCTTGACTGCACGATTCGCGCGCGCGTGGAGTGTGCGGTCTTCCGCAGCGCCGGCGTATCCGACAAGAATGTTCCGTGGGGAGGTGTGATTCAATGATTCCAAGACCAAGGCCGGAGCGGTTCCGTCTGCGCCGCACGATGATGTTCATGAATGCGCAGCGTCCGGGACTCATCAAGGATGCCTACATCTACGGTGTGGACAGCATCATCCTCGACCTCGAGGATGCCGTCGCGGAGAACCAGAAGGATGCGGCGCGCTTCTCACTCTATCACGCGCTGAAGAGCATCGACTACGGCGAGACCGAGGTGCTCGTCCGCATGAACGGACTCGAGACGCCGCACTGGCAGGAGGATGTCCGCGTCTGCATCGCGGGCGGCGCGGACGGCGTGCGCATCGCCAAATGCGAGAGTGCGGACGATGTGAGACAGATCGAGGAACACGTCCTTGCGGCAGAGAGGGAATTCGGCGTTGAGGAGGGGCGGACGCTGCTCATGGCGGCGCTCGAAAGCCCGAAGGGCATCCTCAATGCGCGCGAGATCTGCCAGGCGTCGGAGCGCATGCTCGGCGTCGCCATCTCGGGCGGCGATTTCCGCAAGAGTATGCACGTCCGTCCCGAGCGTAGCGGCATCGAGATCAATACGGCGCGCAGCCTCATGCTGCTCGCGGCGCGCGAGGCGGGCATCCAGTGCTTTGACACCGTATTCACGGCGCTCGACGACGAGGAGGGCTTCCGCGCGGAGGTGGAGCTTGATCGCGCGATGGGCTTTGACGGCAAGAGCCTCATCAACCCGCGTCAGATTTCCTATGTCCACAAGACCTTTGCACCTACGGAGAAGGAAATCGCGACGGCGGAACTCTATGTGCGCAGCTTCGAGGAGCAGTCGAAGCAGGGCGTCGGCGTGTATACGGTCAACGGCAAGATGGTCGACATCCCCTTCATCGAGGACGCGCAGCGCGTGATTGCGCTTGCAAAGGCGTGTGGCGTCTATCACGGGGATTTATAAGGGGGGGCAGCGATGAAAGACGCAGTGGGCAGAGAGATACCCGAGGAGCTTCTTGTCGGCGGCAAGGAGGTCTATCAGGGAAAATACTACATGGACGGCAAGACCTTCCACAAGGCGGGGCCGAACGTGCGCCGCGCGGAGAAACCGCAGGCATCCAAGGTGCTCGCCTCCATCCGCGAGGCGTGTGAGAAATGCGGCGCGCATGACGGCATAACCGTGTCCTTTCACCACGCCTTCCGCAACGGCGACTATGTGACGAGCATGGTCATGAAGGTGCTCGTGGAGGAGTTGGGGCTGAAGGATCTGACGGTTGCGACCACCTCCCTCGGCAGTGCGCAGGATCTGCTTGCGGATTACATCGAGGAAGGGAAAATCATCGGCATCCAGTCCTCGGGCGTACGCGGACGAATTGGCGAGGTCATCTCTGCAGGAAAGCTGAAGACACCTGCGATTATCCGCAGTCACGGTGGACGCCCGCGCGCGATTGAGACGGGGGAACTCCACATCGACATCACGTTCATCGCGGCGTCGGCGTCGGATGATTACGGCAACGCGAACGGCACGGGCGGCAAGAATAATTGCGGCACGCTCGGCTATGCCGTTGCAGACTCGCGCTATGCAGATCACGTTGTCGTTGTGACGGACACGCTCGTGCCGTTCCCGAACTCGCCCGTTTCGATTCAATCCATCGACGTGGACTACGTTGTCGTAGTGGACGAGATCGGCGATCCGAAGAAAATCGGAACGAAGGAAGCGCGCGTGACGGAAGATCCGCGCAACCTGATGATGGCAGAGAACTGTGCGAAGATCATGGCGGCGACACCGTACTTCAAGGACGGCTTCTCCTTCCAGACGGGCGTCGGCGGTCCCTCTCTTGCGGTCAATCGCTATCTCGAGGACTATATGCGCGAACGCAACATCGAGATGGGCTTTGCGCTCGGCGGTATGGGCGGCAATATCTGCGACCTCATGGACAAGGGGCTCGTGCGCAAGCTGCTCGATACGCAGGATTTCGATACGAAGGCGATTGCGCATCTTGCGGCGCATCCCGACAAGCATCTTGAGATCTCTACGAGCGAGTATGCAAACCCCGCAAACAAGGGCGCATATGTGAACAAGCTCGACTTTGTGGTACTCGCGGCGCTCGAAATTGACACGGACTTCAACGTCAACGTACTGACCGGCTCGGATGGCGTGCTGCGTGGTGCGCCGGGCGGACATCCCGACACGGCGGCGGGGAGCAAATGCTGCATCATTGTGACGCCGCTCGTGCGCGGACGCATGGCAACGGTCTGCAAGAAGGTCGTCACTGTCACCACGCCGGGGGACTGCGTGGATGTACTTGTGACGGACTACGGCATTGCCGTCAATCCCGCACGCAAGGATCTCATTGCATGTCTGGATGCGGCAGACATTGCGCATACAACCATCGAGGCGTTGCAGGAGAAGGCGTACAGCCTCGTGGGCGAGCCGGATGAGCTCGAGTGGGAGGATCAAATCATCGCCGTTCTTGAGGCACGTGATGGTACGATTCTCGACGTTGTGCGCAAGATCAAGCCGCTCGTCCTTTGAGTGCAGTCTTGGAAGGGCGTGTGTGCGACGCGGATCGCATTGCATCCTGCGCCGTAGAATCCCTGCTCGTTGAGGTGGCAGCAACGCCGAAGCCGGGACTTGTCGACCGTGCGAACAATGGGGCGCACGCCGATATGGACTTCTTCACCTTCCAGGCATCGGCGGCGGCGCTTGCCCCGCACTTCACGGCGTTTGTGCGTGCGGGGGAGGCGTATGGGGGGGCTTTGGAGACGCTGCTCTCTGTCCTGCGTCCGCTTGGGCGCGCGGCAGAATCTGCGATGTATGCACGCACGGGGGGCGTGAACACGCATAAGGGCGCAATCTTCAACTTCGGAATCCTGCTCGGTGCGGCGGGCTGGTTCGGCGCACACGGCGAGCCGCTGACGGCGGATCGATTGCTCGACGCTGCGCGGACGATCTGCACGGGACTATGCCGCGCGGATTACGGTACGCTTGCAAAGAATGCCGTGCCTGAGACAAAGGGGCAGGCAGCCTATCTCACCTACGGCCTCACAGGCGTACGCGGTGAGGCAGAGGCGGGATTCCCGCTCGTGAAAGAGCATGCGTTGCCGCTCTACCGCACGCGCAGAGCGGAGGGAATGCCGCTGAACGATGTGCTCGTCGATGTCCTCCTCGTCCTCATGGCGCACAATATGGACACGAACATCCTCGGCCGTCATGACCTTGCCATGCTGCAGCGCGTGCAGGCGGAGGCCGCCCGCATCGTCGGACTTGGGGGGATGGGCACGGAGGCAGGTCGCACGGCGGTCGAGGCGTTTGATGCGCAGCTGATTGCCGCGTGGGTCAGCCCCGGCGGCTCTGCGGATCTCGTTGCACTCACACATTTTCTCTACGAAATAGAGCAGTCCGAACTGCTCAAGGAAACGTGAAACAACTTTTGGAATGGAGGGTTTTTCATGTTATTAGCCATCACAGGCTTTGTGATGATCTTCTTGATCATCTACCTGCTGTTGCAGTCCAAGGCACATCCGACGCCGATCTTCGTCATCGTGCCGATCCTCTGCGCCGTTGTCTGCGGATTTGACTTCACGCAGATTGCGGAGTTCATGAAGACTGGCGTTACAACGACCATGCCGGTCGCCGTACTCTTTATCTTTTCCATCGTCTACTTCTCAATCATGTCGGAGGTTGGACTCTTCGACCCGTTGGTCGACTTTCTCGTGAAGCATGCGAGATCGAACGTCATCCTGGTCACAGTGGCAACCGCCTGTATTGCGACGATTGCCCATCTCGACGGTGCGCTCGCCGCAACGCTGCTCGTGACGATTCCTGCAATGCTGCCGATCTACAAGAAGCTGCACATTCGCCCCGTCGTGCTCTGCGTCATCATCGGCGCTGCCATGAGCATCATGAACCTCCTGCCATGGGGCGGCCCGGTCGCACGCGTCGGCGTCATTCTGAACACCGATGTCAACGCGCTCTGGCATACGCTCATTCCGCTGCAGATTGTCGGTATCATCATGGTGCTCATCTTTGCGGCATTCATGGGCGTTCTGGAAAAACGGCGCGGCGCGGGTCTGCACCCGACAGGCAAGGCTGCGGAGCTGGATGAGGATGCGTCCTCGGCGCATCAGATTTCCGATGAGGAAGCCGCTGCGCTGAAGCGTCCGAAACTCTTCTGGTTCAACCTGCTCCTCACGGTCGGTGTCATCGCCCTCCTCTGCTTCACGAAGATCCAGCTGTACGCCGCATTCATGATCGGACTATCGCTCGCCCTCATTGTGAACTTCCCCGACCCGAAGATGCAGGGCAAGCGCATTAAGGCGCATGCAGGTGAGGCACTGGGCGTGCCCATGATCCTGCTCGCCTCGGGCGTCTTCCTCGGCGTTCTGACGGGGACGAAGATGATGGATGCGATGGCGGAGACACTCGTCATGCTCATTCCGAGCGTCCTCGGCCCCTACTTCCACATTATCATGGGAATCTTTGCCGTGCCGATCGGCATGATGCTCGGCACGAGCCCATATTTCTTTGGACTGCTGCCCCTTGCGATCGGCGTCGGTGAGCAATACGGCATTTCACCGGAGAATATGTCGAACGCGATGCTCGTCGGCAAGAACTTCGCCGTCCTCGTCACGCCGCACGCGGCGACTACATTCCTCTGCTGCGGACTTGCGGGTGTCTCCATCAAGGAGCTACTGCGCTTCTGTGCGCCATGGCTCTGGGGGCTCTCGATCATCTCGCTGTTCTTTGCCATTGTGCTGGGCATCGTCACAGTGTAGGGCAAGAAGATACGAAAATCAAAAATGGGGATTTCCTACGAAAATTTTGTAGGAAGTCCCCGTTTTATTTATGCAGTTCTGCAGTATCAAGTATTGTGCCGCGCACTGTTTCACAGCGGATGTGGAGATGCTGTGCATCCGCCTCCATATAGAGGTAGTTGGACGGCGCTGGATTTGACCCTGCCGCGAGGTCATAGTCTTCGGCGGGAACATCGAAATACTCATTTCCCGCAGGCCCAGCGAGGAGGTAGAGCGTACCGTGTGCATCCGTCTGTCGCGTGCGGAGCTGTCGGCGACGGTAGGCGTGGACGTGACCCGAGACGACGAGGTCGATGCCGAGCGTATCGAATGTGTCCAAGAAAGTCTGTCCCACGTCGCTGATGCCGTGATTTGTATGCTGCTCGACCTGATAGTCACCGTACGCTAGGATATCCTTGTGCATGAGGACGAGCTTCCACGGTGCTGTGCTTGCCATCGCGTCCCGCTGAAGCCAGTCCATCTGCTCTGCCCTCAGCGCCGCGCCGCGTTCCTCCGCCTCAAGGAACTGGGTATCGAGGACAATGCAGTGCACTGCGCCGAGATCAAAGGAGTAGTAGTGTCCGCGAAAATCACGGCTGCCGTTGTCGGGCAGGGCAAAGGTGCGGAGATAGCGGACGGGCGGCACGGCAGTCCACTGCAATCCGTAGTACTCGTGATTGCCAAGGACGGGGACATGGGGATGCCGTGCGAGCGCTGTCCCTGCCTCCATTGCCTCAAAGAATGCGCGCCAATGCCATGCGGACTCACCGTTGTCCGTGAGGTCACCGACGATGGCGGCAAAGTCCGCCTGCGGGTGACGCTGCCATGCCGCATAATAGACCTCCCGCCACACATCGTAGCTTTCGCCGCATTGGCTGTCTGAGAAGAGGAGGGCGCGCGTCATCTCACTTGCGCTGCGTGTGAGCGGAATCCATGCCGTTGCGCCGTTCGGCTCTATCACGCGATACGATGCGCCGTCAGAAACGGGAATCTCTGCATGATAGATGAACTGTACCTCGTCGTCCATCATGAGATAGCGATAGGAGGGAGCGTACGTGTCTGTTTTCCCGCCGGCGCGCGATACTTCGACGCGTACATCTTGGAGCAGCTGCGGACTGTCCCACGCTATCATGCGCGTCCTGTCGGGCTGCGCCGTAACGATCTGGCGCAGATGACGGATGTTTTCGGCAGCGGCGGCAGCGTGATGAGACGAAAAGAGACCGCCAAAGCCCATCGAGAGAATGGTGCTCATGGCAGTCTGCAAAAATGAGCGGCGCGTCATTCTTTTTTCTCCGTATCCCGCACGACGGCTTCGGCGCGCATCATGTGCTTTTCGTAGCGTATTGCCCCGTAGATCAGAATACCGGCGCAGATCACGACGATGATGAGGCGCGTATTGTCCTCCTGCTGCATGATGAGGTCGTGCCCGATGATCGCTTCGATGCCCGTCGAGGGAAATTTGCCGACGAGCGAGGCGAGTACATAGTCGCGGAAGCGGATGGAGGAGAGCGCGCCGACAGCGTTCATGACAGCGGAGGGAAGGTAGGGCACCATGCGCCCGATCAGCATGATGATGAAGCCCTTGCTGCCGCTGTACTGGTCGATCTTCGCAAGGAAGGCGCTCTTGGCGATCGCCTTTTCCGCCGCCTCACGGAAGTAGAAGCGCATAAGGACAAAGGCGATCGTCACGCCGACCGTCTCTGCCACGCAGGATAGGATGATGCCGGGGACAATGCCGAAGAGGATGACGTTCGCCGTCGAGAAGATGACGGCGGGCGGGAAGCCGAGTGCATTCGTAAAGAGGGTGAGGAGGAAGGCGAAGACAATCGCCCCCTCGCCGAACGAGCGGATGTACTCCACCGTCGCGGGGATGTCGCCGCTCGCGAGCAGGGCGAAGAGTTCAGGCAGGAACTCCGGCGCGATGAGGTGGATAATGACGAAGAGCAGGACGATCGCAAGCGCTGCGCCGACCTTCAGGACACCCATGCCCATCTGTTGTTTCACGTAGATGCCTCCTAGGTTGTAAGAACCATAACGAGTGCGCCGAGTATCAGAGCAATGCTGAAACCCTGCATGGCGTTTGCAATACTCTTTCCATAACTGCGGGAGAATCTCTGCACAATCTTTCGGAGCTCGAACATCAGAAAGGAGAGGCAGAAGAAGACGAGGGAGAGATCGCCCTCCGTCCAGCCGTAGGCAAAGATCACGGAGGAGAGGACGATGCCGGTCTGCTCGCCGCGCGAAAAGATGCGCTCCGGTTCCTTCGAGCGTTCGCGTGCATCAATATCGGCACGCGTCAGAGGAATGCCCATCTCATCGGTCTTTTCCTGATCGCGGTCGAAAAATCGGTAGTGGAATCCCATGACGCTTCACCTCCAGTATTCTATGCTATGTCGCAATGCGACGCTGCTGCGCGGGACGCGGATTCGGTTTTGGGAGATCGGGGCGCTTATTGGGCTTTAGCGCAGGCTTCTCTGGCGCTGGCTGTACGGGCGGATTCGGTGTACTCGGTGTCGGGTGCGCGGGGCGCGTCATGCCGTTCCTCCGTTGCGCCTCCTCCATCTGCTGACGAATGCGTGCGCGCTGCGCCTCCTGTTCCTCACGTTCGTGCTGTGCAATGCGCAGACGCGTTGTCTGCAGTTCATCGGAGGCGTAGAAGATGCGTGCCTGTTGGACAATGTCGGGGAGCTGCGCGTAGAGATGGCGGCCGGGGCAGGCGGTTGCATTGAGATCGCGATGCCCCTTCACCGTGCTCTGCCACATGGGGTCAAGCTGATAGACGGTGCAGAGCGACGTGATCAGTCGAGCAGCAGATGCCTTCTGAGCCTCCGTGGGAACGGCGTTCTCAAAGTTGCCGACGAGGTTGATGCCGACCGTATGGCGGTTCTCGCCGTAGACGTGTGCGCCGATTGTGCCGAGCGGACGCCCCTCCTCGATCGTGCCGTCCTTGCGGATGATGAAATGATAGCCGATGCCCGACCATCCGTTGTTGAGATGCCATTGATGCACGGTCTCCGCCGAGACATCATCATTGTTTGCCATGCCGATATGATGAACGACGATACAGTCTGTGACATAGCGGTTCTCGAGTGGGCCGAACCGCAGATGCGTCGGACGCACGGTAACGCCGGGCAGTGCCGACGGGATGTACCATGATGCCTCCACAGCAGAGGGGAAGAAGGGGAGTGCGGCGGCGCCGATGCCGAAGAGGGCGAGGCGGCGCAGGAATTCTCTACGATTCATGTGGGATCTCCTGATAGGTATACAATTGGTCTTTGAGGTGGAGCTCCGTGTCATGAAGGACAAAAAGAGTCGAGCGATGCCCGACGCTGATGATGCTCGCGGCGGGGAGTTCCTGATGCAGCAGTTCATACAATGCGCGTTCGCGCGGTTCGTCGAGGGCAGATGTCGCCTCGTCGAGGAAAATCCAGTCGGGGCGGATGAGTAATATGCGTGCAAACGCAAGGCGCTGCTGCTCGCCAAGCGAGAGAATGCGGCTCCAATCGTCCACGTCGTCGAGACGTGCGGCGAAATGATCCATCCCTACGAGTGTTAGAATGCGTGCGATCTCGTCATCGGATGCCGCCGCCGTGCGCGGATAGGAGAGCGCGCGGCGCAGAGAGCCGAGAACGAGATAGGGACGCTGCGGGAGGAAAAGCCTCTTTGCGCCCTGCGGCAGCTCAATTTTGCCGCTGCCGTACGGCCAGATGCCTGCGAGCGCACGGAGCAGCGTGCTCTTGCCCGCGCCCGAGGCACCCGTCACGAGGACGTGGCTGCCTGCGGGCAGAGAGAGGATGCAGGCGGAGAGAAGCGGTGCGCCGTCCGGCAGATCGATCGAGAGGTCTTGTAGCACGAGCGCCTTGTCGCTACCCTCGCTGCGCACAATGTCGCTTGTGACCCGTGCGGACTTCTCCATATGCTCCGTGAAGCCCGAGAGTCGCTGAATCACAGCGGCGAGCTCGGCGATGGAGCTGTAGGAATCGACGAAGAAGGAGAGTGCATCCTGCACGCGTCCGAATGCCGAGAGCGTCTGCATGAGTCCGCCGAGCGCCATCTCGCCCGCATAGTAGCGCGGTGCAGCCATGACGAGTGGGAAGATGATTGCGAGCTGAGAGTAGCCGTTGACGTAGAAGTTCAGCAGCTTCGTGCGGCGCATGAGTTCCCAGTAGTTCTTGATGACGTTGGCGAACCGCTCCTTGAAGCCGACCGTCTCCGCCATCTCGCCGCGATAGAATGCGATGCTCTCGCTGTTCTCGCGCACGCGCATCATGCTGAAACGGAAGTCCGCCTCATAGCGCTGCTGATCGAAGTTCAGACGGATGAGCTTCTTTCCGACGGTGTGGACGAAGTATGTGCCGAGTCCCGAGTAGAGGAGGGATAGCCAGAACATATAGCCGTAGACGGTGAACTCTGTGCCGCCGACGGGGACGGTGATGACGCCCGAGAGGTTCCAGAGTACAACGGCGAATGCGCCGAGTGTCGCGAGCTGCTTGAGGATGCCGACGAGCAGCGTCAGCGTCAGGGTGACGAATTGGTTGATATCCTCGCTGATACGCTGATCGGGGTTGTCTGTATCGCTGCGCAGCACCTGCAGACGGTAGTAGACCTGCCCATACATCCAGCGCGTGAGATACTGCTCCGTCATCCACGTACGCCAGTTGATCGTCAGCATTTGCCTCAGATAGACGGCATAGACTGCGATCACAATGTAGAGGAATGCGAGCACGGAGAACTCGCCGACAAGCGGCCAGAACGATGCCCAGTCATACGCTTGCAGCGCGTCGTAGAAAACGCGGTACCAGTCGTTGATCCGCACGAGCAGATAGACCATGATGAGGCTGAGCGCAATGACCGAAATAAGCAGCCCGCGCGCCTTCCATTTTTCGGGTGAACTCCAATATCCTTTGAACAGCTGCCAGAAGCCGCGTGCGAGAGGGAACTTCAAACTGTATCCTCCTTCGATGAGATAACGGCCTTTATTATAGTATTTTTTCACAAGGTCTGCAAGGTATCGGACAACAATCAGAATAATATAATGATATTTGTTATCGTTGACGCAGGCACAAATATGTAGTAGAATAATCTCGCTTATCATGGGATGCGGTGGGTCATTGTAGTTTATTGGGAAAGGAACGGTTATACGATGGATTTTATTGCACAGGGGATTGATTTTTTCCGGCAGGGCGGCATTGTCATGTACTTCCTGCTCGCGGCATCGATCTTTGTCGTCTTTATTGGCATTGAGCGCGCGTTCTATTTTGCACGCATGGATGCGGGGCGGGCGTTTGCACATGCCTTCATGCTGGATATTGCCAACGGACGCTTCAAGGAGGCAGCACAGCTGACCGAGACGCATCGCGGCGCGATTGCGGACATCCTGTTCAGCGCGATCTCGAAGAACAGCAAGAACTCGCGCAAGATGACTTCCTATATGGAGATTCAGTCCGGCATTGCGCTCTCGAAGCTGCGCAACCGCATGTACTATCTGAGCGTGATTGTCACGATGGCGCCGCTCCTCGGACTGCTCGGCACGATCAGCGGCATGATCTCGACCTTCAGCGTGTTCAATATCGAGGCGGGCGAGCCGAGCGCCATCACGGGCGGTGTCGGCGAGGCTCTGATCGCAACGGCGATGGGGCTCTGTGTCGCCATCATCGCACTCACTGTGCACGCATATTTCTCACAGCGCATCGAGAACATCGTCACGGATATGGAGATGTGCTTCTCCGCTGCCGAGAACAGCCGCATCGAGCTTGCGCGTGCAGCGGGTGTCAAGGGCGTGATCGAGACCTCTCTGCATGCGGGAGAATCGGCGGAAGGTGATGAGGCATGAGGCTGCGCGACAGAAGGGCGTTTGAAAAGCCCGAGGTCATGATTATCCCCATGATCGACATCATGTTCTTTCTGCTCGTCTTCTTCATTATGAGCACGCTCTACATGGTGAACCTGAAGACGGTCGATGTGAACCTGCCAAAGGCGCAGACGGCGCAGACACAGCTCAACGTGACCTATCTTGTGACCGTGCGAAAGGATGGCTCGCTCTGGCTCGAGGATCAGCAGATCGACGAGGCGACCCTCCTGCGCCGTGCGCGTGCGGAGAGTCAGAAGAACCCGCGATTTGCCGTCGTTGTGCGCGCGGACGGGGACATCAACTACAGCGGCGTTATGGAGCTGCTGGACAAATTCCGCAAGGAAGGCATTACGCGCTTCGGGCTTGCGGCACAGTGAATACAGTGTAACAGAAAGAACGGAGTCCGTCGGGCTCCGTTCTTTGCGTTACTGGTATAGTTCGATTATCGGCTGCGTTTCCAACCGTATCTCGAAGGTTCGCGGCCACGGGTAGTATGCCGTGATATTGCTCCGCACAAGGCGTAGCTGCATATTGCCCTGCTGAAATGGTGCACGGAATGCAGCTGTACTCTCATAGCTGCGTATGCGGCGATCAAGGTCGTGCATAAGGAGGTCGTTCGCCCAGCGCCAGTTGTGCGTGAGGTCGAGGTCGGCGGTATTCCGATAGCCCGCAATGCGGAGCGTGTTGTTGACGCGGTCGATTGTTTCCTTGAGATAGAACTCATCCTCGGCGATGCGTCCCGTGAGGAATGCGAGATTCGCGTACGTGTATGCCTCCCGCTCCTCGTTACTCGCTGCGCGCTGCATGGCACAGTGATAGAGCAGCGCCTCCGAGAGCGCCGTGCCGATGGCGTTACTTGCCGTGTTCCAGCCCGCATACGCCGTGAGCGCGTTCACGGGCACGTTCTTTTCGATCAGTATGGGCAACAGCGTCTCCTCGGCGTGAAAATGACGGGAGAGATCGACGAGCGCGACGGGCACTCCGCGCGCCATCATATCCCGTATTGCAGCGGCAGTAGGGGCGCGCGTGCCGAGCGTATCTGCGTTGCTGTCACCCGCAGAGATGTAGAGCGTCAAATCATCGTTTTCCGTATCCTCTGCGCACACGGCACCAAGCATGATGATCTTCTCGCGCGCCGTCGCGTCGTTCGAGACCGCCATAAAGGGGAAGACCATCCCCCCCATTGCTTCGTCTGCATAGCGCAGGGAGATACGCGGCGCATCTTTGCCACTTGCTCGCAGTTCATCCACGGCAATCCGCGTGAGCATGGAGAGCGCAATCTCATCCGCGCCGTGCACGATCATCGCCCGATCGGGGGTGATGTTTTTTTGTGCGAGCAGGGCGGAAAGCTCTGCTTTTTTTAGATTGCCGACTGAATACTCCTCGCCGTCGTCCTGCCCGAGGACGAGGCGCGTGAGCACGCCCTCCTCAGTGAGGTCGATGAGCATGGTGGCGAGCGCCGTACTCTCATCGAAGTGTGCGAGATATCGTTGCAGATAGTCGGGGGGGAATTCACCGCGCAGACGCTCCATCTCCGCCGCATCGACGGGCAATCCCTCACCCGCACGCCCAAGGAGGCTCGCATAGGAGAGGAGGGCACGGCGCTCGCGCCAGCCCTCGAGCCCATCCTGCGGAATCGCGCGCGGCAGGATGTAGAACGCGTGCAGGGGAACGGCGGGGTGCGCCGCGTGCAGCGCACGCAGATCGTCCGCAAGACGTTTGATGTCCTCTGCTGAGATATGTGCCTCGCGTGCCGCGAGGAGTCCTCCCGAGAGGAGCTGATCGACCGAGAGAATGACGGCATCCGCATTGCCCGCCTCGCGTGCAAGCCAGTCTCTCAGCGCGCGTGTATCGCCCGCCATGGAATAGTAGTCCATATACTCCGTCGGCGGCGTTATGACATTCCATCCGACAATCTTCCCGCCGTTTACAACGAACTCCCGGCACGGCGGGCGCGAGTCAAGCGGCACGAGCAGGATGCGGCGCTCTCCTGCATTCATTGGAACAGAGGAAAGGGCGAGCCACTCTCTCGCATACGTCGGATGAAATACGAAGTGGAAGAGGAGCAGGGCGACGATCAGGAAGACAGTGGTGATGGATAGTTCCTGCTTCATGCCACGTCCTCCTTCCGTTCCTCACGTTCCTGCGTCATCATTTTACTGTATGAAACCCGCCTGTGCAATCCGTTTTTTGCGGCAATCGTCCGATGAGGAGAAGCGTTGAAAGATCATCTGCACGCTTCATGCTACTTGTATTTAGACATGATTAACGATAAAATAAGAGACAGCTTAGGAGAGACGAAATTTTATGAAATAAAACATCTATGTGGAGACCTTTATACGGCACGAGAAAGAGGGATCATATGAAAAAAGACATTATGCTGTGCTTTCTGAGCGATGTCAAACGCAGCCGTGAGGGCGGCATTTCGGTGGCGGAGTATCAGAACATCGGCGCGAAAAAGGACTGCCACACGACAAATGAGTCCGCCGTCCGTTACCTCCTATGCGGAGGACATGCACAGGTGGACAGTTTGTCGCATCTCTTCCTCGTGCGGACGCAGATGGTCGCAGGGCCGATTGTCGGATACGAGGATGCGGAGGGGCGTGGGTGGACGCACTACGGCTATTTCCTGCATCGGATCTCGGATGTCGTACCCAATGTGGAGGATATTGCGGAATCCATCGACTTTGACGAGCAGGCGCCGATCGAGGAGAATATGGACACCCTCATCGAGGTTGCCTCCTCCGTACGTCGGTATGCACAGAATGTCAGAAGAGATGATCCGACTGCGGAGATTGTTCTCCACGTTGACTGCACGGGCGGGCTGCGCAATGCGTCGATGATTCTCATTGCACTCATGCGCCTCGTGCAGTACGAGCGCATTGCCATCGGCAAGGTGATCTACTCGAACTATCATGCGCATCGTGTCGAGGAGGTCATGCCGCTCTATGCATTCTTCGACCTCGTTGCGGGCGCGGAGGAATTCGTACGTCATGGCGAGGTGTCGGTGCTGCGGGATTATTTCCGCGCGCGGGAGAAGAGCCCCGCATTGGAGCGGCTGCTGGCAGCGATGCATGGATTTGCCGAGGAATTGACACTCTGCCATTATGGCGAACTGCGCACTGCGATTGTCGAGCTTCGGCACAGGATAGAGGCATTTTCCGATGAGTCTTCAGCATCGATATCGGCAGAGGCGGTGCAGAGTGACAATCTCATGCGGCAGATGCTTGTGCGCATCCGTGAAGATTACAGCACCATCCTCACGGAGAAGGTAGACGACATCGCCCTCATCGGGTGGTGCATTGATCGCGGCTTCCTGCAGCAGTCGATTACCTTCTTCACCGAGCGTGTGCCGGAACTGCTCGTGGATTCCGGCTTCCTCCGCCTAAAACCAGAGTATCAGGAAAATTTTTTAGCCTGTCTTGAAAAGGATCCCATGCATCGAAACGCCGGATTCTATCTCGTCAACGAATATCGAGGGGAAAAACTTCCGAGTGAGGAGTTCCACAAGGTGCAGACGGCATGGAGAGATGCCCGGCGGAAATTCCTGTGCGCATTTCGCGCGGAGACGACAGCAGATGAAATCTTTGCCTTTGCTGACGGAGCAATGCGTAACACACCGCAATTCCGTCTTGGTGATGCCCAGCGCATGTGCGATGTCTTTATGTGGCTGAGTCAGATGCTTCGTGAAGAAGATAATCTTGCCCTGCGCGATACGCCGATTGGCAAGGCTTTTTTGGGGCGTGTTCGTACGCCCTATATCAATGCGCGCCGCCCCAAGAAGAGCAAGACGGGGCAGGGGAACGCAGAGCAGAGCGAGGTCTGGGACGCGCTGATGGCACAGAACAACAGAAGCGTCGTTATGAAGCTTGGCAAATTCCTTGGGAAAAACGCTCTGGAAACGGATCTCGACCAAATTTTTTCCGACATCGCATGGATGCCCGTTGTCCGCAGAATGGGCGAGGGTGGATTCACCGTGCGGGACAATGCACTGGCAGAGCGTATCCTGCGGCAGTATTTTGCCGTCAAGGACGAGCGCAACCACACCAGCCACGCGCGCGCAGAAACGGGGCGCCCCGGCATAGAGGAGCTGACCGCGCTGATGCGGAGTGCGCTTGCGGATATTCGCCGCGCATGCGGAGGGGAGGTATATGGCAATGCATGAATTCATCAACCATACAAACCACCCCTCCGCCCGCTGGGAGGAGGTGCAGCGGCGTGCAGCCGAGGAGTATGGCACTATAATGGATATCCCCTTCCCACAGATTCCTGCCGACTGGGATGAGGATGCCGTGCGGCGTCTGGCAGAGGAGAATGCGCGGGTGATCCTCGCACGCAGCCCTGCGGCTGTTCTTGTGCAGGGCGAGTTCACCTATACCTATGCGCTTATCAATCTGCTGAAAGCAGCGGGCACTCCTGTCCTCTCCGCGTGCAGCGAGCGCCATGTGAGCGAGCGTGTGAACGAGGCGGGGGAGACCGTCCGTGAGTCCCGCTTCGCATTTTGTCGTTTCCGCGCCTACTGAGGGCGGTGCATTCGTTCGGGGAGAAGGATATGTTAGGAGTTCTTGTTTATCGGCTGCGCGTGGAGACGGGCGGGCATTTTACCATGTTTCCGGGCAGACTCCTCCACGGGGCGCTCTTTCACTATCTTTCAGAGCGCTCGGCAGAGCTTTCTGCCGACTTCCATGCGCGGCAGATCAAGCCGTTTACGATTGGCTGTCTGCAAAGAGCCGACCGTCGGCGCGCACCTTCCGCAAATGCAGAAAAGACCTTCAACGAACCAGCTTTTACTGAGGGAGAGAGTGTGTTCCTGCGCGTCACAGCGCTCGACGATGCGGCTCTTATGGCGCTTGCCGCTATGCCGCGTGGAACGAGACTGCAGGTAGGTAAACTTGCGTTCAGCCTTGAGGAGGTTCTCGCCGACGGACGCATGGAGACCGGCGCGGCAGCGCCTGACGAACTCGCGGCGGCGGCACTGTCTATGGAGCGCGCGCGGAGCGTCCGGCTCCACTTCCGATCACCGACACTATTCCGTGCGGACGGGTATGATTACGCATTCCCGCAGCCCGAACGCATCTTTGCCTCACTTGCCGACAAGTGGACACAGCAGGAACTTCCTGCTGTGATTTACAAAGACGCGGCGCGCATAGCCGCTGCAAAACTTGTTCCGCTCGCGTGGCGTGGCGAGAGTCTGCGGGTACGGCTGACCAATCAGAAGAGCGTTCCTGCATTTGTCGGGGATTTTTCGTTCAGCCTCGCGGAACTTTCGGAGGAGGAGCGGGAGATCATCCTGCTTCTCACGCAGTTTGCTCCCTTCTGCGGAACGGGGCGCATGACAGCACAGGGAATGGGGGAGACGTATGTATCTATCTCATAGAAATGGATTTGCGCTGCAAAGGAGGCTGTGCAATGCGGTATAAGGCAATACTTTTTGATACGCGTTCCATACAGAGCTACATCTTCTCAGGCAATCAGCTCAAGACGAACATCGGCGCATCATATCTCGTTGAGCGTGTCTTTGACGACGTACTTCTGCCAGCACTGCGGAGCGTGCTCGGCGAGGATGCTCTCGATGCCGAGACATGGATGAGCGTTGAAGAGCCACGTTGGGACGAGATGTCCACTGCGGCGCGCGTCGGCTACATCGGTGGCGGTAACGCCCTGCTCCTCTTCCGCGCGGACACGGCTGAGGAGACACTGCGCACCGTTGTCGCCACATTTACGAAACAGCTGCTCGTCCGTATGCCGGGACTGCATACAGGCGCAGCAATCGGGGAAATCGACCTTGCGGCGGACGGCAGCTTTGTGGGGGAGAAGAATCTCACGGCGCTTGTCCATGCGCTCAAGGACGGACAGAACACCATCTTCCCGTTGGTCAACGTCCCCAGCACAGGGCTGACCCTCACCTGTCAAGAGAGCGGTGAGACGGCGAACGCATGGGATGAGACCGAGCGCAGATTCTATGCATGGGAAGTCGAGATGAAACTGCGCGCTGACCGCAGAGACGGCAGAGAGGCGCCCGCAGAGGTGGAACTGATGAAAAAGCTCTCATCCGTCCTTCCTGCCGCCGATCGGGATGGCTTTCTAAACGGTTATGTCTTCCCGATGGAGTTTACCGATCTCGGACAGCGACAGACGGAGAACGACATTGCCGTCGTCCACATTGACGGCAACAATATGGGGCGCAAATTCCAGGACTGCCGCACGCTGACCGCGCGCAAGAATATGTCGCGCGCGATCCGCAGCAAAACCATTGCGGCGTTTACCGAACTCGTTCAGAATATCATTGCGAACATTGACGTATATGAGGACGAACTCTCCATTAGATACGACAAAGAGCTGCGACGATTCCTTCCCATTCGTCCGCTCGTACTGGGCGGCGATGACATGACCTTTGTCTGTGCCGCAAAGGTCGCCGTAAGCTATACGCGATTCATCATGGATCGCCTGCGGGACAGCGGCATTGCAAGCTGCGGCGGCATCACCATCATGAATACAAACTATCCTTTCTTCCGGGGCTACCAGATGGCGGAGGAACTCTGCGGCGCGGCAAAGAAGTGCATGCGCGCTCTCGAGGCAGCGGCGGGACAGGAGACAGATTCCTGCTGGCTCGACTATGCCATCCTGCACGGTGAACAGGCACCGACGCTCGATCAGTTCCGTGCCGAGGAGTATCGCGGCGCGCGCGGCGACCTGCATTTCGGTCCCTATCGTGTCGACGCATCGGCAGATGCACAGGAGAGTCTGGACGCACTGCTCTCCTGCGTGCAGGGCATGCGTGCGCTCCCGCGCAGCAAGGTCAAGGAACTTCGCCGCGTTCTCGCCTACGGAGAGCATGAGCAGCGACAGTTCATGGCGCAGCTTGCGCATCTCCGCAAGAGCGACCCAGGGATGCGGCTGCCAAGCGTGTCTGCATGGCAGCCATACGAGGAGACGCTCTGGGCGGAAGGCAGGACGCCCTACGTCGACGCGATCGAACTCATGGATTATACCCTTGTGGATGAGGAGGTGTGAGCATGGCGAAGAAAAAAGCGGCAGACAGACGACGCGAAATGAATCAGAGACGTGAGCAGAATCGCATCCTGACTGCGGAGAAAAACAAGGCGGACGAGAGAGCGGAAGAGCGCAGACAATGGGATGAATCCATACGCATTCCTGCTATCCAGTACGAACCTGCCGCACAGATCAGGGACATAGACGCAAAAGAGCCGATCGAGGTCGTCATCGAGACGTTTTCGCCCCTGCATCTCGGAGCAGGACGCGCCGACATCCATGTTGACGCGGACGTCGTGCAGGACGATGTCGGACTCCCGTATTTTCCGGCGAAGCGGTTCAAGGGACTGCTCTACGAGAGCGGACGCGAGGTCGCCGAGATGGCGGAGGCATCGGGACTCGTGCTCTTTGATCGGGCGGCGCTCGATTGTCTCTTTCAGCGTGGGTGCGAAAGAAAGGTGCAGCTCGTTGTCTCGAATCTCCGTTTGAGCGAATACGAGCGGATTCATGATGATCTTCAATACCTTGAGGAGCGCTATCCGTCCATCTTTCGTCCGGCGGACATCCTCAATCACTATGCGGGGCTGCGCTGGCAGACCGCGATCGATCGTGAGACAGGCACGGCAAAGACGACCTCGCTGCACAATATGCGCGTCATCGAGAAGGGGAAGACATTCCGCGGGGAGCTCCGTCTCCTTGACGGAACCATAGCGGAGCTCAGCATCCTCGCGCTCGCTGCGCGCAACCTTTCGCAGTGCGGAGGAAAGCGCACGCGCGGCTTCGGCAGGATTGGCTGTACGCTCAGACAGGGGGGCAGGGACATCCTCGCCCCGCTGGTGGAACGCGCGCTGAAAAACAGCGGACAGAAAGGGGGCAAACGATGATGCAGGCAATGAACATCCGAATCAAGACACTGTCGCCCGTCATTCTCTCCGCACTCGGTCATGCGTCCGTCATGACTGCGACGCACGACTTTTTCAGCGGCTCTGTTCTGCGCGGCATCCTCGCCGCACGATTCATAGAGAAGCAGAAACTCGACAAAATGGCGCATACGGATGCGGACTTCATGCGGCTCTTTTACGGTGACCTGCGCTTTGTCGATGCCTATCCCGTTGATCCCGAGACGGGAGCGCGTGCGATCGTATTGCCGTTCTCAGTGCAGCGCAGCAAAGACGAGCGGGAGATCAGAGACCTCCTGCAGAAGGGCACGGAACTCGCGCCCGGCTTCAAGGGGATGAAGGGCTTTGCTGCCGCGGCGGACGGCGTGCTCCGCCCCGTCAAGGTGCGAAAGAACATCACCCTCCACATGAGCCGCACCGACCTGAAGGATGACAGCGGGATGGAACGCCTCGCGGGAAAGAGCCGCAGCAGCGGCATCTACAACTACGAATCCATCGCGGCAGGACAGCGCTTTGAGGGGGTCATCTATGGAGCGGCAGAGCTGCTCGCGCAGCTCCGCGATGTGCTCGGGACGCAGTTCACCTGCTACGCGGGACGGTCAAAGTACACCCAGTACGGGCAATGCGAGGTCACGCTCACGCAGCCGCAGGACATTCCTGAGGAGGATGCACCGCAGGGCGAACGCCTCTGCATCCGTCTCGAGACCCCCCTCCTCCCGCGCACCGGCATCCCTGGCGATGCTGCGTCCATGCTCGCAGAGATCGTCACAGCCCTCAACGAAAAGACGAGCGGCGGCTTCTCCCTGTTCGAAGAGCCGCGCAGCATCTTTGCAAAAGAAGCGGAGATCGACAACTTCGTCGGCCAGTGGTGCATGAAGCGTCCGCGTGAGACAGGGCTTGCCGCAGGCACCGTTTTTGCGCTTGAGAAGGCGGGCGGCTGGCAGGACGGCGATGCAGAGGCGCTGCGCACCGTCCTCTATGAGGGCGTCGGACGCCGTCGCGCAGAGGGATTCGGTCAGCTGCGCTTGTGGGACGGCAGAGATATCCGCCGCGCGGAGAAGATGGAGCGCAACGACGTAAAGCCGCGTGAACTTGGCGCAGAGGCGAAGAAGATCGCAGCAGCAATCCTCACCGCACACATTGTCGAGCAGATCCGCGTGTTTGCCTCCATGGATGTCGAAACAGAGCTCATTCCGAGCGGTGCGCGGCACGCGCTCTCGCGTCTGGAGCAGGAGCTCGGCACGAGATCGGACGGGGCGATCAGCCGCATGCAGGAGTTTGCGGCCTCGATGCAGGGGAAAAAGACGCCCCTCGGAAAGATGATGACGGGTATTCGGGTGAACGGGATATCGCTGCTTGCTTACTTCCATGAGAAAAACATCGCAGACATGCCATATTTCCTCAGAGGAAAGGAGCTCCTGCGCAGCGAAGTGGGAGATATCGCAGACGAGCTTGGCATAGCGCATGGGATCGAGGGCATCCTGCGCGAAGATCAGGTGTTTTACGCATACTGGAACGCATTCTTCCGCTTTGCACGCAAGCAGGCTGGGCGGTCTGAGGAAGGAGGAACAGAGGCATGAGTACGAACGCGAATCCGGCACGAATCTTGAAACGCATCATGGTGAAGGGAAAACTCCGTCTCGAGACCCCCCTCCTCATCGGCGAGGGAGAGAGCGGGGAGGAGCGTGGCGATCGGGACATCCATGTGCTCCGCAGCAAGGGTGGAACGCCATTCATTCCCGGCACATCGCTCGCGGGTGCACTGCGCAGTTTCGTCGAGGAGGATGCGCCGCGCGCTGCACAGCTTCTCTTTGGCACAGAGCATGATGAGAAGGGCATTGACGAACTGCAGAGCGCCGTCTCCCTCTATGATGTCGAACTCAGCGGGGCGAAACTCGGCTTTCGCGACGGCGTCCGCATCGACGGCGTCACGGGCACGACCATTCCGCATGGCAAATACGACTACGAGATCGTAGAGAGCGGAGCGACCGGCATATTCTACGCCGAGATCGTTCAGCGAGCCGTGCATGAGAGCGAGGAGTCGGCACTGCGGAGCGTACTCGCGCGACTGCGCGAGCGGCTCATCGGAGGCTTCCACGTCGGCGCACTCACCACCAAGGGCTTTGGCAGAATGCGCCTTGAGGGCATGGCAGTGCACTGCTACGATTTTTCCAAACCAGAGGACGTCATAGCGTGGCTGAGACCAGAGCGTGGCTGTGCATTGCAGCACTTGGTGACGCTCCCCGATGAAGAAGCGTCGCACTCCGTCTATATCCCGCAGGACTTCATGATCGAGGCGGACTTTGCCCTCGCGGGATCGCTCATCGTGCGCGACTACGAGGACGCAAATAAAATGGTGGAGGATAGCAACGAGAAGACCCCCGATGCCCTCATGAAGAAGAATGCGGCGGGGCAGTACATCATCCCCGGCACGAGCCTCAAGGGCGTGCTCCGTCACCGTGCAGAATACATCCTCCATGCGCTCGGCAAAGACTCGCACCCACTGGACGAGCTGATGGGAACTGTGAGTGGCGAGATGAAACGGCGCAGTCGCTTCATCGTCGAGGAGGCGGTCGTTGAGGGGAACACCCATCGGCAAATGCGCATCCGAGGCAATCGCTTCACAGGCGGCACCATCTCTGCCGCGCTCTTCTCGAGCATGCCCGTATGGCAGGAGACGCGTGGCGCACGCGCCGTTACCCTGCGGTTCGGCGCACGCCGTGCGAGCGAATGGGAGGCGGGACTCTGCCTCCTCCTGCTCAAAGACCTCTGGCTCGGGCGCACGGCGATCGGCGGGGAGAAATCCATCGGGCGCGGCACCCTCGAGGGACTGTGCGCCTCCATTCACTACTGTGGACGGACATGGGAACTGACCTCGGGGCAGCCGCTCGATGAAAATGCGGCGCGGGAATTGCAGACATTTGTAACAGCATTGAGCGAGGAGGCGGGCGTATGAGTGCGGAACTTGCATTGAACCCCCTGCGCATCTGTGCGGGGACGAGCAGATCGGACAGCTGTGCACTCCGCATCTCGGTGGAGGACATTGTGGGCGAACTTGTGCGTCGCGGCATACAGGACGCAACCGTCATCCTCTGGCAGGTCGATCAGATCCGCTGTGGGACGTGGCGCAATGGCGCATTCCACTTTGCGGATGAGCGTCCCTTGGATGCGGCGCTGCTCGTCGAACTGCGCGTCTTCGATTCCGCGTGTGAACTTCGTCTGCGCCGCGAGGACAGCGAACTCCTTGGGCGGTTTCGGCAGGACGGCACAGGCGATCCCGTCGAACACGTCGACAGCATGGCGCGGCTCATGGGAGAGCGCGAAGATCAGGGCGCATGGATGACCCTGCGTGACCGCGAACGCAAACTCAAGCTCACAATGCCTGCGCTGACGGAGCCCTGTCGTTACGTCGGACTCGTCACGCGCAGCTACATCGGCATCCACGAAAAGACCGCCCAGGCAGGCTACATCGATGACCGCTTCCTTGCCATCGTGCCGGCGGACATGAAAGGGGAGGAATAACATGGCGAACAGGATTGCAACCGCGCCGTACAACTTCGTATCCCTGCCGAAGGGCGTGCTCACATCGCCCATCGACAACGATGCAGCGAGCGACGAAGAGCGCATCGAGAACTATCGGCAGCACGTTCTCGCGCCCAACCGCCTCAGCGGGCGCATCGACCTCACAATCGAAACGCTGACCTCCGTATTCGTCGGCGCAGACGTTGAAACGGAGACATTCTTCTCGCCGACCGGCGTTCCCATGATCCCAGGCAGCACCATCCGCGGCACGATCAAGAACCTCTTCAAGATCGTCACCTGCAGCGCCATGCGTGGAGACGGGGAGGACTACGAAGATCGGCATCTCTATTTTCGTGCACTGGGGGGGAAAGGCAATGCTGCCGTTATGAAAAAAGTCTACGAGAAGCGCGCGCCGAAGGAGTATACCGAGGCGGGCTATCTCATCCGTGTGGAGGAGGAGCAGCAGTATTATATCTGCCCTGCAGAATACGACACAGTACAGGATGCGGACAGTGTTAAAAGAAATGCCGGCTGCATATTCTGGGATGAGCCGCGCAAGGGACAGGTAACCTGCTACACCGGAAAAATGCAGAACAAAGCGCATTACACGATTCATCATGCACCAAACTGGCAGGAGCGCATCCCCGTCCCCGAAAACATCATACAGGACTATCGTGACGACATCAGCCGCGCCGGGGTGAACATCCTTGGCTCGTCCGTGGCAAAAGTGGATGCCGCTGCCGCTGCCTTTACAGGAGACTCGGCGATCGACCTCGTCGTACCATGTTTCTATCAGGAGGAAAACGGACAGGTACAGCACTTTGGCTTCGGGCGGTTCTACCGTATTCCCTATCGGCAGAGTGTCGGCGATCATGTGATCGGCATGGGGACAGCGAAGATCGACTACACCGACGCACTCTTCGGACGCAAAGAACTCTGGGCGGGGCGCCTTGCATTCAGCGATGCGCTGCCGGCAGGAGAGGTGCGCTCAGAATTCGCCGCCTATCCGAAGGTGCTCGGTGAGCCGAAGCCGACCTCCATGCAGCTCTATCTCGAACAGGAGAACGGCACGCAGCTCGCCCATTGGGACACTCCCAATGCCTGCATCCGAGGCTATAAACTCTACTGGCATCAGAAGAACAAAACGAAGTGGCAGAATGACGTGCAGCAAGCGACCAAGGTCTCAAAGACGCGCATCACCCCCGTTCAGGCAGGCTCCGTGTTCCACGGGAGCATTCGATTTGAGCGCCTGTCCGAGGATGAGCTTGGCGCCCTGCTGAAAGTGCTGCGCATCGGCGGCAATGACCTCTGCTGTAAAATTGGCAAGGGGAAATCCATCGGGCTCGGCAGCGTTCGCATCACTGCACGGCTGATCCGCACCGACACGGAGGATTCCTATCGTCACGCCTTTGACAGCACGGGCGTTTGGAACAGAGCCGAGCGCGAGGAGACGATGGATGCCTACATTGCAGCGTTTGATCGGGAACTGGGCGAGCGACTGGATGCGGGTGTCCACAATCGGTACCGGAACGCTATGGCGGAGCTCTCCCACATGCTCGACTGGAAGACGACCACGATCCCCGATTGGGAGAAGAAAACACGGACAATGACCATCGACGACCCCGATCACCCCTTTCAAAATCGTTGGATTCTGCCAACAGCACTGGAGGTGAAGGAGACGTAAAAATAAAAGGAATCTGTGAAAACGGATTGCAAAATCACGGATTTTCTGATATGATACACCCATGGTGCAGAAAAGTGGAAAATGCGACGGCGATGCCGCAAAGCCGCATTCTACCGTCGCGATTTTCCATTTGGGCGCAGCTCCGCGCCGCACAAGGGAAGACGCCGATTGACGCCGTGATTTTTCGGTGAAAATGCCGCCCCATAAGGGAAAACGGCAAAAAAAATCGACGACTTTCCAAAACACCCTCTCGCCCCGCGCGGGACAAGGGCTGCGAGCGACGGAGTTGCACCACATAAAATGCTGCGTGCGGCATTGAGTAATGTATTCTGATGATTTGCGCTGTAGCCTATGAAATACATTATTTGCTACGATATCAAAGAAGATCGCATTCGTACCCGCGTCGTGAAGTACCTGGAGGCGCGGGCGCTTCGCGTTCAATACAGCGTGTTCACCTGTCATGCGACAGCGGCACAGATGAATGATATGCGCGAGGAGCTGACCTGATTCCCAAGGAGTAGATTGTCTAACGTTTGGGGGCAGGTCATTTTTGCGTCTATGGAATCACTGATGCATCGTGACAGGTTGAAATGCGAATGCAAATTGTGGTAAAATAGGAAAGCCTACAGTAAAATGGCGGGAGGAATGCGATGCGGATCATTACGGGCAGTGCACGCGGTGTGCGTCTCAAGACCCCTGCGGGGGACGGGACGCGTCCGACGGCTGACCGCACGCGTGAGGCGCTCTTCAGTATGCTGGGCGCACGCGTCTATGATGCGCGCGTGCTCGATCTCTTCGCGGGGACGGGGGCGCTCTCACTCGAATCACTCTCGCGCGGGGCGGCGCACGCTGTGCTCGTGGATCGCACGACACATGCGATTCTCGTGGAGAATGCACAGCGGACGAAGCTCGCGGCACGCGTGGAGCTTCGTCGCGGCGATGTCTATGGGCAGGCCGCGGCGCTCGCACGAGAGGGGCGCACGTTCGATCTTATCTTCGCCGATCCGCCGTATGCACGCGGAGATAATGCACGCGTGCTTGCTGCGCTGGATGCGGGCGCGTTGCTCGCTGCAGACGGGCTCTTCGTGCTCGAGCAGGGGGCAGGGGAGCAGATCGTCGAGCGGAGCGGCAGTCTCTCGCTCATGCGTGAGCGGCGCTATGGCGCAGCACGCATCTGTTTTTATACGCAGGAGGTGCAGGAATGAGACGTGCGGTGTTTGCCGGCAGCTTTGACCCCGTAACCACGGGACATATCGATATTGTAGAGCGCGCCGCCGCGATGTTTGACGAGCTCATTGTCTGCATTTTTCACAATGTCCAGAAGGAGGGCTGTTTCCCTCTGGATGACCGCATTCAGTTTCTGCGGGAGGCGACCTCCCACGTGCCGAATGCGCGCGTGGATGTGTTCTCGGGTCTCCTGACGGACTATATGAAGCAGCAGAATGCGCGCGTTGTTGTGCGCGGTCTGCGCTCAGTCAAGGACTTCGAGTATGAGGAGAATCACGCATCAATGGTGCGCCACCTCATGCCGGAGAGCGATACGATTTTTTTGCTGACGCGCCCCGACCTGACCTTTGTCAGTTCCTCGGGCGTGCGTGAGCTGATCCGCTTCCGCGGGCCGGTGCAGGGGATTGTGCCGCCGTCGGTGGAGCGGGCGATATTGAAGCTGTATGGAAAGCCTCCTCGGGGATAATACTCTCGAGGCTGCGAAGGAAAAGGAGATAGATTTATGGCAGTTGTGGATACGCTGAAAAAGCTCGAAGATCTGGTCGCGGATGCATCTCACCTCCCCTTCAGCGACAAGGCTCTTGTGAATGACGATGAAATTGTGCACCTCGTGGAGGAGCTGCGCATGGATCTCCCGAAGGAGCTGAACCGCGCGGCGGAGATCATGCAGGAGCAGGAGAGCATCATCACGCGTGCGCGCGAGGAGGCGAAGGATATCGTCGATTCTGCGCAGGCGCGTGCAAACCAGATGCTCGAGGACAGCGAGATCGTCATTCAGGCGAAGGAGCGCGCGCGTGCGATCATGCAACAGACACAGGATCAGGCGCGTGAGATCATGGAGCAGGCGCAGACAGGTGCCGCACGTCTCCAGAGTGATGCGGATGCCTATGCAAATCAGGTGTTCGAGCAGCTGATCGCCCATGTCGGCAGCACGTTCAAGGGCGTTCAGCAGGCGGAGATGGGGCTGAATCAGGCGATGAATGTCCTCCGTACGGCAAAGGCACAGATGAATGCGCCGCAGGATGAGGTGTCGGAACTCTGAAAACGCTCCTTGACAATGCCGATAACCGCCGCTATAATGTGAAAGGTCATGCGTCATGATGAAGCTGGATATCGCGGAGGCGACATTTCCCATCGGGGAGAGCCGTACTTTCTCGTTTGCAGTAACGCCGGAATCCCTCGAACTGGGGGATGAAGATCGGCGTTTTCGTGGAGAGATCCGCGTGGACGGCACGCTGATGAATACGGGCTCGTCCCTGCGCGCAGCGGGAACGGTTCGCGCGCATCGAGCTTTCGTCTGTGACCGCTGCCTCGCCGAGGGGGAGCGGGAGATTGCGCTTGACTTTTCTGAGGACTATGCGAAGACTCCGGGAGAAACGGATGAGGCGGTACTCTACGATGGCGAGACCATTGTTTTGGACGACCTCGTACGTGACACCCTCCTTGTGGCTGAGCCGCTGCGTGAGCTGTGTAAGTCTGATTGCAAGGGGCTCTGTCCGGTCTGCGGGCAGAACCTGAACGAGGGACAGTGCGACTGTGATACGTTCGTACCAGACCCCCGACTGGCGGCTTTAGAGAGCCTATTGAAAAATGATTAAGGAGGTGTATCCAAAGTGGCAGTACCAAAGAGAAAGACATCGAAAGCGCGCCGCGACCGTCGTCGTGCAAACTGGAAGCTCGAAGCGCCGCACTATGTATCGTGCCCGCAGTGTCATGAGCCGAAGCTCCCGCACCATGTGTGCATGGAATGCGGCTATTATGACGGAAAGCCTGTGGCCGAGGCGGCTGAATGAGAACCATGCGGAGCTGTTGCAAGAAGTCTGTGGACTTTTTGCGGCAGCTCTTTTATTTTTTAATCATTTCCTCTTGCAATTTTTTTTAGTACCTAGTATAATGCGTTCATACTGATAGCAGCAGGTGCTAAAAATAACGAATTTATGAATGCGGGAGCTTGCGCATAAGTTCGGAGAGAGGAGTGGTGTGATGACGGAGAAGAAGCGACGGCGGCAGGAGACGCTCGTCATGGCAGTGCGGAAGGAACCGTTCCTGACAGATGAGGCACTGGCGAAGAAACTTGCCGTGAGCGTGCAGACGGTGCGCCTTGACCGCACGGAGCTCGGGATTCCGGAACTGCGCGCCCGCGTGCGCACGCTTGCAGAGAATGCGCGCGAGAAGGTGCGCGCCATTCCGCACACCGAGGTGATCGGCGATCTCCTCTCACTCGAACTGGGCGTACGGGGAACATCGGCGCTACGCGTGACGGACGATCTCATCTTTGCGGACTCGGAGATTGCGCGCGGGACGGCACTCTTCTCTCAGGCAAACTCGCTCGCACTCGCCATCATCGACGCTCCTGTCGCGATGACGGGTGTCGCCAATGTGAAATACAAGACGCCGATCAAGAAGGGCGATACGGTCATCGCACATGCGGAGATCGTAAAGGTGCGCGGCAATAAGATCTTTGTCTGGGTCAAGACGTACCGCGAGGACAAAGAGGTCTTTCGCGCAAAATTTATTGTAGTATCCCTCCAGCGGTGAGGGAATAGCAGCAAGGGAGAAGGGAGCGCAGGATGCGTATAGCGGTCGATGCGATGGGCGGTGATTTCGCCCCGAAGGAGATTGTACGCGGTGCGGTGGAAGCAGCGAAGAAATACGACTGCGAGATCGTACTGGTCGGCGATGAGGAGCAGATTCGTGCAGAGCTGCACGGCGAAGATCCTGCGTCGTTGCGCATCTCCATCGTACACGCCTCCGAGGTGATCGGCATGAACGAGCATCCCGCAGAGGCGGTGCGGTCGAAGAAGGACTCCTCCGTTGTGGTTGCAACGCGTCTTGTGAAGGACGGCAGCTGCGACGCGGTCTTCTCCGCAGGCTCAACGGGCGCTGCTGTTGCGGCGGCACAGCTCATCCTGCACCGCATCCGCGGCGTTGGACGCCCCGCCATTGCAACGCCGATGCCGACCCCGGACGGTGTGACGCTCATGCTCGACTCGGGTGCGAACGTGGACTCAAAGCCCGAGCACCTTGTCCAGAGTGGGGTCATGGGCTCGCTCTACGCGCAGTATGTCTTCGGTATCGAACACCCACGCGTCGGCCTCCTCAACATTGGAGAGGAGGAGACGAAGGGCAATGAGCAGGTGAAGGAGACCTATCAGCTGCTCAAGGTCGAGCCGAACATCCACTTCTGCGGCAACGCCGAGGGACGCGATGTGCCCAAGGGAAATTTCGACGTCGTCATTTGTGATGGATTTGTCGGGAATGTTGTGCTAAAATTTGCAGAGGGGCTTGCGAAAACAATTCTTGGACTCATTCAGGAGGAGATTCGTGGGGCGGGGCTGATGGCGAAGCTCGGCGCGCTCCTCCTCATGCCGACGCTCCGGCGTCTCGGCAAGCGCCTCGATGTGAGGGAGTACGGCGGCGCGCCGCTCCTCGGTGTGAACGGTTGCTGTGTGATCGGTCACGGCTCCTCGGATGCGAAATCCGTTGCGAGTGCGATCGGTGTGACCGTGGACTATGTGAATGGAAAAGTGCTGGATCAGATCCGTGATGCTCTGGCAAAGGAGGGGGATTCGGATCGTGCCTAAGATCAGTGCAGGCATCCTCGGAACGGGCTACTACGTTCCGGAGCGGGTGCTGACGAATTTCGACCTTGAGAAGATGGTTCAGACGAACGATGCGTGGATTGTGGAGCGCACAGGCATTCATGAGCGGCGCATTGCCGCAGAGGGAGAGCCGGTCTCCGTGCTCGCACAGCGTGCGGCAGAGATGGCGCTTGCGGATGCAGGTGTGGATGCTGCGGATCTGGATCTCATCATCATGGCAACGCTCACCTCGGACAGGATCATCCCGTCGACGGCGTGCGTTCTGCAGGATCGCCTCGGGGCGAAACATGCAGCGGCGTTTGACCTCTCGGCGGCGTGCTCGGGCTTTGTCTATGCGGCCTCCATCGCCGCGCAGTTCATCGAGAGCGGCGTCTACCGCCACGTGCTTGTGATTGGCGGCGAGACGCTGTCGAAGGTCGTGGACTGGGAGGATCGCAATACCTGCATCCTCTTTGGCGACGGCGCAGGTGCAGCTGTCTTTGGGGCGGTCGAGGAGGGCTACGGCATCCGTGCCTTTGATCTCGGCAGTGACGGCTCGGGCGGCGATGCTCTTGACATTCCCTCGAGCGGCAGTCTGCGTCCCGTGACCCCAGAGACGATTGAGCAGCGTCTCAACTTCGTCCACATGGACGGCAAGGCGGTCTTCCGCTTTGCAACGAAGGTTATGGGACGGACGGTGGAGACCTCTCTCGAACGCGCAGGAATGCAGCGGGAGGATCTTGACTACCTCGTCCCACATCAGGCGAATATCCGTATTATCCAGGCGGCAGCCAAGCGACTTGACATGCCGATGGACAAGGTTATTATAAATATTCATCGTTACGGCAATATGTCTGCCGCATCCATCCCTGTCGCCCTTGCGGAGGCGGCGCACGCGCAGCAGTTCAAAAAGGGAGACAACATCGCCCTCGCAGGTTTCGGCGCGGGACTTACATGGGCATCGTGTATTATGAAGTGGGCGAAGGAGGAAAACGGTTAATGTTTGATAACAATCCGATTTGTCGGATGCTTGGCATCAAGTATCCAATCTTTCAAGGTGGTATGGCATGGATCGGCACAGCCGAGCTTGCCTCCGCCGTCTCCAATGCCGGAGGGCTTGGACTCATCGGTGCCGGACATATGCCGCCCGATGCGCTCAGGAATGAGATTCACAAGGTGAAGGGATGGACGGACAAGCCCTTCGGCGTGAATGTCATGCTCATGAGTCCCTTTGTGAAGGAAGTCATGCAGGTCGTGCTCGAGGAGCGCGTTCCCGTCATCACGACGGGGGCGGGCAATCCCGGTGAGTATGTGCCGGGACTCAAGGAGATCGGCTCGAAGGTCATCCCCGTGGTGGCGTCGGTCGCTCTCGCGCGTCGTCTCGTGCGCACGGGCGTGGATGCTGTGATCGCTGAGGGCACGGAGTCCGGTGGACACATCGGCGAGATCACGACGATGGCGCTGCTCCCACAGGTGGTGGACGCGGTGGATGTACCCGTCATCGGTGCGGGCGGCATCGGCGATTCGCGCGGTATGGCTGCTGCGTTTGCGCTCGGTGCACAGGCGATCCAGATGGGCTCGCGCTTCGTCCTCAGCGAGGAGTGCATTGCGCATCCGAACTACAAGCAGGCTGTTTTGAAGGCAAAGGATCGCTCGACGGTCGTCACGGGGCGTTCGCTCGGACATCCCGCGCGCGTTCTCCAGAACAAGCTCTCGCGCAAGTATGAGGAGATGGAGGCGGCAGGCGCTTCGAACGAGGAGCTTGAGCAGCTCGGCGTCGGCAGCCTACACCGTGCGACCCACGAGGGGGACGTCGACAACGGCTCCGTCATGATCGGCGAGATCTCGGGGATGCTTGCAGACGTGAAGCCTGTCAAGCAGATCATCGAGGACATTGTAAACGGTCTTCCGGGCGCATTCGACGCTGCACGCAAGACCTGTGATTGAGGTACAGGGGTATGGGAAAACTTGCATTTTTGTTCCCCGGACAGGGGGCGCAGGTCGTTGGCATGGGGAAGGACTTCTTCGATACCTATGATCTTGCAAAGAAGCGCTTTGCCGAAGCGGATGAGGCGCTCGGCTACTCCATCAGCAAGCTCTGCTTCGAGGGGCCTGCCGATCAGCTGCAGCTGACCGAGCATACGCAGCCCGCAATCCTCACGGTGGCGGTGATCGCGGCGGAGCTCCTGCGCGCAGAGGGCATTGAGCCTGAGATTGCCGCGGGGCACAGCCTCGGAGAGTATGCGGCACTCGTTGCGGCGGGCGTGCTCTCGTTCCAGGATGCTGTCGTTCTCGTGCACAAGCGCGGTGCCTATATGCAGGAAGCCGTTCCCGTGGGTGAGGGGGCGATGGCTGCGGTGATCGGGCTCGACGATGATACGATCATTGCGGTCTGCGCCGAAGCGAGTGCAGCAGGCGCCGTGCAGGCAGTCAACTTCAACTGCCCCGGACAGACTGTTATCGCAGGTACGGCGAAGGGCGTAGAGACAGCTGTGCAGCTGCTGCAGGAAAAGGGCGCGAAGAAGGCGGTCATTCTGCCCGTCTCCGCACCGTTCCACTCGACGCTGATGGAACCCGCCGCGAAAAAGCTCGCGGCAGAGCTCGAAAAGGTCACGCTGCACGATGCGGCGTTCCCCGTGGTCTCGAACTATACGGGCGGACTTCAGCAGACGGCAGAGGAGATCAAGGCGAACCTCGTCGCACAGGCAGATCATCCCGTGCGCTGGATTGCGTGCGTCAACACGATGCGCGACTTTGGCGCGGATACCTATGTCGAATGCGGCCCCGGCAAGACGCTCGCGGGCTTTAACAAGCGCATCGACAAGACGCTGAAGAGCCTGAACGTCGAGAATGTGGAATCCCTGCAAAAAACACTTGACACACTAAAGAAGTAATGATTAAATGAATTCGGTGCGATTAAGGAGGAAATCCATGCTTCTTGAGGGTAAAGTTGCTCTTGTTACGGGCGGTTCTCGCGGCATTGGGCGCGCAATCGCCATCCGGCTTGCACAGGAGGGCGCAAAGGTTGCCGTCAACTATGCGGGCAATCAGGCTGCAGCCGAGGAGGTCAAGGCGATCATCGAGGAGCAGGGCGGTACGGCACTGCTCGTTCAGGCGGATGTCTCCGACAGCGCTGCCGCGACCGAGATGGTCACGCGCGTGCATGAGGAACTCGGCGGTCTCGATATTCTCGTCAACAATGCGGGCATTACGCGCGATACGCTGCTCGTCCGCATGAAGGATGAGGATTTCGATGCTGTGATCAACACGAACCTCAAAGGCATCTATGCCTGCACGAAGGCTGCTGCAAAGTTCATGACGAAGCAGCGCAGCGGGCGCATTGTGAATCTCTCCTCCGTGGTCGGCGAGATCGGCAACGTGGGGCAGACGAATTACGCTGCGGCAAAGGCGGGCGTGATCGGCTTCTCGAAGTCTGCGGCAAAGGAATTTGCGCCGCGCGGGATTACGGTCAACGTCGTTGCGCCAGGCTTTATCGACACCGATATGACAGCTGTCCTCAAGGACAGCATTCGCGAAAAGATTGCTGAGGGCATTCCGCTTGGAGCACTTGGCAAACCGGAGCATGTTGCCGATGCTGTTCTCTTCCTTGTAAGTGATGCAGCGTCGTACATTACCGGCCAGACGCTTAATGTAGACGGCGGCATGGTTATGTAGCATACAATCAATCTATTTAAAGGAGGTGAACACGCATGGCAACGTTTGACAAGGTTCGCGACATCGTCGTAGAACAGCTTGGCTCGGAGGCTGATGAAGTCACCCTCGAGTCCACCTTCATTGACGATCTTGGCGCAGATTCGCTCGACATCGTTGAGCTCATCATGGCTTTCGAGGAGGAATTCAATGTTGAAATCCCCGACGAGGCTGCTGAGAAGATTAAGACGGTTCAGGATGTCGTCAACTACATCGATCAGAACAAGTAAGACACAGTGACCTTTGGTCGCATTCGTGCACAAAACTGGTCTTTTAGGGAAATCCCGTGACAGCTCAGGCGCACGGGATTTTTCTCAAAAGACATCTATGAATTTGCATACAATCAGGGTGGGAAGCACCCTGCTGTGATACATGTGCCTCCCGACTGACGATAGAACGAGAGTTGGAGGAGGAGCCAAAACTTCTTGTGGAGAGTCAATGTTCAATGAACATGATGCTGCTGTGTGGCATACTCTCCCGATTGGAGGGCTTATATGAGACTACCCGAGGTGAGGATCGGCAATAAGGTTGCCGCCATCCCCATCATTCAGGGCGGCATGGCGATCCGCATAACAACGGCGCGGCTCGCGGCCGCTGTTGCAAACGAGGGCGGAATCGGACTCATCGCGGCCTCCGGCATGAAGCCGCAGGAACTGCGCTATGAGATTCGTCTCGCGCGCTCACTATCTCCCAATGGGATCATCGGCATCAATGAGATGGTCGCGGCAAGCGACTTTGCGGATGCCGTTAAAATTGCGATTGATGAGGGCATTGACCTCGTGGTCGCAGGTGCGGGATTCTCCCGCGATATGTTCCAGCTCGGCAAGGAGTCCGGCACCCCGATTGTGCCGATTGTCTCCACGGCGAAGCTGGCGAAGATCTCCGAAAAACTCGGCGCGGCTGCGGTCGTTGTCGAGGGCAAGGAGGCAGGCGGTCATCTCGGCACGGATCAGTCCGTGCGCAATATCATCTCCGATGTCCGCGCGGCGGTGAAGATTCCGATCTTTGCAGCCGGCGGTATCCTGACGGGGCAGGATATTGCGGATCTGCACAAGATGGGTGCAGATGGCGTACAGCTCGGTTCGCGCTTTGCGGCTTGTGAGGAGTCCAATGCTGCGCCGTCGCTGAAGCAGTATTACCTGAAATCCAAGAAGGATGACATTGTCATCATCCACAGCCCCGTGGGGCTGCCGGGGCGTGCTGTGCGCACCCCGTTCTCGGCACGGATCATGGAGGGGCCAGTACCGCCGAAGGTGTGCGACCGCTGCCTGAAGCAGTGTGACCATCACTTCTGCATCATCCGCGCACTCTCGCGTGCGCAGCAGGGAGATCTCGAGACGGGCTTGGTCTTTACGGGCGAGTTCATGCCGCGCATCGATCGGATTTTGAGTGTTCATGAGATATTTGAAGAGCTGAAAGAGCAGCTTGAGGCAGCGAACTAGGGTGTGAACTCTAGGAAAGGAGTCGGTTGGTTTGAAGAAGAGAATTGTCGTTACGGGGGTTGGCCCGATCACGCCGATCGGCATTGGTAAGGACGCCTTCTGGGAGGCGCTGCTTGCAGGCAAGAACGGCATTGAACGCATTACCCGCTTCGATGCGACGAACTACGCTGCGCAGATTGCGGGCGAGGTCAAGGACTTCGATGTCGATGGCTACATCGACAAGAAAGAGGCAAAGCGCATGGATCGCTACGCTCAGTTCGCCGTCGTCTCCGCCGGTATGGCGATTGCAGACGCGGGGCTCGATCTGGACAGCGAGGATCGCGATCGCATCGGCGCCTATGTCGGCGCGGGCATCGGCGGCATCGAGACGATGCATAGCACCTATGAGCGCCTCTTTGACAAGGGACCCGAGCGCGTCAGCCCCTTCTTCATCCCCATGATGATTGCCAACATGGCAGCGGGGCAGGTCGCAATCAACTACGGCCTGCATGGTCCTGTGTCCTGTGTTGTGACGGCGTGTGCGACGGGCGCGAACTGTATCGGCGATGCCTATCGCGTGATGCAGCGTGGCGAGGCAGACATCATGATCGCGGGCGGCACGGAGGCAAGCATCTCCGAGGCTGCAAGCGCGGGCTTTGCTGCGATGAAGGCACTCTGCACGGATCACAACGACGATCCCGCGCATGCCTCGCGTCCGTTCGACAAGAACCGCTCGGGCTTCGTCATGGGCGAGGGCGCGGGTCTGGTCGTGCTTGAGACGCTCGAGCACGCAGAGGCGCGTGGTGCACATATCTACGCCGAGCTCGTCGGCTATGGTTCCAACTCCGACGGCTATCACATTACGAGCCCCGCGCCGCATGGCGAATATCAGGCGAAGTGCATGAAGTACGCCCTCGACGATGCGGGACTCAGCCCGGAGGATATCGACTATATCAATGCACATGGCACGTCCACGCATATGAATGACCTCTGCGAGACCGAGGCAATCAAGACGGTCTGGGGCGATGCTGCAAAGGATGTTGCAGTCTCCTCGATCAAGTCCATGACGGGACATCTACTCGGTGCTGCAGGCAGTGTTGAGCTGATTGCAACGGCGCTTGCAGTCGAGAACGATATGCTCCCGCCGACGATCAACTACGATACGCCGGACGAGGGGCTCGACCTCGACTATGTACCGAATAAGGCGCGTGCGAAAAAAGTTCGCGCGGCGATCTCGAACTCCTTCGGCTTCGGCGGGCACAACGCCTGTCTCGTCGTCAAGAAGTATCAGAAGTAAAACAAATGGCACACGAAATGACGGAGGGAAGGCGCGCAGCACTTGTGCGCCTTTCTGTCCAAATAGGTGTTTCCTTCGGCGACCTCTCGCTGCTCGATGAGGCGCTGACCCACCCTTCGTATACAAATGAAGCGAAGGATGATATACCGCATAACGAACGTCTGGAGTTTCTGGGCGATGCCGTGCTGGAGCTTGCCTCCAGCACGTATTTGTATGCGCATTTTCCGGAGTGCTCCGAGGGGGAGCTGACGAAGATGCGCGCGAGCCTCGTTCAGAGTGAGACGCTTGCGCGCCTTGCGCGGCAGCTCGACCTTGGCAGCTACCTCCTGCTCGGGCGTGGGGAGCTGCACAATGGGGGCGCAGATAGGCAGAACAATCTCGAGAACGCATTCGAGGCGCTCGTCGGTGCCGTCTATCTCGACGGCGGCTGGGAGACAGCGCGTGACTATGTGGCACATCAGCTTGCTGCTGAGGCGCTCTCTGTAGAGAAGACGCATGTTGCGCGCGACTACAAGACGACACTGCAGGAGCATGTGCAGCAGAAGCGACATGCGTCGATTTCCTACAAGCTGATCGGTGAGACGGGACCCGACCATGACAAGCGTTTTACGACCCGCGTTCTTATTGGTGACGAGCCGATGGGGGAAGGTACGGGACGTAGCAAGAAGGAGGCGGAGCAGCAAGCTGCCGCAGCCGCTCTTGACCGCATCGGACTCGGTTAAAAATCGGTTAAACTTCACCTTGAAGCACACATCATTTCTTGACTTTTGCACCGTGCTTCGCTAATATGAATCTGTTATGGCAGGGATTCCCGTGCGGATACCTGCCCTTCTTCATACATATGTTAACACCTTTCACATGATGTGGGGAATGGGAAAGAGGAGGTTATTTATTTGTTTGAGAACAGAAAAGGTCTGGGCGTTCTCGTCGCTGCGATCTTCGCGCTCGCTATGCTTCTGAGCGGCTGCGGGAGCGGTCAGCAGGGGGGCGGAGCGCGTGCGACGTCTGTCAAGGCGATGAATGTACTGCGGCAGGATACGCCGCTCACGCATGTATATGCGGGGCAGATCGTGGGCACGGACGAGGTGAAGATTCAGTCGCGTGTCTCCGGGAACATTGTCGAGAAATACATCGTGGGTGGGCAGTCTGTATCGGCAGGGCAGCCACTCTACCGCATTGACTCTCGCCAGTATGAGAGTGCGCTTCTGCAGGCGAAGGCCGTGCTTGCGCAATCCGAGGCGACGCTGAACAATGCGCGCATGGATCTCGGACGCTATCAGCAGCTCTATGCCAGTGCAGCGGTCTCTGAGCAGACACTCTCCACGCAGCAGGCACAGGTGAACGCCTATGAGGCGGCGGTCGCTGCGAATGAAGCACTCGTGCGTCAGGCACAGGAGAATCTCGATGATACGGTGATCTACGCACCGATGTCGGGGCAGCTCTCTGTAGATGATGTGGCGATGGGGACATTTGTCTCTGCGGGAACGACGACGCTCGTTTCGATGGGCACAGCAAACCCGATCTTTGCGCAGTTCAGCCTCTCAGAGAACGAGTACCTGAACTTCGTTGAGCAGGCGGCACAGCAGGGCGGAATCGCTGCTGTTGTGGTCGAGCTGACGCTCTCCAACGGCTCGAAGTATCCGATCATCGGGCATATCGTGACCTCGGATCGCGCTCTTACTGCTCAGACGGGGACACTGACGGTAAAGGCTCTCTTTGATAATCCGGATGGACTTCTCCTGCCGGGCATGTTTGCGCGCGTCAGCCTGATCGGCGACACGATTCCGAATGCGATTCTCGTGCCTGAGCGTGCTGTTCAGCAGCTGCTCGGCAAGTCCTTTGTCATGCTCGTAGGGCCGGACAATAAGGCTGTCGCACGCACGGTGACACTGGGCGATAAGATTGGCAGCTACTACGTTGTCAAGGAAGGTTTGGACAGCTCGGATATCGTTGTGGTTGAGGGGCTGACCACGCTCCAGGAGGGCGGCGATCTAGCCGTGACGATGGTGACAGCAAGCGACATGGGATTCTCGCTTGAGGGGGATACCTCCAACTTTAATACGCGTGAGCTCACGCCCGCGAAGTAAGGAGGAGATCCTTTGGCAAAATTTTTCATACACCGACCGATCTTTGCGATTGTCATTGCGGTGATGATCGTCATCATCGGTACGATCGCGGGGTTCTCACTGCCAATCGCGCAGTATCCGCAGATCTCGCCGCCGACGGTTGCGGTGTCGGCGAACTATACGGGCGCAAGTGCTGCCGTTGTCAATGAGACGGTGGCGCAGGTCATCGAGGAGCAGATCAACGGTACGCAGGGGATGGACTACATGAGCTCCACCTCTGATGATACGGGGCGTTACAGCCTTTCTGTTACGTTCGATGTCGGCACGGACGGAGATATGGATGCCGTCAAGGTGCAGAACAATGCGGCGGGGGCAAATGCCAGCCTGCCATCCTCCGTGCAGTCGGCGGGCGTTACGACGCGCAAATCCTCGGGGCAGATGGCGTACTTCGTTTCGCTGTACTCCGAGGACGGCACCTATGACCGCGCCTTCATGAAGAACTATGCGACGCTCTACTTCCTCGATGCGATCAAGCGCGTCAGCGGCGTGGGCGATGTGCAGGTATTCGGTGCCGACTATGCGATGCGCGTCTGGATGAATCCGGATCGCCTCGCGGAGCTCGGTCTGACCGTTTCGGACATTACACGGGCAATCAACGAGCAGAACGTACAGGCTCCTGCCGGCACGGTCGGCGGTATGCCGACGCAGAACGGGCAGGAGAAGCAGTTCACGGGCAAGGTACAGGGGCGTCTTACGACCCCCGAGGAGTTCGGCAACGTCATCATTGCCGCGGGCAAGGACGGCACATTCGTCCGCTTGAAGGATGTTGCACGTATTGAGACCGGTCAGCGTCAAAATAATATTGTTGCGAAATTTAACGGCTATCCCGCCGTTGGTTTCGGCATTCAGCTGACCTCCGATGCGAACGCCATGATTACCCTTGCGGAGGTGCGCAAGATCCTAGAGGAGGCGGAGAAGACCTTCCCTCCCGGGCTCAAGATGAAGTCCGTCTTTGACAGTACCGACTACATCAACGCATCCATTAAGGAGGTTGTGCATACCTTCCTTGAGGCACTGCTGCTCGTCGTGCTCGTCATCTTCCTCTTTTTGCAGAGCTGGCGCGCGACGCTGATCCCGCTGCTCGCCGTGCCTGTGTCCCTCATCGGTGCATTCGGCGCGTTCGTCCTGTTGGATTTCTCCATCAATACGCTGACACTCTTTGCAATGGTGCTTGCAATCGGTCTTGTCGTCGACGATGCGATCGTCGTCATCGAGAACGTCGAGCATCATATGGAGAGCGGACTTTCGCCCGTTGACGCAACGGAGCGTGCGATGGCAGAGGTGCAGGGGCCTGTTGTTGCGATTGCCTTCGTGCTCGCAGCGGTCTTTGTCCCCGTTGCCTTCCTCGGCGGCATGATGGGCGTGCTCTACAAGCAGTTCGCGCTCACGATTGCAATCTCGATGGCGATTTCTGCCTTTGTCGCGCTGTCGCTGACGCCGGCACTCTGCGCTCTCATGCTCAAACCAAAGAAGGAGAATGGGACAAAGAGCGTACTCGACCGCTTCTTTGACCGATTCAATAACTGGTTCGATGCGACGCGCAAGGGCTATGTTGGTATCGTTAGCAAGTTTATCCGCAAATCGAAGGTTGCCGTTATCTTCCTGCTCATCGTCTGCGGGCTTACGGCGATCATCTATCGGAATCTGCCGACCACATTTGTCCCTGAGGAAGATCAGGGCTATATGATGATCGCGATTCAGCTGCCGCCGGGCACGTCCACGAATCAGACACAGAAGACCGTGGACAAGATCCAGCAGGCGGCACAGCGCGAGATCAAGGGGCAGAGTGCCGTCATGTCCATCAACGGCTTCGACATCCTCGCGGGCGGTGCGAACTCTAACGGTGCTGTCGTGTTCGTTGGTATGAAGGACTGGTCGCAGCGTGCAGGGCTCGCTGAGTCGGTTGCCGCTGCGGTCGGTACGATGTTCCGCGTCGGCGCGATGGAGGCACCCGAGGCACTTGTCGTTGCCATCAATCCGCCCGCACTGCCGGGGCTCGGCAATGTCGGCGGCTGGTCGCTCCAGCTGCAGGACATGAGCGGACATTCCGACACCGAGCTCAACGACATCGTGAATGCGATTCTTGCCGAGGCAAATACGCGCCCCGAGCTACGGGGCGTGCGCTCGACGTTTAAGATCAACGCGCCGAGCTATCAGTATGAGATTGACCGCGAAAAGGTCAAGAATCTCGGCGTTCAGCTCTCGGATGTATTCACGGCACTGCAGGTCAACTTCGGCGGCTATGAGGTCAATGACTTCAACCAGTTCGGGCGGACCTACAAGGTCGTGCTGCAGTCCGACGTGACCTATCGCACCGAGGCAGAGGCGGCAAAGTTCGTCTTTGTCAAGAACTCTCAGGGCGGCATGGTACCTCTCGATACCTTGCTCAAACCCAAACTCACAACGGGTCCCACGCAGATCAGCCGATTCAACGGCGCGCGTTCGATCACGTTCCAGGGAAGTTCCGGCTCCGGCTACAGCTCGGGCGAGGCGATGAACGCCATCACCGAGATTGTGCAGAAGCACGCGGGTTCCGGATTCAGCATCGAGTGGTCGGGGCAGAGCCGTGAGGAGAAGAAGTCGGCGGATTCAACTATGCAGGTGCTTGCACTCTGTCTGGTCTTTGTATTCCTCTGTCTTGCGGCACTCTATGAGAGCTGGAGCGTACCGTTTGCCGTGCTCTTCACGGTGCCGACTGGCATCTTCGGGGCACTCTTCTCCGAGTACATCCTCGCGACGATCTTCGGCACAATTGGCATTCCTGCGGCGGGCTATCAGAACAGCGTCTATATGCAGATCGGTGTCATCATGGTCATCGGTCTTGCGGCAAAGAATGCAATTCTGATTGTTGAGTTCGCGAAGATTCGCGTGGATCGCGGCATGGATCCGCTCAAAGCGGCGATTCAGGCGGCGGGGCTGCGTCTCCGCCCGATCCTCATGACATCGTTTGCGTTCATCATTGGCTGTCTGCCTCTCTGCATGGCATCCGGTGCGGGCGCTGCGGCGCGTAACGGCATGGGCGTCGCTGTTGTCGGCGGCATGCTCTTTGCCACCATTCTGGGTATCTTCCTCATTCCCGTGTTCTATGTCATTGTCGACCGTATCTCGCGTATGCTTGGCCTCCGCAAGAAGGCAAAGACCCGCACGGCGGATGACTATATGTAACCATCAAAAAATTCCCCTTTATGGGGAATTTTTTTTATGGGATGAATACCCATTGAATTAGTATCATATAGACTGCCGTCCCTCCTCCAATCGAGAGCAGCATCTGGCGAAATTTCAGATGAAGCAATGCAGTCACGAGTATTCCTGTAAGCTCCGGCAGACCGTGACTGCCACTGAACAATGTTGTATCCTTGAGACAGTAGACGACAAGCATCCCAAAGACGGCGGCGGGGAGGACGTTGCCGAGGTAGCGGATAATCGGCGGCGTCGGCTTCTTCTCTGAGATCAGGAGAAAGGGGAGGGCGCGCGTGAGTACACTCGCAAGCGCACAGAGCCCGATGGTAATACACTGTTCAGTGAACGTCATGCCATCTCTCTCCCTTCGATGAAGGGACGGAGTGCGAGGCATCCCGCGAGAATGATGAACATGGTCGGGAGCATAAAAGCCTCACGCCCGAAGACGGCAAGTGCGATGCCTGCAGCTGCAAGTCCGAGGATGCCCGTATAATGCTGCGGGTCGTTCATCCACTGCTCCATAAAGATCACGACGAAGAGTCCTGTCATAGCGAATTCAATACCCTCCGTATTGATGGGGAGGCTCGTGCCGACCAGTCCACCGATGGTTGCGCTTGCAACCCAGTAGATCTGGTTCAGCAGGGTGACAAAGAACATAAACCAGCCCGCATCAACGCCCTCTGAAATCTTCGTCGTGTAGTTGATGGAGAAGGACTCATCGCACATCCCGTAGATGAGATAGGGCTTCTTCCAACCCGTGCCGCGATACCTCTCGAACATGGAAATACCGTAGAAGATATGTCGTCCCTGCACCATGAGTGCGAGGAGGAAGGTCTGCAATGGGGCAAAAGGGCTGAGGAGGAGTGTTGTTGCAATGAACTCGAGCGAGCCGCCGAAGATGAGCGCGCTCATTGCCATCGGATACCAGAACGAGAAGCCCGAGACGTTCGTATAGATGCCGTAAGCAAGCCCGATGAAGAGAAAGCCTGCGAGAATCGGGAGCGTGCAGAGAAAGGCTGTGCGCAGGGCGGCGAGGCGCGGATCGACGCCGCTCATGATTTGCTCCAATCGCATTCGTCCGTGTGCGCCGCAAGTACACCAATCGCCTGCAGTGTCGAGTAGATGCAGGTCGAGCCGACGAATCGCATGCCGCGCTTCTTGAGGTCATTTGACACCTTGTCTGAGAGCGGCGAGGTTGTACGCAGTTCGCAGCTCTCGCGCACGGGTTTTCCATCCGTAAAGCCCCAGATATAGCGGTCAAACGAGCCAAACTCGCGCACGATGTCGAGGAAGATGCGGCTGTTCACAATGCTCGCCTCGATCTTGCGGCGGTTGCGCACAAACCCCCCATCCTGCATTAGTTCCTCGACCTTTGCTGCATTGAACGCCGCGACTCGCTCGGGAATAAAACCCTCGTATGCACGGCGGAAGTTCTCGCGCTTGTGGAGGATCGTCGCCCACGACAGCCCGGCCTGAAATGTCTCAAGAATGAAAAGCTCGTAGAGCGCACGGTCATCGTGAAGCGGCTGCCCCCATTCCTCATCGTGGTATTTCACATAGATGGGATCATCCAGTTTCACCCAACTGCAGCGTTTGAGTTCGTCTCCCATATTTGCCTCCGGAAATAAAAACACCGGCGCCCAATGGCTCCGGCTCATATCCATATGAAGATGGTCGGGATGACAGGATTCGAACCTGCGACCTCATCGTCCCGAACGATGCGCTCTACCAAGCTGAGCCACATCCCGACATGGATAGTATTGTAGCGATGTTTTTGATTTTTGTCAAGCAATATGCTCCGGCGGCGTGTATTTATCATATTGCGCAGCTTTTTCCTGTGCCGTGCGGTCAGCGGCAGCATGGAGTCCCGTGAGCGCGGAGAAGGGGGCGAACTGTCCCGCGCGGTCGTGCTGCGACATGGGCGGATGCGTCCGCGAGATGGGGCGCGGCAGATGGATGATGTCCGTATAGTCCTCAATGCGTCGCTGCATATTGTTCTCCTGTCATATTTATGCCTTGTGTCCACCAATCTGGCTGTTGCGCAGACGTGCCGTTGCGCCGTCGATGAGATTCGATCCGCGCAGGATGGCATTCTTGCCATAGGTCTTCTTGATGGCGATGATTGCTTCCTGTAGCGCCTTTTCCTTTTCCTGTGCAGCAATCTCCGCAGGTGTCAGGACAGTTGCCGCCGTCTCCTCGGGCGTAAAGAGGGAGATTTGCTCAGCGGCGGAGGCGTGCTGCTCCTCGGTCATTGAATGTTGTGCGGAGAGTGTGAGTCTTCGGATGAGGAGGGCGGGATTGACGATCTCGTCGAAGAGTTTGGTCAGCGCCTTCATGATTGCGTGCGGGAGTACACCGCGGTCGATGAGCACTCTGCCGTGTGCCGGCCACGGTATCTTTCGCCCATAGCGATCCGTGCGGATGCGGCCGTGGTAGAGGGCGCGGATCTCGGGTCGTGTCAGGTTCTCGATGTCATAGCCGACGGTCAGCTCGAGGCGGTCACTCGTGAGGCGTTTCTCCGCCAGCTCAATGGAGAGGGCATCTGCCATCTCCCAGACGACGAGGCGTGCCTTCTGCGCGGTATACGGATGCTGGAGTACCTGCCCCATATGCGTGCTGCGCGATTTCGGTCGGTAGTTTTTAATGTCCTCCATGCGTGCGCACTCATAGCCCCACGCATGGTCGATCAGCAGCTCCGCCTGTACGCCGAAGAGTCGATAAAGGAGATCTTCGTTGTGCCGTGCATTTGATTTCCCGAGAGAGCAGCGCGCAATGTCGCCCATCGTATAAAGTCCATTCTCCTCGAGCTTTCGCGCATAGCCTCTGCCGACGCGCCAAAAGTCCGTGAGCGGACGATGCGTCCAGAGCTGCTGGCGATAGCTCATCTCGTCCAGTGCCGCAATGCGCACGCCGTCCGCATCCGGCTTCATATGCTTTGCCACGATGTCCATCGCAACCTTTGCAAGGTAGAGATTTGTTCCGATGCCCGCTGTCGCCGTGATCCCCGTCTCGCGCAGTACATCTCGGATGAGGCGCATGGTGAAGTCGTGTGCCGAGATGCGCTCCGTGCGGAGATAGCTCGTCACGTCGATGAATACCTCGTCGATGGAGTAGATGTGAATGTCGTCGGGAGAGACGTGGCGCAGGTAGATCTCGTAGATGCGCATGCTGTAGTCCATGTAGAGCGCCATGCGCGGGGACGCAATGTGATAGGCAATGCCAAGCTCAGGGTGTGCAGCAAGTTCTGCGGCATCCCGTGTCTCGCCCGTGAGCGTTTTTCCAGGCGCACGGTATTTGCGCCGTGCGTTTGCCTGCTCCGCGGCGCGGATGACCTCGAAGAGGCGCGGGCGTCCGCCGATGCCGTGCGCCTTGAGCGCGGGGGAGACGGCGAGGCAGATTGTCTTGCTCGTGCGGCTCTCGTCTGCGACAACGAGATGCGTGGTCATTGGATTCAGGCCGCGCTCGATACATTCGACCGAGGCATAGAACGATTTGAGGTCGATGGCGATATACGTGCGCTCCTTCATCTTTATCCCTCCCATGAGACAGTATAGCACAAATGTTTTTGTTTTGTAAATGAAGGAATAATGAAGGAGATGTCGAATCATCTTTTTGAAGAAAGAAAAAAGGAGCGGAAACTATGAAGATTATCGTGACGGGCGGGGCGGGATTCATCGGCGCGAACTTTGTCTACTACGAGCTGCGTGAGCATCCGGGGGATCAGATCATCTGCTATGATGCGCTGACCTATGCGGGGAATCTTGCAACGCTCGACGCGGCGCAGGAGAATCCGCAGTTCTCGTTCGTGCGCGGTGACATCGCGGATCGCGCAGCAGTCTATGCGCTCTTTGAGCACGAGCAGCCGGATATTGTTGTCAACTTCGCAGCGGAATCCCACGTGGATCGCTCCATCGAAAATCCAGAGATTTTCCTGCGTACGAATATCATCGGGACGAGCGTACTGATGGATGCCTGCCGCAAATACGGTATTCAGCGCTATCATCAGGTCTCGACGGACGAGGTCTATGGCGATCTGCCGCTTGACCGCCCGGATCTTCTATTTACTGAGGAGACACCGCTCCACACATCGAGTCCATATTCTTCGTCAAAGGCGGGAGCCGACCTCCTCGTGCAGGCGTATGCGCGCACCTACGGCATACCTGTGACGATCTCGCGCTGCTCGAACAACTACGGTGCGTTCCAGTTCCCCGAGAAGCTCATTCCCCTCATGATGATTCGTGCGATGCAGGGGGAGAAGCTGCCCGTCTATGGCGACGGTCTGAATGTTCGTGACTGGCTGCATGTTGACGATCACTGCTCCGCCATCGATGCAATCATGCGGCGTGGCACGGTGGGTGAGGTCTACAATGTTGGCGGGCACAACGAGCGCTCGAACATCGAGGTTGTCCGCACGATCCTCTCCGCGCTCGGCAAGGGCGAGGATCAGATCTCCTATGTCACGGATCGCAAGGGACATGACCGTCGCTATGCGATCGATCCGACGAAGATTGGACGCGAACTCGGCTGGACGCCCGCAACGAAGTTCGACGACGGAATCCAGTCGACAATTACATGGTATCAGGAGCACGAAGCGTGGTGGGCGGATATTCTCAGCGGCGCGTATGAGAAGCGCAATGCGGAGGCTTGAAGTCCGTGTGACGGCACTTGACGATTTCAAAGAAAAGTCCTATAATAGGGAATAGAAAAGGTGCTATCGTGTAAACGGTCAGCCCTTATGGTTGCGAAAGAATCCGCCCACAGTTTGCTGCTAGGGGGCGGATTACTTTTTACTGAGAAGTAATACTAGAACGATCAACAGTAACAGCGTCATGTTTGTTTCGTTCATAGACAACCATCGCCCTTCCGGGCTTAGATTGACCGTTCACCGAGTAGATAGCACCTGTTTTTATTATAGAACATATGATTTTCCTTGTAATGCACTTTTGAAAAGTTTTTGCGTGAAGCCCTTGCGCATATAGGTGATTTACGCTATAATACCTTTCGCGGGGGCATAGCTCAGCTGGGAGAGCGCTTGCATGGCATGCAAGAGGTCAGGGGTTCGATCCCCCTTGTCTCCACCATATTGACCGCACGGGATGTGAGAGCAGAATCTCACATCTTTTTTGTTGCGTTTCAAAAAAGACAACAAAAAACCGTACCGCCGCAACGATACGGTAGATTTCGATGGTGCGCCTGGGGGGATTCGAACCCTCGACCCACGGCTTAGAAGGCCGTTGCTCTATCCAACTGAGCTACAGGTGCAATGGTCGGGATGACAGGATTCGAACCTGCGACCCTCTGGTCCCAAACCAGATGCGCTACCAAACTGCGCTACATCCCGATACCGCCCTATTATAATGAGCGGCACGGGAAAAGTCAACTTATTTCACAATATGCTTGCCGCCAAGGAAGCGTGGCTTCCAATAGTCGTTCGACAGCGCATCGATGCGCACGCCCTTGCTCGTGGAGGCGTGGATGAACTCGTCCTTGCCGAGGTAGATGCCGCAGTGGGACGCGCCCTTTTCATACGTCTCGAAAAAGACGAGATCGCCGGGTACGAGCTCCTTCGTGCTCTTTGTGCGCAGTCCGAGTTTGTACTGCTCATCTGCCGTGCGCGGAATCGAGATACCTTGTTTCTGGAAAACGTATTGGAGGTAGCCCGAGCAGTCAAAGCCCTTCGGTGTTGTGCCTCCGAATACATAGGGCGTCCCCATGTAGGCTTTCGCCGTCTTGATGACATCGGATACCTTGCTCGCGGGAAGGATGGGCTTGCCGTTCGGAGCAAGCGGCTGTGTTTTTTCTGCGGGCGGCGGGACATCGATGCCCCACGGGCGTTTTTCGGGTAAGTTTTTGAGGGCGCGCCACGTCGCGTTATTGACGACGCCTGTAATCTTGATCTTGTTGTCGCGCTGGAACTCGGCGACGGCGCGTTCGGTATCCTTGCCGAATACGCCGTCCGCATTTTTGATCTTGTAGCCCGCTTTTTGGAGTGCCTGCTGCAGGACAAGCACCTCGTGCCCGTGTGAGCCCTCGCGGAGGGTGGGGGAGGCAAATGCCGTGCCCGCTGCAAGGAGGAGGGCGACGGCGGTTGAGAGAAAGACGCGGCGTTTCATGGAGAGCATCCTTTCGTGATCTATGCGTGCTGTACGTGCTCGAGACCCTGTCCGAGGAGTTTCAGCACGTGATCGTCGTCAATCGAGTAGAGCACTTCTTTCCCGTCTCTGCGGAACTTCACGAGGCGGGCGGTACGCAGCACGCGCAGCTGATGTGAGATGGCGGACTGTCCCATGTCCAGCCCGTCCGCAATGTCGTAGACGCGCAACTCCTCGGCTGCTGCGAGTAGGGAGAGAATCTTGATGCGCGTGGGATCGCCGAGTGTCTTGAAGAGGTCGGCGAGATGCTGTGCCGTATCCTGATCGATACATTTCATTGGGGCGGCAGTCATACGCTGATATATCCTTTCTTTTGTCAGTAAATCTTGTTGATCTCAAATCCGTTTGCTGCGAGTGCGCAGACAATGCGGTCGATATGCTCCTGTCCGTGTGTCTCGACGGTGACGGTGAGCTGCACCTTCTGAAAGCTGTCCGTCACCATCGTCTGATCGTGATCGAGGCGGATGACGTTGGCATCCTGATCGGTGAGGATCTGCGCGACGGTGAGCAGCTGTCCCGGTTTGTCAGGGAGCTGGACGGAGAAGCGGAATACTCTGCCGCGCGAGATGAGTGCCTTGGAGATGAGTGCGGAGATGGTAGAGATGTCGATGTTGCCGCCGCTGACGAGCACGGCGATCTTCTTGTCCTTCATGCGCAGCTTGCCGAGTGCGGCAAGGGAGAGGACGCCCGCACCCTCAGCGATGAATTTGTGCTTTTCGATGAGGGAGAGCAGGGCGCTCATGATCTCCATCTCGGAGACGGTGATGATCTCGTCGAGGTAGCGGCGACAGAATTCAAGGGTCAGGTTTCCTGCCGTACGTACGGCGCAGCCGTCGGCAACCGTGTCGGCAGAGGGGAGGGTGATTGCACGTCCGCAGGAGAGCGCTGCCTTCATGCACGCCGCGTTCTCCGGCTCGACACCGATGACCTTCACCTGCGGGTTGACGAGCTTTACCGCGAGCGCGATGCCCGAGGCAAGCCCCCCGCCGCCGACGGGGACGAGGATTGCATCCACGTCCTTGAGCGCGTCGATCACCTCGAGGGCGATTGTGCCCTGTCCGACAATCACATTGCGGTCATTGAACGGGTGGATGTAGACGTAGCCCTTCTCCTTTTGTAGTTCGAGGCTATGCGCATAGGCATCATCGAAGCCGTTGCCGTGGAGGATGACCGTTGCGCCGAGTGCACGCGTCGCCTCGACCTTTAGGATCGGCGTTGTCGCTGGCATGCAGATGACAGCCTTCACGCCGAGTTTCTGCGAGGCGTAGGCAACGCCCTGCGCATGATTGCCAGCTGAGGCGGTGATGACGCCGCGCGCCCGTTCCTCCTCCGTAAGCATGGAGATGCGGTTGTATGCGCCGCGCAGCTTGAATGCACCCGTGGTCTGGAGATTCTCGAGCTTCAGATAGGTCGCATTGCCCGCGATGTCGGAGAAGAACTCACTGTGTACCAGCGGGGTCTTTCGCACAATGCCCTCGAGTCTTTTTGCTGCGGCATAGATATCCGAAATCCCTGTCGATGCGACAACTTCCTCATCCGTCTGAACTCTCTGTTCTTCTCCCATAACGCATTGCCTCCATTTATTCCTTATATGTAGAGTCAGTCTATCATTTTCGGTGGGGCACGTCAATTTATTTTCATCAGAGCGAATAATCGTCGGAATAAAGAAGGAGTTTGACAGAATTTCGCGAATAAATACAACAAACAAGGCGGGACGGAGGTGCGTGATGGAGCAGCAGTCAAAGTACGCGCATATCCTTGTCCCCGTGGACGGGTCGCAGGTGTCGTTGCGTGCCGTCTGTCTGGCGGGTGAGCTTGCTGCGCTGATGGCGTCTGAGGTGCATCTCCTCTATGTGTCTCCATTCGACGCGAGCACGGACGAGGGCGATGTCTCGTGGCTCCCGAAGAGCATTGTGCGTCCGGCGGCAGAGGAGGCGCAGGAGATATTTGCCGTGGCAGAGGTGCTCCTGCCCGAGTGTATTGCACGTGAGCGTCACCACCGCACGGGAATACCTGAGGAAGAGATCCTGCGATTCATCGATGAGATGAGCGTGGAGCTCGTCGTCATCGGTGGGCGCAAGCTTTCGCGCGTGAGCGGATTTCTCCTTGGGAGCGTCACGCAGACCGTCTTGGAACACGCGCACTCCAGCGTCATGGTCGCGGGAAGCGCATAAATTTGTCTATATGGTTCATTTCTATAGAGAAGTGAGGAGGAACTGCCATGATTAAGAATATTTTGGTGCCGGTGGATGGCTCCGAGGGTGCTGACCGTGCGATTGAAAAGGCTGGTATGCTCGCCGAGATCTGCGGCGCAAAGCTGAATTTCCTCTACGTCGCGAACATCAATCAGCTCGCGATCAACGCCGTTCTTTCGGACGCGATCCTCGACTCCGTGACGAAGGCGGGGAATGTCATCCTTGACCGTGCGCTCGAGATGGTCCCTGCAGGCGTTGCAAAGGAGTCGTTCTCGGATACGGGCTCGCCCGCAGTGGTCATCCTCGACTTTGCAGAGACGAACGACATCGATCTCATCGTCATGGGCAGCCGTGGTCTCGGCGTGGTGAAGGGTGTTCTGCTCGGCAGTGTCAGCCAGTACGTCGTGGAGCAGTCGAAGTGCCCCGTGCTCGTCGTCAAGTGAGCGGCACACAGGCATAACTTTTGTGGGAAAGGAGCTGCAGCGGAGGTGTATGCTTTCGCCGCAGCTCTTTAGCATGTACTCTGAAAGGTTGGGACAATGAATGATCGGCGCTTTGCGCGGACGGAGATGCTGCTGGGCAGTGCGGGCGTGGAGCGCCTTGCCAGTGCATCCATAGCAGTATTCGGCATCGGCGGGGTCGGCTCCTATGCAGCTGAGGCACTCGCACGTGCGGGGGTAGGTAGGCTGACGCTCATTGATCACGATGTCATCGACGTGACGAATATCAACCGCCAGATTCACGCACTGACCGAGACCGTGGGCATGCCGAAGACGGAGACAATGGCGCGGCGCATCCGCTCCATCAACCCTGCCTGTGATGTGCGTGAGATACGCGCATTCTATCAGCCCGCTGATGCGGATGCGTTCTTTCCTGAGTGCTATGACTATGTACTCGATGCCGTGGACACGTTGACAGCAAAGCTCGACCTCGCCGTGCAGTGCCATCGGCGCGGTATTCCGCAGATCGCAAGCATGGGCGCAGCGAACAAGCTCGACCCGAGCCTGTTCGAGGTCATGGACATCTATCGGACGAAGGGCGATCCGCTTGCGCGCATTTTGCGCAAGAAACTCAAGGAAAAGGGAATCCCGCATCTGAAGGTCGTCTGCTCGCGTGAACGCCCGCGTACGCCCGAGGCGGGAGAAGAGACGCCGGCGGCAGGACGTCGAACAGTGCCCGCAAGCGTTTCTTTTGTGCCCTCTGTGGCGGGGCTGATGATGGCGGGCGCAGTCGTGCGTGATCTCTTGAACATCCGAGTGGAGGTATCGTCATGAACATATCGGTACTGGGCTGCGGGCGTTGGGGCTCATTTCATGCGTGGTATGCGCAGCGCGTCGGGCATGCAGTCATGCTCTGGGGGCGTGCGGGCTCTGCTCATCTGAAAGAGTTGCGTGTGACGCGGACGAATGAGTTCCTGACGCTGCCAGCGGACATCCATCTGACGGACGATCTCGCGGAGGCTGTTCGGGCGGCAGAGGTCGTCATCATCTCCATCCACGCGCAGGCATTGCGCGCCTTCCTCCGCGATCTTTGTTCGCGCGGACTGGGGGTGGAGCTTGGCAAAAGACGCATCATCCTCTGCATGAAGGGGCTGGAGATCGGTACGGGCAAGCGACTCAGTACGGTGGTGCATGAGGAACTGGGCAGTGCTGTGCATCCTGTCGTCTGGGTTGGACCCGGTCACGTGCAAGACTTCGTGCGCGGCATTCCGAACTGCATGGTGCTCGCGGGCGAGGAGCGGGAGGCGCTGCGTGAGCTCGTGGACGCGCTCGGCAGTCCGCTCATCCGCTTCTACTACGGCGAAGACCTCCTCGGAACAGAAGTCGGCGCAGCGGCGAAGAACGTCGTCGGACTCGCGGCGGGGATGCTCGATGGGCTCGGCTACGGCAGCCTCAAGGGTGCGCTCATGGCACGCGGCACGCGTGAGCTCGTGCGCCTCGTGCGTGCGATGGGCGGCGACGGGGAGACCATCTACGGGCTCTCCCACCTTGGCGACTACGAGGCGACGCTCTTCTCCCCGCACAGCAACAACCGCCGCTACGGTGAGGCTGTTGTGCGCGGCACGGCGGGGGACTTCCACAAGATTGCCGAGGGCGTCTACACTGCCGAGGCCCTGATGGCGCTTTCAGAGGAGTACGGCGTCGACCTGCCCATCTCCGCGACCGTCTATGAGATTGTCACGCACGGGCGCGATCCGCGTGATCAGCTGATGCAGCTTTTTCTGCGTGCAACAAAGAGTGAAAAGGAATAGGAAATCCATGAGTGAACGAAAGCATATCGATGTCGTTGCGGGGGCGATCTTGAAGGACGGAAAGGTGTTCGGCGCATGCCGCGGCTACGGTGCATACGCGGGGACATGGGAGTTCGCGGGCGGCAAGGTTGAGCCGGGCGAGACGGACGAGGCGGCGCTCGTGCGTGAGATTCGCGAGGAGTTGGGCGTCGAGATCGCCGTTGAGCGTCTGCTTGGGATTGTGGATCACGACTATCCCGAGTACCATATGAACATGCGGCTCTACATCTGCCGCCACATTGCGGGCGAGCCGCAGCTCTCCGTCCACTCGGCAGGGCGCTGGCTCGGACGCGCTGATCTCTATAGCGTTCCGTGGTTCGAGGCGGACATGGAGCTCATCCGAAAGCTCGAAGCCGACCTGCGCTGACGTTGACAAATCCGCCGCAGGGGTGCTATAATACAACCCATGCCGAAGTGGCGGAATTGGCAGACGCAGCAGACTCAAAATCTGCCGTTGGCAACAACGTGCCGGTTCGACCCCGGCCTTCGGCACCATAGCAGACGATTTCCCTAAGAGTGGACACAGACTCTTAGGGATTTTTTGCAAAATCGGGAAATTTCAACATATCGGCATATATTGCTTCCGTACGGGTTGACACGGCGGGCGGAAGCGCGTATATTAGACAGAAAAATTTTAGGACGGATCATCTCAGGTCGGATACAGAAAGGAAGGATTTCGTTGGCACATTACTACACTGAGCCATCGCACACATTTGGAGAGTATCTGCTCATCCCGGGCTACTCCTCGGCGGAGTGCTTCCCTGCAAATGTCACGCTGCGGACGCCGCTCGTCAAATATCATCGCGACGAGGAGCCGGCGCTCATGATGAACATTCCCATGACCTCCGCGATCATGCAGGCGGTCTCGAATGACACAATGGCGATTGCGCTCGCCAAGCAGGGCGGCGTTTCCTTCATCTATGGCTCACAGTCCATTGAGGAAGAGGCGGCGATGGTCTCGCGCGTGAAGAACTACAAATCCGGCTTTGTCAGCAGCGACTCGAACATCAGCCCTGACACGACACTCGGCGGCGTACTCGACCTCCTCGCGAAGACGGGGCACTCCACAATGGCGGTCACGGAGGACGGCTCGGCGAACGGAAAGCTCGTCGGCATCGTGACGAGCCGCGACTATCGTGTCTCGCGCATGTCGCTCGATACAAAGGTACACACCTTTATGACGCCGTTTGAAAAGCTCGTCTGGGCGGATGCGGACTCCACGACCCTCACACAGGCGAACGACCTCATCTGGGAGCGCAAGCTGAATATGCTCCCGCTCATCGACAAGAATCAGCGTCTGCGCTACATGGTGTTTCGCAAGGACTACACCGACAACAAGGAGAACGAGCTCGAACTGACCGATGATAACAAGAGCTATATCGTCGGCGCGGGCATCAATACGCGCGACTATGCCGAGCGCGTGCCTGAGCTCATCGCTGCGGGCGTGGATGTCCTCTGCATCGACTCCTCCGAGGGATTCTCCGAGTGGCAGCGCCTGACGATTCAGCACATCCGCGAGCAGTACGGAGATACGGTCAAGGTCGGCGCGGGCAACATCGTCGACGGAGAGGGCTTCCGTTTCCTTGCGAATGCGGGTGCGGACTTTATCAAGGTCGGCATCGGCGGCGGCTCCATCTGCATCACGCGTGAGACGAAGGGCATCGGGCGCGGACAGGCGACGGCGCTCATCGATGTCTGCGCCGAGCGCGACAAGTATTTCAAGGAAACGGGCGTCTACATCCCCATTTGCTCCGACGGCGGCATCGTCTATGACTACCACATGACACTCGCGCTCGCGATGGGCGCGGACTTCCTCATGCTCGGGCGCTACTTCTCGCGCTTCGACGAGAGCCCGACGGATCGCGTCATGGTGAACGGCACATACTATAAGGAGTATTGGGGCGAGGGGTCGAACCGCGCGCGCAATTGGCAGCGCTACGACCTCGGCGGCAGCAAGAAGCTGTCCTTCGAAGAGGGCGTCGACTCCTACGTCCCGTATGCGGGTCCTTTGAAGGAGAACGTCCAGACCACCCTCTCCAAGATCCGCTCTACCATGTGCAACTGTGGCGCACTCAGCCTGCCCGAGTTCCGCGACAAGGCGAAACTCACCCTCGTCTCCTCGACCAGCATCGTCGAGGGCGGCGCACACGATGTCATCCTGCGTGACAAGCTTGGACGTGACTGAAAAAAGCCGGACGGCGAAGTGAAACAACTTCATCGTTCGGCTTTTTTGATGTTGTCTGAGGAGGAGAGGCGCTATTTCTTCGCCATAAAGGTGCGGTAGGTGCGCTCCATCTCCTTGCGCGTCTTGCTTGCAGGCCAAAGCTCGCCGAGCGCTCCCTCGCGCATTCCCGCGGCGAGGTGGTTGTAGAGGTTCGGATTATCCTTGCCGAGCGTTTCGATCAGCTCCTTGACGGTCTGACGTGTGGTGTTGCCGTTGTGGGGGCAGGGCGAGGGGATCGGCGTGAAGCCGTGGTATTGGATCGCGTCGATGATTTCCTGCTCGCGGAAGTAGACAAGGGGACGGATGACGGTGATGTCCGTCTTGTCGAGATAGGTTTTGGGGCGGAACGTGTTCAGCTGCCCCGAGTAGAATAGGCTCATGAGAAAGGTCTCCACCGCATCGTCATGGTGATGCGCGTAGGCGACCTTATTCATTTGGTGCGCTGCGGCGTAGCGGTTGACTGCGCCGCGCCGGAAGAACGCGCAGGTGAAGCAGGGGCTTTTGTCGTCCTGTTCCGCAATCGCACCTGCGATATCGACATCCACAACCTCATAGGGGACATCAAGCTGCTTGCAGAATGCTGCAATCGCATCGGTATCAAACGGATCGTCAAACTGCGGATTGACGGTGAATGCCGCGATCGTAAAATCTCTTTTCAGACGCTCGCGCAGGATGGCGAGGGCGTAGGTGAGAAAGATGCTGTCCTTGCCGCCCGATACGCCAATTAAGATACGATCGCCCTGCTCGATCAGCTCGAACTCCACGACGGCACGCATGAGCTTGCTGAAATAGGTCTGTGGAATGTTGATATTCAATGAAAACTTCCTCTATTCTTTATGGCAGAGATAGACACCGAGAACCCCACTCTTGATGGAGACGGTAAACGTGTTCTTGGTGTTTTCTCGTGCGAGCACGTTGCTGATTGCAAGTGACGCACGATTTGTGATGCACGCATCCTGCAGCTCCCAATACAGTCCATGCGTTGTTACGCCCGTACATTTCTCCGTAAAGGGGAGGAGCGAGATGGCACGCGGGGGCGTGTCACAGGTCACGGTGAGCGATTCGCCCGCATGGAGGTAGAAAAGTGTTTCACGCTCGTCCGCAAGTACGCAGGGGATGGGCGCGTGTGCGGCGACAGCGGCGGTACTCATGAGATGGTCGAGCCGCCCGCCGAATGCCGCCGTTAAAATGACGAGCGGGTGGGTATACTGGTCTGCGGCAATTTGCAGCGCAAGCTCCGTATCCGTGAAATCCTTCTCGGGCGGGAAGGTGTGAATCTCTGTGTTCTGTTCCTCTGCCCAACGCCATGCTGTAGGATTCGCACTGTCTCCATCGCCGATCAGATGTGTGGGCACTTGGTTGGCGGAGTGACAGATGTTCACACCGCGATCAATCGCCCAGATGGGAGTGCCTGAGCCGCACATATTTCTTTGTTGTATCAGCCCTGTGAGCCAACCTGTTTCGGGGGCACGTCCTCCGCCAATGCAGATAATCTCCTGCGATGGTGCACATGGCAGCGTCACATGAAGCGTTGGGAGGGTAACAGTGCGCTTGTATTCATGCATGACAATATTTCCTTTGTCGTGTTTATGTGGTAGAATGATTATATCATACGTTATTTTTGACGAAAAGCAAAAAATATAAAAAAGGGGGTTGACGCAGGAGAAATCTCTGTGTTATATTATGACAGTCGCGCCGATGAGAGCTGCGCGGGGGTGAGAACCTCCACAAAGCTAGAAACGGCGCAGGATGTACCCTGAAAACTACACAATGCAAAACATGTTAGATTCGAATCTAACAAGCCAGATGCAACATCGTTGATGTCAGTCAACGAAACAACAATTCTTTTACAAGAATGACATTTTGAGCCAACAGGCTCTCACATAGACTACGGTCTTTCGCGGAGAGTTTGATCCTGGCTCAGGACGAACGCTGGCGGCGTGCTTAACACATGCAAGTCGAACGGAGCGAATGAAAGCTTGCTTTTATGAGCTTAGTGGCAAACGGGTGAGTAACACGTAGACAACCTGCCGACAGGATGGGGACAACATTCCGAAAGGAATGCTAATACCGAATGAAGCGGAGGAGAGGCATCTCTCTTCCGTGAAAGATGGCCTCTGAACATGCTATCACCTGTCGATGGGTCTGCGTCTGATTAGCTGGTTGGTGAGGTAACGGCTCACCAAGGCGACGATCAGTAGCCGGTCTGAGAGGATGAACGGCCACATTGGGACTGAGACACGGCCCAGACTCCTACGGGAGGCAGCAGTGGGGAATCTTCCGCAATGGGCGCAAGCCTGGCGGAGCAACGCCGCGTGAGTGAAGAAGGTCTTCGGATCGTAAAGCTCTGTTGACGGGGACGAACGTGCGAGAGGTGAATAAACTCTTGCAATGACGGTACCTGTCGAGGAAGCCACGGCTAACTACGTGCCAGCAGCCGCGGTAATACGTAGGTGGCGAGCGTTGTCCGGAATCATTGGGCGTAAAGGGAGCGCAGGCGGGCATATAAGTCTTTCTTAAAAGTGCGGGGCTCAACCCCGTGATGGGAAAGAAACTACATGTCTTGAGTACAGGAGAGGAAAGCGGAATTCCCAGTGTAGCGGTGAAATGCGTAGATATTGGGAGGAACACCAGTGGCGAAGGCGGCTTTCTGGACTGCAACTGACGCTGAGGCTCGAAAGCCAGGGGAGCGAACGGGATTAGATACCCCGGTAGTCCTGGCCGTAAACGATGGATACTAGGTGTGGGAGGTATCGACCCCTACCGTGCCGGAGTTAACGCAATAAGTATCCCGCCTGGGGAGTACGGTCGCAAGACTGAAACTCAAAGGAATTGACGGGGACCCGCACAAGCGGTGGAGTATGTGGTTTAATTCGAAGCAACGCGAAGAACCTTACCAGGCCTTGACATTGACTGAAAGAGCTAGAGATAGCTCCCTCTCTTCGGAGACAGGAAAACAGGTGGTGCATGGCTGTCGTCAGCTCGTGTCGTGAGATGTTGGGTTAAGTCCCGCAACGAGCGCAACCCCTGTTCTTTGTTGCCATCACGTAAAGGTGGGCACTCAAAGGAGACTGCCGCGGAGAACGCGGAGGAAGGCGGGGATGACGTCAAGTCATCATGCCCCTTATGGTCTGGGCTACACACGTACTACAATGGAACGGACAGAGAGCAGCGAACCCGCGAGGGCAAGCGAACCTCAAAAACCGTTTCCCAGTTCGGATTGCAGGCTGCAACTCGCCTGCATGAAGTCGGAATCGCTAGTAATCGCAGGTCAGCATACTGCGGTGAATACGTTCCCGGGTCTTGTACACACCGCCCGTCACACCACGGAAGTCGTTCACACCCGAAGCCGGCGCAGCCGTCTAAGGTGGGGAAGGTGACTGGGGTGAAGTCGTAACAAGGTAGCCGTATCGGAAGGTGCGGCTGGATCACCTCCTTTCTAAGGATTCAGATGAACCAAGGGTTCACAATCTTAGGTCGGTCATTTGGCTACGTTTTGCATTGTCTAGTTTTGAGGGCGCATCGAAGAGATGAAAGTCTCTGAGGTAGTCCTTATTGTTCACTGAAAACTGCACAGAAGAAACAAGAAAATCTAAAACAAGGGAGACTTTGTGTACTCATGCATAAAGTTTTCCTCACTGAGGTCTTCTACCGCAAGGTAGAAAAGAACAGAATAGATTTTCCCAAGCAAATTAGGATAAAGCGAAAATACCTTTTATCGCAAGATGATGACTTTCGTGAGAAATCATGAAAAGTTGAGTTCTGCGCCGATGTGAGATCGACGCCGAAGATTCTGCCGGATGCAAGGAGGCGCAAGGAAACGTAGTTCGCTACGTTGACTGAGCCGACACAGCAGGCGGTGGGAGATGCGGTGTCCCTAACATCGAAGGAGAACAGTAAGTCAAGCGAACAAGGGCATACGGCGGATGCCTAGGCGTTTCGAAACGAAGAAGGACGCGATAAGCTGCGATAAGCTGCGGCGAGCTGCAAGTAAGCTATGACCCGCAGATTTCCGAATGGGGCAACCCGGCGGGAGTAACGTCCCGTCATCTTGCACTTTATGCAAGAGGAAAACACCCGATGAACTGAAACATCTAAGTAGTCGGAGGAAAAGAAATCAAAGAGATTCCCTGAGTAGCGGCGAGCGAAACGGGAGGAGCCCAAACCAAGAGACTTCGGTTTCTTGGGGTTGCGGACCTGCAACAAACCGGACACTTTAGTGGAAGCATCTGGGAAGGTGCGGCAAAGAGAGTGAGACCCTCGTACACGAAAGAGTGAAAAGCGGGCAGGGATCCAGAGTACCACAGGGCACGAGGAACCCAGTGGGAAGCAGGGTGGACCACCATCCAAGGCTAAATACATCGAAACGACCGATAGCGATGAGTACCGTGAGGGAAAGGTGAAAAGAACCCCGGGAGGGGAGTGCAATAGAACCTGAAACCGTATGTCTACAAACAGTCGGAGCACTTTACATGTGCGACGGCGTGCCTATTGAAGAATGAACCGGCGAGTTAATTTATGCTGCGAGGTTAAGCGGGAGACGCGGAGCCGAAGCGAAAGCGAGTCTTAAGAGGGCGAAAAGTAGCATGGATTAGACCCGAAACCACAGTGATCTATACATGTCCAGGTTGAAGCTCAGGTAAAAATGAGTGGAGGACCGAACCCGTGCATGTTGAAAAATGTTGGGATGAGATGTGTATAGGGGTGAAATGCCAATCGAACGTGGAGATAGCTGGTTCTCCCCGAAATAGCTTTAGGGCTAGCCTCAGGCGAATAACCATAGAGACGGTAGAGCACTGATCGGGCAAGGGGGCGTAAAGCCTACCGACCCCAGTCAAACTACGAATGGCTCATATGGGCAGCCTGGGAGTCAGAATGCGAGTGATAAGACCCGTATTCAAGAGGGAAACAGCCCAGACCGCCGGCTAAGGTCCCAAATGCTGTGCTAAGTGGAGAAGGATGTAGGACTTCGAAAACAACCAGGATGTTGGCTCAGAAGCAGCCACCATTAAAAGAGTGCGTAATAGCTCACTGGTCGAGAGGCCCTGCGCCGAAAATATCCGGGGCTAAAGCACAGAACCGAAGCCGCGGCAGGGTGTACTAAGGTACACACTGGGTAGGGGAGCGTTCCTGTTTGGACGAAGGCAGACCGGAAGGACTGCTGGACGAGCAGGAAGTGAGAATGCCGGTATGAGTAGCGAAACGACAGGTGAGAATCCTGTCCACCGAAAGCCTAAGGTATCCCGGGCAACGCTCGTCGTCCCGGGGTTAGTCGGGACCTAAGCCGAGGCGAAAAGCATAGGCGATGGACAACTGGCGAAAATTCCAGTACCGGGCGTCTTCGTTTGAGGATGGAGTGACGCAGGAAGGAAGCTGAGCGTGCGAATGGAAGAGCACGTCGAAGGCGGTAGGCTCGTATGGAGGCAAATCCCCATACTGCAAGGCCGAGAACCGATAGATAGGAAAGACTACGGTCAATCTGAATTCAGCTGCACTACACTGCCAAGAAAAGCTTCTAACGAGAGGACGTCCGCCCGTACCAAAACCGACACAGGTAGGCGGGGAGAGAATCCTAAGGTGCGCGGGAAAACCCTCGTTAAGGAACTCGGCAAAATGCATCCGTAACTTCGGGAAAAGGATGGCCGTTGATGGTGAAGCTTTTTACAAGTGGAGCTGTTGGCGGCGGCAGAAAAGAGGCCCAAGCGACTGTTTACCACAAACACAGGTGCCTGCGAAAGCGCAAGCTGAAGTATAGGTGCTGACGCCTGCCCGGTGCAGGAAGGTTAAGGAGAGTTGTTAGCCCCTGAGGTGAAGCAGCGAACTGAAGCCCCTGTAAACGGCGGCCGTAACTATAACGGTCCTAAGGTAGCGAAATTCCTTGTCGGGTAAGTTCCGACCCGCACGAAAGGCGTAACGATTTGGGCACTGTCTCAACGAGGGACCCGGTGAAATTGAAATACCTGTGAAGATGCAGGTTACCCGCGACTGGACAGAAAGACCCCATGGAGCTTTACTGCAGCTTGGCATTGGTCTTTGGCATATAACGTACAGGATAGCCGGGAGACTGGGAAGTCATATCGCTAGATGTGATGGAGTCACCGTTGGGATACCGGCCTTTATATGCTAAGGATCTAACCGGAACATTAACCGTGTTCGGGACAGTACCAGGCGGGCAGTTTGACTGGGGCGGTCGCCTCCGAAAGAGCAACGGAGGCGTCCAAAGGTTCCCTCAGCGCGGATAGAAATCGCGCGCAGCGCATAAAGGCAGAAGGGAGCTTGACTGCGAGACTGACGGGTCGAGCAGGGACGGAAGGAGGGCTTAGTGATCCGGTGGAAAGAGAGTGGAATTGCCATCGCTCAACGGATAAAAGCTACCCTGGGGATAACAGGCTAATCTCTCCCAAGAGTCCATATCGACGGGGAGGTTTGGCACCTCGATGTCGGCTCATCACATCCTGGGGCTGAAGCAGGTCCCAAGGGTTGGGCTGTTCGCCCATTAAAGTGGTACGTGAGCTGGGTTCAGAACGTCGTGAGACAGTTCGGTCCATATCCATCGCGGGCGCAAGATACATGAGGGAGGCTGCTCCTAGTACGAGAGGACCGGAGTGGACGGACCAACGGTGTACCGGTTGTCCTGCCAAGGGCACGGCCGGGTAGCTGCGTCCGGAAGGGATAAACGCTGAAAGCATCTAAGCGTGAAGCCCGTCCCGAGATGAAGTATCTCATTCCTATAAGGAAGTAAGACCCCTTGAAGAAGACAAGGTAGATAGGCTGGGTGTGGAAGCACAGCAATGTGTGCAGCTGACCAGCACTAATCGGTCGAGGGCTTGACTACATTCTAAGGTAGTTTTACCCAATACATTTGCAAGGAAGTTTCTTCTGTGAAGTTTTGAGTGTACAACACTCAGCAATGCGGTGATGATGCCTGAACGGTTCCACCTGTTCCCATTCCGAACACAGTAGTTAAGCGTTCAAAGGCCGAGGGTACTTCGTTGGAGACGACGTGGGAGAGTAGGTAGTTGCCGCAAAAGATAAGCTCGTGATGATTCACGGGCTTTTTTCTATGCATTGATCTATGAAAAGGAATCTCAATTATTTGTTTTGTTTATAGATCGTGTCTTAGGTTATTGACTTTTTATATGAAAGCACATACAATGATGAAAACGTCAATCCCGAGTATTTTTGTAAGGATTAAACTAAGCGTATTTTAAGGAGAGTTTACTATGGCAGATGTATTGCTGCAGATAAAGGATCTTCATGCGGGTGTTGAGGGCAAGGAGATCCTCAAGGGGGTCGACCTCACGGTCCGCAAGGGTGAGGTGCATGTTATTCTGGGACCGAACGGCTCCGGTAAGTCCACGCTGATGAATGTCATCATGGGACATCCGAAGTATGAGATGACGGGCGGCAGTCTCGTCCTCGAAGGGGAGGATATCGCCGAGCTGCGCGCGTTCGAGCGTGCGCGGCGCGGTCTTTTCCTCGCGTTCCAGACGCCGGAGGAGATTCCGGGGATTACGGTGGAGAATATGATCCGCACGGCGCGTCAGATGATTACGGGCGAGCGCGTGAAGCTCATGCCGTTCCGCAAGGAGCTGAACGCGATGATGGCGGAGCTGAAGATCGACCCGAGCTATGCACAGCGCTATCTGAATGTCGGCTTCTCGGGCGGTGAGAAGAAGCGCAGCGAGGTCTTGCAGCTGTTGATGCTCGCACCGAAGCTCGCGCTCCTCGATGAGACGGACTCCGGGCTCGATGTGGATGCGGTGCAGATCGTGTCCGAGGGCGTGGCGAAGTTCCACACGGCGGACAATTCCTGCCTCATCATCACGCACAACGCGAAGATCCTCGACAAGCTGAAGGTAGACTATGTCCATGTGCTCGCGCAGGGCAAGATCGTGCGCGAGGGCGGCGCGGAGCTCGTGCAGCAGATCAACGAGCAGGGCTTTGGCGGCATCCTCGCGGATCAGGGCAAAGTGGGGTGAGCCGCATGGAGGATTTCGTACCAAAGAAAAAAACGCAGGTCGCCGACATTGAGCGGACGATCTACGATATTACGAATGAGGATCGCTCGGCGTATAAGTCGCAGTCGGGACTGACCGAGGAGATCATCCGCGACATTTCGGCGCGCAAGAATGATCCGCAGTGGATGCTGGACTTTCGTCTGAAGTCGCTCGAGGTCTACCACGCGACGCCCATGCCCGCATGGGGACCCGATCTCTCCCCGCTCAATATGGATGAGATTGTGACCTATGTGCGCCCCGATGCGAAGATGGTCGGGGACTGGAATGAGGTACCCGAGGACATCAAGGACACATTCGACCGTCTGGGCATCCCCGAGGCGGAGAAAACCTCGCTCGCAGGTGTTGGTGCACAGTACGACTCCGAGGTGGTCTATCACTCGATTCAGGAGTCGCTCGTGGAGCAGGGCGTTGTCTACACGGATATGGAGACGGCGCTGCAGGAGTACGGCGACATCGTTCAGCAGTATTTCATGACGCTCGTGCCGCCGAAGGCGCATAAGTTCGCCGCGCTGCACGGTGCGGTCTGGTCGGGCGGCTCGTTTGTCTATGTGCCCGAGGGCGTGAAGGTGGACATCCCGCTTCAGTCCTATTTCCGTCTCAATGCGGCGGGCGCAGGGCAGTTCGAGCACACACTCATCATTGTCGAGAAGGGCGCGAGCCTGCATTTCATCGAGGGATGCTCCGCGCCGAAGTACAATGTGACGAATCTCCACGCGGGCTGCGTCGAGCTGTTCGTCAAGGAGGGGGCGCGTCTGCGCTACTCGACGATCGAGAACTGGTCGCGCAATATGATGAACCTCAATACGAAGCGCGTGAAGGTGGAGAAGGACGGCGCGGTGGAATGGGTCTCCGGCTCGTTCGGCTCGCATGTGTCCATGCTCTACCCGACGAGCATTCTCCACGGGGAGAATGCGACCTGCGAGTTTACGGGCATTACGTTCGCCTCGAAGGGGCAGGAGCTGGACACGGGTGCGACGGTGATCTTCGATGCGCCGAATACGTCGGCGAATATCAGCACGCGCTCGATCTCGAAGTCAGGCGGTGTTGCAATCTACCGCAGCGGGGTCAAGGTGACGCCGCGCGCGGTCGGGGCGAAGTGCTCGGTCAACTGCGAGTCCCTGATGCTGGACTCGGAGTCCCGCAGCGATACGCTGCCGGTGATGGATGTCGCGTGTGACGCGGTGGACATCGGACACGAGGCGAAGATCGGCCGCATCAGTGACGAGGCGATCTTCTATCTGATGAGCCGCGGCATCGACGAGGAGGAGGCGCGCGCGATGATTGTGCGCGGCTTCGTCGAGCCGATTGCAAAGGAACTGCCGCTCGAGTATGCGGTGGAGATGAATAATTTGGTCAATATCGAGTTGGAAGGAACAATGGGGTGATGGCAATGCAGGACGTATTCAGCCGTATCCCCATGCCGACATGGCGCTGGCTGGGGGTCAATGATCTCCCTGTGCCGGCAGGGCTTGCGGATACAAGAGATGAGATTCGGCTCTCTGCGGCGGCAGGAGAGCGCGTGCAGCACGTTGTGGAGCTGCGCGAAAACGGCGCGCAGGAGATCTATGTAGATGTTGCGGAGGGGGCGGAAGCCTCGCTCACGTATATCCAGTTCGCACCGACGGACGCACCTGCGGCGAGCCGCATTCATGCAAATGTGGCGCGCGGGGGGCTGTTCTCCTGTACGCTGGTCGAGGCGGGGGCGGCGCATACGGCGTCAGAGCTGCGCGTGACGCTCGCGGGCGATGAGGCGTGTGCGGATGTCTGGGGACTCTACTTTGGCGACGATACGCGCAAGATCGACCTTAACTATGTCATACGGCAGGAGGGGTGGCGCACGGATGCAAATATGCAGGTGCGCGGTGCGCTCCTGGGTCGCAGTGTCAAGACGTTCCGCGGCACGCTCGACTTCGTGCAGGGCGCGCGCGGCTCGGTCGGCAAGGAGGACGAGGAGGTCATGATCCTCTCGCCCCACGCGCGCAACCGCAGCGTGCCGCTCATGCTTTCGCACGAGGGCGATGTGGACGGACACCATGCGGTGAGCATCGGGCGGATGGATGAGGAGAAGCTCTTCTATCTGATGAGCAGGGGGCTTGACGATCGTGCGGCACAGCAGCTGATCGTCGAGGCGTCCTTTGAGCCGGTGCTGGCGCGCATCGAGAGTGATGAGCTGCGCGCGGAGATCGGCAGCTACCTTGAGAGGAGACTTTTGGGTGGAGCGCAGGAATAACGAGTATTTGCAGGATTTCCCGATCCTGCAGACGAAGATGAACGGTCGTCCCATTGTCTATCTCGACAACGGTGCGACGACGCAGAAGCCGGAGGCGGTCATCAAGGCGGTCGCCGACTACTGCACCTACTGCAACGCGAATCCGCACCGCGGGGCATATGAGCTCTCGGTGAAGGCGACGGATATCTACGAGACGGCGCGCATACGCACGCAGCAGTTCATCGGGGCGGCGCGGCCGGAGGAGATCATCTTTACGAAGAATGCGACGGAGGCACTGAACCTCGTTGCATACAGCTACGGGCGTGCGAATATCCGCGAGGGCGATGAGATCGTCATCACGATCTCGGAGCATCACAGCAATATTGTGCCGTGGCAGTTCGTTGCAAAGGCGCGCGGCGCGGTGCTGAAATACATCTATCTCGAGGAGGATGGGAACCTCTCGGCGGCAGACATTGCGTCCAAGATTACGGAAAAGACGAAGATCGTCGCCGTGACGCACGTCTCCAACGTGCTCGGCCTGGTGAACGATGTGCGCGCGATTGCCGACCGCGCTCATGCGGTCGGGGCGGTCATCATCGTGGACGGCTCGCAGAGTGTGCCGCATATCGCGGTGGACGTGCAGGCGATGGATGCGGACTTCTTTGCATTCTCGGGGCATAAGATGCTCTCTCCAATGGGGATCGGCGTGCTCTATGGCAAGTACGATATCCTTGACGCGATGCCGCCGTTCCTCTTCGGCGGAGATATGATCGAGTACGTGGGCGAGCAGGAGACGACCTATGCGGAGCTGCCCGCGAAGTTCGAGGCGGGGACGCAGAATGTCAGCGGCGCCTCGGGGCTGATTGCGGCGATTGACTACCTCGAGAAGGTGGGATTTGATCGCATTGAGGCGATCGAGCGCGACCTCATTTCCTACGCGCTGCCGAAGCTGCGGGAACTGCCCTTTGTGGAGCTCTACGGCTGCGACAGTAAGCGCGACAATAAGACGGGGATCATCACGTTCAACGTGAAGGACATTCACCCGCATGACGTGGCGTCGATTCTCGACAGCTACGGCGTTGCGATCCGTGCAGGGCATCACTGCGCGCAGCCGCTCATGCGCTATCTCGGGCAGAATGCGACCTGTCGCGCGAGCTTCTATCTCTACAATACGCATGAGGATGTCGATCAATTCATCGATGCGCTGAAAAAGGTGCGGGGGGTGCTCGGCTATGGCGACTGAGGGAACGGCGCTCGGCGATCTCTATACGGAGGTCATCGGCGAGCACAGCCGCGCGCCCGAGAACAAGGGGGCGCTCGAGTCGGCGACCGTGCGCGAGCGCGGGCACAATCCGAGCTGCGGCGATGAGATCACCCTCGAGCTCGAGATCGCGGACGGTGTCATCAAAGACGGTGCCTTTACGGGCGTTGGCTGCGCGATCTCGCAGGCGAGCACGGACATCATGATCGACCTCATGCGCGGCAAGACGGTCGAGGAGGCGCACCGGCTTGCGCAGCTCTTCACCGCGATGATCAAGCGCGAGGTGACGGACGATGCCGTGCTCGAGGAGCTCGATGAGGCGGTGGCGCTCAAGAACATCTCGAATATGCCCGCGCGCGTGAAATGCGCGGTGCTGGCGTGGCACACGCTCGAAGATGTACTGAAAACAGGACAAATGTCATAAGATGGGGACTGCTGTGGGAGGATTTTACCTCGCATGGCAGTCCCTTTGGCATTTTTCATCGCGTCACTACTAGCTTTTTTCGTCACGCCCATGTATAATAAGCAAGTATTGCACAATTAGAATAACAGAAAAGGTGGGAATTCGATGCGGATGACAACGGCAATGAAAGCCATCGCTCTCGGCATTGCGGTGCTCGGCCTCGGCGTGACGGCGGGCTGCGGCGGCGATCAGCAGGCAAGTGGTGAGAAGTCGTATAAGATCGGCATTGTCCAGCTGGTCGAGCACAATGCTCTCGATGCGGCGAATCGTGGGTTCGTGGATGGACTCAAGGCGCGCGGCTACGAGGAGGGCAAGAATCTCACGATTGACCGTCAGAATGCACAGGCGGATCAGTCGAATCTCCAGAATATCGCCCAGCGCTTTGTCAGCGACAAGGTGGATCTCATCTGCGCGATTGCGACCCCTGCGGCGCAGTCTGTTGCAAATGCGACGAAGGACATCCCCATTGTCGGCACGGCGATCACGGACTATGTGAACGCAAAGCTTGCGCAGACGAATGAGAAGCCGGGCGCGAACATCACGGGGACGAGCGATCTCAACCCAATCAAGGAACAGATCGATCTACTCATCAAGCTCTATCCGAATGCGAAGACAATCGGCACGATCTACTCCTCGAGTGAGGTCAACTCCGAGATCCAGATCAAGGCGATGACGGAGTACGCCACATCGAAGGGACTCAAAGTGCGTGCGGCGACGGTCTCGACCGTCAACGACATCCCACAGGCGGCACAGAGTCTTGTCAATGATGTGGATGTGTTCTATGAGCCGACGGACAATGTCATTTCCTCCTCCATCCCGACGCTTGTCGGTGTGACGGATGCGGCGGGCAAGGCGGTCATCTGCGCCGAGCCATTCATGGTAACGGGCGGCTGTCTCGCGACCTATGGCATCGACTACTACAAGCTCGGCGTTCAGACGGGCGATATGGCGGCGGACATCCTCGAGGGGAAGAAGAAGCCTGCCGATATGCCGATCCAGACGGCACGCGACCTCACGCTCGTCATCAGCAAGGGCAATGCGGCGAAGCTGGGGCTGACGATTCCGGAGGATGTGCTGAAGGACGCCACGCTGGTGGACTGATAAAATAGTAAAGGTGGGGATACGATGCGGATGAAAAAACTCGCAAAATGTATTGCGCTTGGCATCGCCGCCCTTGGGATTCTGGCGTCGGCAGGCTGCGGACAGCAGGACGCGAAGGGCGAAAAGACATATAAAGTGGGCATTGTTCAGCTCGTGGAGCACAGCGCACTCGACGATGCGAACCGTGGGTTCGTGGACGGGCTCAAGGCGCGCGGCTACGAGGAGGGCAAGAATCTCACGATTGACCGCCAGAATGCACAGGCGGATCAGTCAAACCTCCAGAACATTGTACAGCGCTTTATCAGTGACAAGGTGGATCTGATCTGCGCGATTGCGACCCCTGCGGTGCAGTCGGCGGCGAATGCGACGAAGGATATTCCCATTGTCGGCACTGCCGTGACGGATTATGTGAGCGCAAAGGTGGTGAAGTCGAACGAGGCACCGGGCGGCAACGTCACGGGAACGAGTGATCTCACACCGATTGCCGATCAGATTGATCTCCTGATGAAGCTCTATCCGAATGCAAAGACGATCGGCACGATCTACTCGTCGAGCGAGATCAACTCCGAGATTCAGGTCAAGGCGATGACCGAATACGCCCAGTCCAAGGGGCTGAATGTGCGTGTTGCAACAATCTCGACGGTCAACGACATCCAGCAGGCGGCACAGAGCATTGTCGACGAGGTGGATGTGTTCTATGAGCCGACGGACAATGTAATTGCCTCGGCGATGCCGACGCTCACGAGTGTCACTGATCCCGCAGGAAAAGGTGTGATTTGCGCTTTTGCCGGTGGGGTTACCGCCGGCGGGCTTGCAACCAAGGGGATTGACTACTACAAGCTTGGCGTTCAGACGGGCGATATGGCTGCTGATATTCTCGAGGGCAAGGCGAAGCCGGCAGATATGAAGATCGAGACGGCGCGCGATCTCACGGTGGTTATCAACAAGAAGAATGCGGAGAAGATTGGTCTCACGATTCCGGCAGATGTGCTGAATGGTGCGACGATTGTGCCGTAAGGATGAAACATCGGGCATGGGGCGCCCCTATCGGCTCGCTGTGCTCACTACTTCTACGCGTTCCGCGCACAGGCCCCGCCCTGCTGGTGGGAGCTAAAAATCACTGTGTTCTGCCTTTCAAGCGATCGTAGACACAAAGACGGGGGTTGCATGAAATCTGCATCAGGTTCATGCAACAACCTTTTTTTTCGGACTTATAGGGAGTGACGTTATGGATCTCGTCATTGCGACGGCGGCGCAGGGTGTCCTCTGGGGACTCTATGCACTCGGCGTCTATCTGACTTATCGCGTATTGGATATTGCCGATCTGACGGTCGAGGGCAGCTTCCCGCTGGGCGCTGCCGTCGCCGCGTCTATGCTCGTGGCGGGCTATACGCCGCTGACAGCGATTCTCGCTGCTTGCGCGGCGGGGTGTATCTCGGGCGTTGTCACGGGCTTTTTCTGCACGAAGCTCAAGATCCCCGCATTGCTTGCAGGTATCTTGACGATGATCGGGCTCTACTCCATCAATCTGCGCGTCATGGGCAAGGCGAATCTCCCGCTCCTGCAGCAGGAAACGCTGTTCACTGAGTGGAATATCTGGGGGCTGGATGCGGCGACGAATATCCTCCTCATCGGTACGGTTGTCGTTGTGCTTGCCATTCTCCTCACGTATTGGTTCTTTGGCACGGAGCTCGGAACTGCCATCCGTGCGACGGGGGCGAACCCGCATATGATCCGTGCAAACGGCGTCAATACGGATGTTATGATCGTTCTGGGACTTCTCCTGTCGAACGGCATGGTTGCCATCTGCGGGGCGCTCGTGGCGCAGAGCAACGGCTTTGCGGATGTCGGCATGGGCACGGGCACGATCGTCATCGGTCTCGCGTCGGTTATCATCGGCGAGGTGCTGTTCGGCACGCGCAGCTTCAAGAACTGGCTGATCTCTGTCGTGCTCGGCTCGGTCGTCTATCGCGCGGTCATTGCAATCGTTCTGCAGCTCGGCATGCCGCCGAATGATCTCAAGCTCTTTACGGCAATTCTCGTGGCAATCGCGCTCTCGCTGCCTCTCATCCAGTCGAAATACCACGCGATGAAGAAGGGAGCAGAGTAATGCTGCGCATTGAGGATATCAAAAAGACGTTCAACCCGGGGACGATTACGGAGAAAAAGGCGCTCTCGGGCATCACGCTCCACCTGCAGCCCGGCGATTTCGTTACGGTGATCGGCGGCAACGGTGCGGGCAAGTCGACGCTGATGAATGCGATCGCGGGCGCAATCTCCGTGGACACGGGGAAGATCTCCATCGCGGGCGAGGACATTACGAAGTGGCCGGAGCACCGCCGTGCGAAGTTCATCGGGCGTGTCTTCCAAGATCCGATGATGGGGACGGCGGCGCGCATGATGATCGAGGAGAACCTCGCCATTGCCGCGCGGCGCGGGCAGACGCCGACGCTGCGCTGGGGCTCGACGAGCGAGATGCGCGATGTGTTCCGCGAGAAGCTGGCGCGTCTCAAGCTCGGTCTTGAGGATCGCCTCTCCTCGCGTGTGGGGCTGCTCTCGGGCGGACAGCGTCAGGCGCTGACGCTGCTCATGGCAACGCTTGTGAAGCCGAATCTGCTGCTCCTCGATGAGCATACGGCTGCGCTCGATCCCAAGACGGCGGCGAAGGTGCTTGAGCTGACACAGCAGATTGTTGCAGAGGATCAGCTCACGACGCTCATGATTACGCATAATATGAAGGACGCGCTGCGCTACGGCAACCGCCTCATCATGCTGCACGAGGGGCGCATTCTCTTCGATGTACCGCAGGAGAAGAAGGAGGGGCTCACGACGCGTGACCTTCTGTCGATGTTCGAGCAGGCGGCGGGCAGCGAGCTCGCTAATGATAGTCTACTCCTAAGCTAACAAAGTTCTAACGTCCTTCACAAGACGCTCTAAAGCCATTTCGTTATATTATCCATGAAAGCAAGAGATATTAAGAATGCAGATATGCTTTCATACTCTCTGACTTTCGGTGCGTATTCTGCGGCCTTCCCTTCCGCGGAATTCACATACATTCCCTACATTTCTTTCTCTCTATCGAAAATATGCCTCCTGCTGCCCGGCGGGAGGCATATTTTCTTGCTATTTTTGGGATTCGTAGTAAAATAGGGGGAGTAAATCGAACAGACGGACGGGGGTGTGTGATGGCTGGAAAGGGCAAGTTGGGCTCGGTGCAGCGTGCACTCAGAATGATCTACCGCGATGAACGCATCCCGCCTCCGCCCGAAGGGCAGCGACCGCAGCCCGTACCGAAGCTGATAGGCGCGATGCGTTCTCTGGTGACGACCTCACGTGATTACTGGCAGTCGCGTGCAGAGCTGTTTCTAAAGCAGGCGCGCCTGATGGCGGACTACGAGGACGACTATGCCTATCACGGCGTCGTCAATCAGTACTTTCCGACCTATGACTCGCTCTCAGATGCGGAGCTGCGCGGCTACTTTACGTGGCGGACGGCGGTGCGGCGCGGGCAGATCGAAAAGCGGGGGATGTCCTACGCATCCCTCTATGTCTATGAGCTGCTGCATCTCATCGGCTGTGCGGACGCGCAGGATGCCTATGAGATGCTGCATGATTTCTGTGAGGCATATTGTGAGCTCGATCCGCAGATCGGGCGCTATATAGCGGAGTGGGAGAATGAGTTCATCATCTATTACGGGCTGAATCCCGATCTTATCATCGTGCGCGGAAACGGTGCGTGTCGGCAGCAAGACGATGCGGTACTCACGATGCTTCATCGTTCGGAGCACACCGCAGAGGAGGTTATGGCTGCTGTCTGCGTGCTCTCGTCCTATCGTCTCGAGCGTTCGAAGCTCTATCGCGCCCATACAGATGATGTGAATGTCCTCGCACTCCGTGTATTGGATCGCGTGGCAGAATACTACCGAAAGCATCGGCAGGTCAGTGCGTTTGCCGACCTGATTGCCGTGCCGCAGACAATTCCCGTGCGGCTCTTTGCGTCCGCCGTATTTCAGCCGTCCGGTACGGAGCAGGATCGCGTCTATCAGATGCATCCGCTGCGCCGTTATGAATGCACGGGCGGCTATTGGACACTGTACTCCTACGAGCGTGCAGACGGCGCGGCGCAGCGCATGGGTGCGCTTCTGCGCGGGCTGGATGCCGCTCTGCGTGCGCACTATGGAATCGCTGAGATTCAGCCGCCCAAGCTGAAGCAGTGGCAGGCGAAGATCATCCGTGAGGAGATTGACGCCTTTGTTGCGGAGCGGCGGGCGGTGGAGGCGCGGCGTGTGCATCTGGACTTTTCGCAGCTGGCGCGCATTCGTGCGGATGCGGATGTAACGCAGGAGCGCCTCGTTGTGGAGGAGGAAGAGCTGTCCATGCCTTTGCTTTCTCCGTCACAGGGGAAAGCCGCTGCGCTTCCGGAGATTTTGCCTCCTGCGGCAGAGGCGGTTGCTGCACCGCCCGAGATGTTGTCCGCGGCGGACGGGGCGGCAGAACTGACGGCATCCGAGCTGCATCTCCTGCGTGCTCTCCTGACGGATGGTGATTTCGCATGGGTGCGCGCGGAGGGGCTGATACTCTCCGTACTGGTCGACGGGCTGAACGAAAAACTGTACGAGGACTTTGCGGACACGGTGATCGAGGGCGATCCGCCCACCGTTGTCCCTGACTATCTGGATGAATTGACAGCGAGGTACCTGCATGGCAGCGAATGAGTCGAAGAAAATCCCGCGCCGCATTGCGCAGACGCTCATTAATGCGCTCAAGGGCGGCGTCGTGCCGCGCATTGGGCTCCCATATATCACGGTCGGACGGCGCAGCGAGATCGAGGCGCTGCTCTCCGATGTGGAGATGATCGAGGGCGGCGGGGCGTCCTTTCGCTTCATCGTCGGGCGCTACGGCAGCGGCAAGAGCTTTCTCTTGCAGACAATCCGCAGCTATGTTATGGCGAAGCATTTCGTTGTGGTGGACGCCGATCTCTCGCCGGAGCGCCGCTTGCAGGGGTCGCGCGGGCAGGGGTTGGCGACGTATCGCGAACTGATTCGCAACATGGCGACCAAGACGACGCCCGAGGGCGGTGCTCTCACGCTCATCCTCGATCGGTGGATCAGCCGCGTGCAGCAGGAAGTTGCGGCGGAGGATGGAATCACAGCGGATAATCCACTTTTTTCAGCGGCGGTGGATCGTCGGATTGCCTCCATCATCTACGGGCTGAACGATCTCGTGCACGGCTTTGATTTTACGCGGCTTCTGACACTCTACTATCATGCCTATCGGGACGGCGACGATGATATGCGCGCACGCGTCGCACGCTGGTTTCGCGGGGAGTATACGACAAAGACCGAGGCGCGGCACGAGCTCGGCGTGAACATCATCATCACGGACGACGACTGGTACGAGTATCTGAAACTCTTTGCCGCGTTTCTGCGGCAGGCGGGCTATGCGGGGATGCTAATTCTGATTGACGAGCTCGTGAACATCTACAAGATTCCGCACGCCGTCACGCGCCAGTACAACTATGAAAAGATTCTCACGATGTATAACGATGCAATGCAGGGGCGCGCGCAGTACCTCGGCATGATTCTCTGCGGCACGCCCGCGTGTATGGAGGACACGCGGCGTGGTGTATACAGCTATGAGGCGCTGCGCTCGCGGCTTGCGGAGGGACGGTTTGCGGGGGAGCACCGCGATCTGCTCTCGCCCGTGATACGGCTTGCGCCGCTCACGCATGAGGAGATGCTCGTGCTCATCGAAAAGCTCGCTGCCATCCATGCGGGGCTCTACGAGTACGAGCAGATTGTCACACAGGACGATCTTGCGGACTTCATCCGCATCGAGTTTGGACGCATTGGGGCGGACACGCATATCACGCCACGTGAGGTGATTCGTGACTTCATTCAGGTGCTCGACATCATCTATCAGAATCCCGCGCTGAAACTCGCCGATCTCCTCGGCTCGGACGATTTTGCCTACGCCGCGAACGAGGTGGAGGGCGCAGAGATCAGCGCTCAGTTTGTGGAGTTCGAACTATGAGCGTATTTGAGCGCTATGCGCCCTTCGTGCGGGACTATATCTATGAGCAGGAGTGGCAGAATCTGCGCGGCATCCAGATTGCGGCGGCAGAGGCGATCTTTCACACGGACGACCATGTCCTCCTGACGGCATCCACCGCCTCCGGCAAGACGGAGGCGGCATTTTTTCCGATCATTACGCTCTTTCACGAGGAGCCGCCGACCTCCGTCGGCTGTATCTACATCGGCCCGCTCAAGGCACTGATTAACGATCAATTCGAGCGCCTGACGGAGCTGTGCCACAGGGCGGATATTCCCGTCTGGCATTGGCATGGTGATGTGGGGCAGACGCTTAAGGCGCGGCTGATGAAGCGTCCGTCGGGCATCCTGCAGATCACGCCGGAATCGCTCGAGGCGCTGCTTCTGCACCGTCATGCGGCGATACCGAAGCTCTTCGGTGACCTGCGCTTCGTTGTGATCGACGAGGTGCACTCCCTCCTGCGCGGCGATCGTGGCGGGCAGACGCTCTGTCTGATCGAGCGGCTCTCGCGCATCGCAGGCGTCACGCCACGCCGCATCGGTCTCTCGGCGACGATCGGCGATGCCAAGCGCGTTGGGGATTTCCTCGCGGCGGGGACGGGACGGCAGACCTTCGTGCCGCAGATCGAGGCAAAGGGGAGCAAGTGGCGGCTCTCCCTCGAGCATTTCTACGTGCGAGACACACAGGCGGGGGACGGGCGCGATGACATCAGCGTGCAGCCCGTGCTGGATGCGCCGACCGATACGCCGCCCGAGCATGCCGATCCCGGGCTCGGCTATATCTTTGCCCATACGCGCGGGAAGAAATGTCTCGTCTTTGTCAACTCGCGCGAGGAGTGCGAGGCGGTGACGACAACGCTGCGCTCCTACTGTGAGCGTCAGCACGAGCCGGATCGCTTCCTCATCCACCACGGCAATCTCTCCGCCGCGTTTCGTGAGACGGCAGAGGCGCGCATGAAGGACGAGGACAGCCTCTTCACAACGTGTACAACGGCGACGCTCGAGCTCGGCATCGACATCGGGCGGCTCGAGCGCGCCTTTCAGATCGATGCGCCGTGGACGGTCTCCTCGTTTCTGCAGCGCATGGGGCGGACGGGGCGGCGCGGACAACCGCAGGAGATGCACTTCGTCGTGCGCGAGGATACGCCCGAGGCGCGTGCACTTCTGCCCGCCACAATCCCGTGGAAGCTGCTGCAGGGGATTGCGCTCATTCAGCTCTATCTTGAGGAGCGATGGGTGGAGCCGCCGCGCCTTGACCGTCTGCCGTTCAGCCTGCTCTATCATCAGACGATGAGCATTACCGCGTCCTGCGGGGAACTTGCGCCGCGCGCACTTGCGGATCGCGTGCTGTCGCTGCACGTATTTCACCGCATCACGCAGGAGGACTATCGCACACTCCTGCGTCATCTCGTACAGCAGGAGCATCTGCAGATGACGGAGCGCGGCGGACTGATCGTCGGACTTGCGGGGGAGCGCGTCGTGCAGTCCTTCCGCTTTTACGGTGTCTTTCAGGAGAACGAGGAGTACACTGTGCGGAGTGAGTCGCAGGAGATTGGAACGATTGTCACGCCGCCTCCCGTCGGGGAGAAGATCGCGATTGCGGGGCACGTCTGGCGCGTACTGGAGGTCGACCGCAAGCGTCATCTCATCTACTGCGAGTTGGTCAAGGGGAATGTGCCCGCCTATTTCGGCGAGTGTCCCGGAGACATCCATACGCATATCCTGCATCGGATGCGTCAGGTACTCCGTGAGGAGCTGCTGCCGCCGTATCTCATGAAGAACGCCGTAGCGCGCCTCACGCAGGCGCGAAGTACGGCGCGTCACTCGCGTGCGGCGGAGGATGTGCTCATTCCGCTGGGCGGGGAGATGTACGCGCTCCTACCGTGGCTCGGCAGTTATGCCTTTCTCGCGCTCGAGCGCTTCCTGCGCATCCGCTGCGGCGCGCGGATTGGCCTGCGCGGCTTCGAGTCCATGCGCCCGTACTTCATGCAGTTCACGATGAAGGCATCACCTGCGGAGTTCTTTGCTGTGCTTGCGGAGGAGGCAGCGCAGGAATTTGATCCGATGGAGCTGCTCTATCCCGATGAAGTACCGATTTTTGACAAGTACGATGAATTCCTCCCGACGGAGCTCGTGCGGCGCGGCTTTGCGCACGGCGTTCTGGATGTGAAGGGGATGCGGGAGACGGTGCTCTCATGGGCGCATGCACGGATTGACAGCCCCGCGCCGTCGTGATAGAATACGTTAGCTGAGTTTTCTCACAGGCGGATGTGGCGGAACTGGCAGACGCGCTGGACTTAGGATCCAGTGCCGCAAGGCGTATGGGTTCGACCCCCTTCATCCGCACCATCTTAGTATATAAAGGGGCTGTTATACGAAGTTTTTAGCTTTGTATAGCAGCCCTGTTCTTATGCCCCTTCCACCGCTCACGCGGTCCCCCTCCCCCGTGTCGCACGGAGGAGGCTTTGTGTTGCAGCTATTAGTTTCCCCCGTCACTACGGGGGAAGTGGCGAGCAAAGCGAGCCGATAGGGGCCCTCCAAGAGCAGTTTTTCTACAGAGGAGCGTGAAGATCATGTCGATTCTTGCCGCCTATGCCGTGCCGCACCCGCCGCTCATCATTCCCGCCATCGGTGCGGGACGCGAGCAGGAGATCGCTGCGACTGTCCGCGCATATCATCAGGCGATGCGTACGGCTGCGGAGCTGCGCCCCGATACCGTCGTCATCACCAGCCCGCATGCGACGGCATACGATGATTTCTTCCACATCTCGCCGGGCGAGGCGGCAGAAGGGGATTTTGCCGCGTTTGGACATCCAGAGATCACGGTCGGCATCGAATACGATACAGACTTTGTACATGCGCTCTCTCAGGCGGCGGGGGAGCGTGATGTTCCTGCGGGTACGCTTGGAGAAAAGAATCCGGCGCTCGATCACGGGACGATGATCCCGCTCTTCTTACTGAGCGAGTACCTTGGCGATGCACCAACCAAATTCGTCCGCATCGGCGTGTCGGGGCTGCCCGCCCACACGCACGCCATGCTCGGACAGGCGATTGCTGCGGCGGCGGAGCAGCTCGGGCGGCGGACGATCTGCATTGCGAGCGGTGATCTCTCGCACCGCCTCAAGGAGGACGGGTCGTACGGCATTGCGCCCGAGGGCGCAGAGTTTGATGCACTCTGCACGGCGTTTATGAAGGCGGGGGACTTCCTCTCACTCTTGCAGATTCCCGGAAGCTTTGCCGAGACGGCGGGACACTGTGGGCTGAACGGGCTGTGGGTACTCGCGGGCGCACTTGACCGCGCGGTGCTTACGAGCAGACTGCACAGCTATGAAGGGCCGTTCGGCGTGGGTTATGCCGTCGCCTCGTTCACGGTGACGGGGCGGGATGAGCGCCGAGACTATGCAGATCAGCTCGTGCAGACAGAGGATGCGGCGATTGCAGAGCTGCGCGCACGCGAGGACGCATATGTGCGGCTCGCACGGACGAGCATCGAGCACTATGTACGGGAGCATAGGTATGTGCCGCTGCCTGAGGGACTGCCGTCAGAGCTTCTGGAGCAGCGCGCGGGGGCATTTGTCTCCATCAAGAAATATGGCAAGCTGCGCGGCTGTATTGGGACGTTTGTGCCCGCACAGCAGACTCTTGCCGAGGAGATCCTCTACAATGCCGTCTCGGCGGCGATGCATGACGGGCGTTTCGAGCCGATTGAGGAGGACGAGTTGAATCGCCTCGTTTACTCTGTCGATGTCCTGAGTGCACCAGAGCCGATCTCCTCAGCAGCAGAGCTTGATCCGAAGCGTTATGGCGTCATCGTCAAGAGCATTGCGGACAATCGGCGCGGGCTTCTGCTGCCCGATCTCGCGGGCATTGATACGGTAGAGGAGCAGCTCGCCGTTGCACGTGAGAAGGCGCGTATTCATCCGAAGGAGGAGGTTGCGCTCGCGCGCTTTACGGTTGTTCGGCATCGATAGGGAAAAGGAGTATTATATTTATGGGAGAGAATCCGTCGTTTTCCTTTTGGAATGCGCAGTGGCAGGAGAAGTTTTGCGAACGCGTGCGGCATATCCGTGCAAATCCGCAGGTGGACTATTGGGACAAGCGTGCACGGGACTTCTCTGCGATGCGCAAGAGCAATGGGTACGATTACGGCAGGAAGGTCTATGGAGCGCTGCGCTCTGTCTTGGATGCGGAGGCCTCGATGCTGGATATTGGCGCAGGCCCCGGCTCTTTTGTCATCCCGTTTGCGGAGCATATCAAATTCGTCACGGCGGTCGAGCCGTCGCATGAGATGGCGAATCTCCTGCGGGGGAATGCCGCAGAGGCGGGCATCGACAACTATGCACTCATCGAAGAAATCATGCAGGATCTTCCAATCGGCGGCGAACTTGACGCTGCATTTGATCTTGTGACGGTGTCGCTCGTCTTTTGGATGTATGAGGATGTTTGGCCGCTGATTTCGCAGATGGAGGCCTATTCGAGCAAATACTGCGCGATCATTGCGGAGATTCCGGATCATAAAAATCCAAGGTCGGCGAGCTGCTGCGATGTCGAGGAGTTCCAGATTCTCTACAATATGCTGATTTCGCAGGGACGTTTTGCCAACGTCAGTGTGGTGGACTATCGCTGCGAGCGCTCCGTGGAGGACGAGCTGCAATATCGAAAGCTCGCATACGAGCAATATGCGGGTGACCTTACTCCGGCTGCACAGGAAAAGCTCCGCAGGGAGGTTCTCGCCGAGGCGCGGGATGGTCTGTGTACGGTCGCAACGCGATCTGCTGTCATCTGGTGGGATCGGAGAGATATTGTTTCGTAGTCCTATGTCTTCTGACAGAAAACGCCCCCTTGCAGACTACTAGCCTGTAAGGGGGCGCTTGTATTTGACGCGTGTGCTGTATGTTTTTACTGTGCCGCAGCCGTCTCGCCGATCGAGGCGTTCAGCTCATCGATGAGGGCGTCGATGTCGATGCCGTGTGCCATTGCACCCTGCTCGATGTTCTCGAAGTGCGCCGCCGCGCAGCCGAGGCAGCCCATGCCCGCATTCATCAGAATCTCAACGGTGTCGGGATACGTCTGCACGATCTCGATGATGCTCATATCCTTTGTAATCGCCATGATAGACCTCCTATATCGTAAAAGGAAATTGACTGTAAAGGGGAATCCCCCGATTGGCTAAATTATAACACAAGATTTCAAAAAGGGAAGTATCATTTGCAACATTTGCAGGTATGTTCATAAGAGAAAATGTTTCTGTGGAGCGTGGAATACGTGCACTGATTGACCTTGCTCTATTTTTCTGTTATAACTTAAGGAATCGCTGATAAAATAGACCCTCAGATTGGCGTAGATTTTTTCGTCCGATTGAGGAGGCAAACCGGACGCATAGCAAAAGCTATGTGGAGGATTTGCCGACAAAAAGCGGGCAAAAAAGATGCGCTAAGATGGCGGTGCTGAATGTATCAGTGCTACCTTAACAAGTGTATTAGCGTAAACAACATGACTTCGGTCAGTGAAAGAGGGAATAGCTGTGAGCAATCTTGAGGTTGGAATCGTCGGACTGCCGAATGTGGGCAAGAGCACGCTTTTCAATGCGATTACGAAGGCGGGAGCGGAGGCGGCAAACTATCCGTTTTGCACGATTGAGCCGAATGTCGGCGTGGTGGCGGTGCCGGATGCACGACTGAAGGTGCTGACCGATCTCTATCATTCGAAAAAGACGACACCTGCGAGCGTTCGTTTCCTCGATATTGCGGGACTCGTGAAGGGCGCGTCAAAGGGCGAGGGGCTCGGCAACAAGTTCCTCGAGCACATCCGCCAGGTGGATGCCGTGGCGCATGTTGTCCGCTGCTTCGAGAGCTCGGACATCACGCACGTTGAGGGGGCGGTCGATCCGCTGCGCGACATCGACATCATCGAGACGGAGCTCTGCCTTGCCGATCTCGAAGCCGTGGAGAAGCGCATGGCGAAGGTGACGAAGCTGCTGAAATCCGGCAGCAAGGAGGCAAAGGCAGAGCACGCCGCGCTTGAGCGTCTGAAAACGGCGCTCGATGAGGGGAAGCCTGCGCGCGAGGTGGAGCTCTCGGACGAGGAGCAGACGATACTGCGCGATCTGAACCTCCTCACACGCAAGCCGATCCTCTACATTGCAAATGTCGGTGAGGATGAGGCGGCGACGGCGGATGCGGAGAACCCGCATGTGCAGACGGTTAAGGGCTATGCCGCGCGTACGGGCGCGGAGGTCGTGACGGTCTCGGCACGCCTCGAAGAGGAGATTGCAGAGCTGGATGCCGAGGAGGCCGCGGTCTTCCTCGAGGATCTGGGACTCTCTGAGAGCGGGCTTGACCGTCTCATTCACGGTGCCTTCTCCCTGCTCGGTCTCCAGACCTTCCTCACTGCGGGGGAGGATGAGTGCCGCGCGTGGACGATTACATGCGGGACGACAGCGCCGAAGGCGGCGGGCAAGATTCATACGGACTTTGAGCGCGGCTTCATCCGCGCCGAGATTGTGAACTATGACGATCTCGTCACGCTCGGCAGCGTGGCGGCAGCACGCGATAAGGGGCTTGTACGCCTTGAGGGCAAGGAGTACGTCATGCGCGATGGAGATGTTGTAAACTTTAGGTTTAATGTCTGATTTTTCCCTGTCACTATAGACAAGCGCAGCATTTTGCGTTAAAATTCATTCGGTCATTTTATGAGGATGTTATGAAAGGAAGTGAAGAGATGGACGATACACCTTTGCAGCCAGACCCATACTTATGCAATCCGTCCTCTCTTCGCCTCTGTGCTTTGCACTGACGTGGGAGGGCGGTCGGAAAGGAGCGCCAACCCTTGCTGCAAATCTATAAATCCATGGAATCCGGCCCCCTTCAGGAGCTATCACTCAAGACGCTCACAAAGGGGGCATGGATCAACATTGTCAACCCGACGCCGTACGAGCTAAAGGTCGTGAGTACGCTGACGGAGGTCGATCCCGACTTCCTGCGCTCGGCACTCGACGATGAGGAGCGGTCACATACAGATGTCGAGGACGACTCGGTCATGATCCTGACGAATGTGCCCGTCTATCGCGGCGAGGACAGCTACGATACGCTGCCACTCGCGATTATCCTCACGGACGAGCACATTATCACCGTCTGCCTCGAGGAAACGCCCGTGATGGCGGAGTTCAACGAGCGCACGGCGAAGCTCTTCCGCACCTATAAGAGGACGCGATTCCTCTTTCAGATCCTATACAAATCCGATGTGTTCTATCTGCGCTATCTGCGCCAGATCAGCAAGCTCTCCGAGGAGATTGAGGATCGTCTGCGCCACGATATGAAGAACAGCGAGATCCTGCGCCTTCTGCAGCTGCAAAAGGGTCTCACATACTTCAATGCGGCACTGCGCTCAAACGGCGCGGTTCTCGACCGCCTCATGCGTCTGCGCACCAACACATCGGTGCATCACATCTTCAAGATGTACGAGGAGGACGAGGATCTCCTCGAGGATGTCATCATCGAGAACAAACAGGCGCGCGAGATGGTGGAGATGTATAGCAAGATCCTTGCCCGTCTCGCGGATACGTTCTCATCGATTGTCTCAAACAATCTGAACCTCGTGATGAAATTCCTGACGGCGATCACGATCATTCTTGCGATTCCGACGGTGATTTCGAGTTTCTTCGGCATGAACGTGCCGGTGCCGTATGAGGGTGATCCGCTCGGCTTTGTCCGCGTGGTCATCATCGCGGTCTGCGTCTCGTCTGCCGTCGTCTATATGCTTTGGCGGAGGGATATGTTTTGATACGCGAGGCGCAGCTCTTGCGCGGGATTATCTTCGGTGATCGGAATACCGATGAATATGTATACATGCCGGCGAGTGAGATCGGAGTCGAACATCCCGTCTATGTGTATGAGGAGGGGATGAAGCGCCGCGACATCGACCTCGCTGAGGCGCTTCATCTCATACGCGTGCGCGATCTCAGACCTACGACACATCCACTTCTCGGACGAACGAGCTGCTGAGGGCAGCTCGTTTTTTGATAGAGCTATTAGATATTTTCATAATAAAAAACGATGAGAAAAATCCGTGATTTCAACTCTTGAGAAAGTGTATCTTGTTTACAAGCCTGTTTTTCCGTTGTATAATAAATAGAAAGTATTGAATCAGTGTTCCTCCATAGATATTCTTTTTGATTCTTTTTATCAAAATGAATGAGAGGGGACAAATTCTTTGCTCATGTGGTTATATTTTAATATTTTTTGGAATGCACGTGCATTTCCATTGAGAGGGGAGCAGTAACATGGCCAAGAAAATGAAGACGATGGACGGCAACACAGCTGCCGGCTACATCTCCTATGCCTTTACGGATGTGGCGGCAATCTATCCGATCACGCCGTCATCGCCGATGGCAGAGCACGTTGACAGTCTTGCTGCAAAGGGAATGAAGAATATCTTCGGACAGAAGGTACGTCTCATCGAAATGCAGTCGGAGGCGGGTGCTGCGGGTGCAGTGCACGGCTCACTCCAGGCCGGGGCACTCACAACGACCTATACGGCGTCGCAGGGACTCCTGCTCATGATTCCGAATATGTATAAGATCGCGGGCGAACTCCTGCCTGGCGTGTTCCATGTCAGTGCACGCGCCATTGCGGCGTCCTCGCTGAACATTTTCGGCGACCATCAGGATGTCATGGCAGCACGCCAGACGGGCGTTGCCATGCTCGCAGAGTCGAGTGTGCAGGAGGTCATGGATCTCGCGGCTGTTGCGCATCTCGTTGCGATCAAGGGGCGCGTTCCGTTCATTAACTTCTTTGACGGCTTCCGTACCTCGCATGAGATTCAGAAGATCGAGGTCGTGGACTATGCTGATCTTGCGAAGATTCTCGACTGGGATGCGGTCAATGAGTTCCGCCGCCGTGCGCTCAACCCGGATCATCCGGTGGTACGCGGTACAGCACAGAACCCTGACATTTACTTCCAGGGGCGCGAGGCGGTCAACCGCTACTACGATGCGATCCCCGCGCTCGTCGAAGAGGCGATGGCCGAGATGACGAAGATCACGGGGCGTGAGCACCATCTCTTCGACTACTACGGCGCACCCGATGCAGATCGCGTCATCATCGCAATGGGCTCGGTCTGCCAGACGGCGGAGGAGGTTGCCGAATACCTCAATGCACAAGGGGAAAAGGTTGGTCTGCTCTCCGTTCACCTCTATCGTCCGTTCTCGGTTGAGCATTTCTTCAAGTATCTCCCGAAGACGGTGCAGAAGGTCGCTGTTCTCGACCGTACGAAGGAGCCGGGATCGCTCGGCGAGCCGCTTTACCTCGATGTCAAGGCGGCGTACTACAGCTCGGGGATGAATCCCGTCATTGTCGGTGGACGCTATGGTCTCGGCGGCAAGGATACGACACCGGATCAGGTCTTTGCGGTCTACGAGGAGCTGAAAAAGGACGAGCCGATGCACGGCTTTACGCTCGGCATCGTTGACGATGTCACGCACCGCAGTCTCACACCGATCCACGGCGATGTCAACCTCACGAAAGAGGGGACGACGGCGTGCAAGTTCTGGGGTCTCGGTTCGGACGGCACGGTCGGCGCGAACAAGAGCGCGATCAAGATCATCGGTGATAAGACGGATATGTATGCGCAGGCATACTTTGCATACGACTCGAAGAAGTCAGGCGGCATCACGATGAGCCATCTGCGCTTCGGCAAATCGCCCATCATCAGCCCGTACCTCATCAACAAGGCAGACTTCATCTCCTGCTCGCAGCAGTCCTATGTCCGCCAGTACGACCTCCTCGCAGGTCTCAAGAAGGGTGGCACGTTCCTCCTCAATACGTTCTGGTCGGATGAGGAGCTGAACACGCACCTACCCGCATCGATGCGCCGCTACATCGCCTCCAACGACATTCAGTTCTACACGGTGGATGCGGTTCACATCGCCCGCGAACTCGGTCTCGGCGGTCGCTTCAACATGGTCATGCAGTCGGCGTTCTTCAAGCTTGCGAACATCATTCCCATCGACGACGCGGTCAAGTATCTCAAGGATGCAGTTGTCACATCCTATGGCAGCAAGGGCGAAAAGGTCGTCAACATGAACAACGGTGCGATCGATCACGGCATCGAGTCGCTCCACCGTGTGAATATTCCTGCCGAGTGGAAGGATGCGGTCGATGAAGAGGTTCCGGTCAATACAAAGACGCCGGAATTCATCACGAAGGTTCAGAACGTCATGAACCGGCAGGAGGGCGACAAGCTCAAGATCTCCGAGCTGCTCAGCATGGAGGACGGCACGTTCCCCGTCGGCGGTACGGCATTTGAGAAGCGCGGCACGGCGATCTCTGTCCCCGTATGGCGTCCGGAGAAGTGCATCCAGTGCAACCAGTGCGCATTCGTCTGCCCGCACGCAACGATTCGTCCTGTGCTGACGACGGATGAGGAGCTTGCAGCAGCACCCGAGGGGATGCAGTCCGTGAAGTCGCGTCCGGCGAAGGGGTTGAACCTCACGATTGCCGTCTCGACGCTCGATTGCCTCGGCTGCGGCAACTGTGCACAGGTCTGCCCGGGCAAGGCGCTCGATATGACGCTGCTCGACGACAACCTCCGCGATGCGCAGAAGTACTTTGACTATGGCGTGGACACGGAGAAGGTCTCGGTCAAGAACGTCCCGATGAAGAAGACGACGGTCATCGGCTCGCAGTTCGAGCAGCCGCTCTTCGAGTTCTCGGGTGCGTGCGCAGGCTGCGGCGAAACACCGTACGCAAAGCTCGTCACGCAGCTTTTCGGCGACCGCATGATGATCGCCAATGCAACGGGCTGCTCCTCCATTTGGGGCGCAAGCGCACCTGCAATCCCGTATACGAAGAACCCGAAGGGGTACGGCCCTGCATGGGCAAACTCGCTGTTCGAGGACAATGCAGAGTATGGTCTTGGAATGCTGCTCGGCACGAAGGCAGTGCGCGAATCCATCGCGGCTGCAGTAAAACAGGCACTTGAGGAGAAGAAGGGCTCTGCCGAACTTCAGGCAGCAATGCAGCTCTGGCTCGAAAAGCGGGACAGCGGTGAGGGTACGCGTGACCGTGCCGACCTCCTGCGTGAGCTTCTCGAAAAGGAGAAGGGTACGGACGAACTTCTCTGCCGCATCTACAAGGACAACGACTACTTCGTCAAGCGTTCTCAGTGGGTCTTCGGCGGCGACGGCTGGGCATACGACATCGGCTTCGGCGGCGTGGATCACGTGCTTGCGTCGGGCGAGGATGTCAACGTCATGGTCTTTGATACCGAGGTCTACTCGAACACGGGTGGACAGGCATCGAAGTCGACCCCAGCGGCGGCGATTGCAGAGTTCGCAGCAACGGGCAAGAAGACGAAGAAGAAGGATCTCGGCATGATGGCGATATCCTACGGCTACATCTATGTGGCGCAGATTGACATGGGCTCCGATCAGAATCAGGTACTCAAAGCGATCAGCGAGGCGGAGGCATATCCGGGACCGTCCCTCATCATTGCCTACTCGCCGTGTATCAATCATGGCATTCGCAAGGGCATGGGCTGTGCACAGCTCGAGGGCAAACTTGCCGTCGAGTGCGGCTATTGGGCGAACTATCGCTACAACCCGCAGCTCATCGAGGCGGGCAAGAATCCGTTCACGCTTGACTCCAAGGAGCCGGATTTCTCGAAGTTCCAGGAATTCCTGCTCGGCGAGAACCGCTACATCAGCCTGAAGAGCAACTTCCCCGAGGCGGCGGAAGCACTCTTCGAGAAGACGCAGAAGGATGCTGAGGTACGTTACAACAACTATAAGAAACTTGCAGGAAAGGCGTAAGCTTCCCTGATGTCTGGGCTGCCGTGAAGATTTTCACGGCAGTTTTTTCTTGACATTTTATTAACATAGCAATATAATATGCAAACAATGTTTTATATGGGATTTGAATTTGGGAGGAGTTATATATGGCAGAGCAAAAAAATGCTGCGCCTGTGCGTGATGAGGTGGAGCAGAAAGCGCAGGCGGCGCTTTCTGCGGCGAAATTGAACAATCAGAAGAGACAGGTTGTGCTTTGGATTGGTGCGCTCATCGTTGGCGGCATACTAGGTTGGGTGAATGTACCCGTACTGAATGAGCTGTTTAACTTTATTGCGACAGTATTCACGCGTCTGTTCCAGTTCGTTGCCGTGCCGACCATTGCACTCGCTGTTATCACGACGCTTGCGGCACTTGGAACGAAGCGGGATACAGGACGAATCTTTGCACATGCTGTTACCTATACGCTGCTTACAACTGTGTGTGCAGCGGCGGTGGGGCTTGCACTCTTCCTTTGGCTCGCACCTGCGAATCTGCCGACCGAGGTTGTCGGCGCAGGCGCGTCGGATGTACCTGGGAAACTTGAAGGGCTGTCCTACTACGATCACTTCCTTTCCATTGTACCGAACAATGTGCTTGCGCCATTTGTCTCGGGCAATGTGCTCTCCGTTATGCTTGTTGCGGCGGCGGTGGGGCTTGGACTCGCCTTTGCACCCAAAACGGAGAATCGCGAGATGCTCCTGAAAGGGATTCACGGCTTGCAGGAACTGCTCTTTACCCTGATTCGCGGGCTGCTGACGGTGCTGCCTATTGGGATTCTCGCCTTTGCCGCACAGCTTGCGGCGCAGATTGAGGCGGGCGTTATCGTCGGATCTCTGGGTGTCTACACCGCTGTTGTCATTGGAGGAAATCTGATTCAGTTCTTTGTTGTGATTCCATTCTTCCTCGCCGTGCGTGGCTTGAATCCCGTACGCGTTTTCCGTCAGATGGCTCCCGCTGTCGCAGTTGCGCTCTTTACAAAGAGTTCGGCAGGCACACTGCCCGTAACGCTCGCCTCGGCGGAGCAGCGCCTTGGTGCGCATCCGTCCGTTGCGCGCTTCGTCCTGCCTATCTGCACGACGATCAATATGAACGGCTGCGCCGCATTCATCCTCGTGACATCGCTCTATGTCATGCAGAACGCGGGGATGGAGCTGACGCTCGGCACGATGGTCAGCTGGCTCTTCATTGCTGTACTGGCCGCTGTAGGCAATGCGGGCGTACCGATGGGCTGCTACTTCCTGACACTCTCGCTCATGGCGTCGATTGGTGCGCCCGTCGGACTCATGGGCATCATCCTGCCGATCTACTCCGTCATCGACATGATCGAGACGGCGGAGAATGTCTGGTCGGATTCGGCTGTGTGCGCGATCACGAATCACGAGCTGGCGGATACGCTTGCAGACGATGAGGAACTTGCTCCGACTGCCTGAGCAGCATGATATAGTATAGCTGAAAAGCCTCTGAATAATTTCGTTCAGAGGCTTTTCAGCGTTTCCACCTATAATGCATCATAGAATCGAAAGTCATAAGGAATGTTTTTTGACAAAGGAGCTGTGGATGATGTTCAGCTATGGAAAACAGATTGCAGGTATTGCGCTTGGTGTCAGCCTTCTCGGCTCTGCGGCGGCGGAGGCTGCTGTGCCGCAGGATGCGCTCGTTGTCGGCGGTATCGAATACGGTGCGTCGGAGTCCTATGTCCGCAGCGTCTACGGTGCGCCGCGCGAGGTCGAGACGAAGTTTGACTCGATTTATGCAGGTGGTCAGGGCGTCGAGTGGGAATATGGCAGCGACTTCGATATCGTCTTTGTCAATGATATGGTGCGCCGCGTAGAGATTGGTGCGCGCAACGGTATTCAGACGAAGGATGGTATCGCCGTTGGTTCCGATGTGAATGCGCTCGTTGCCGCATATGGTCAGCCGGATGCCATCCGCGGCGATAAGTACATCTACTATGCGGATGGGGATGCATCAATCGGATTTAGCTTCGAGATTGAGAATGGCCGCGTCGATGAGATCGATATGGGAGTCATCCGTTAATTTTTGGGGCATTTGAGGCGCAGGTTCACGATCTGAGCCGTCATCAGAGGGAATGATTTTGGGGGAGAGAATCATTGAATATACGGATGTGTGCAGCCTTTGTTGGGATTGCAGTCCTTGCAGGGGTGGCGGCAAGCCTTGCGGTGGATGCGTACCGCTCTGCGGTGACAGTGCCGCCCGGCGTGGATGGGGGAAAGCGCGTCACGATTGCACGGGATGCCGTCGAGCAGACGCTCTCGGCGGATGATGCGGTCAAGCGCGAGGCGGAGGCTTTGCGTCAGCACCGCGCGGAAGAGCAGAATTCGGCGGCGCGCATTGTCCGCGAAGCGCTCGTGCTCGGCGACATTGCCTACGGTGCAACGGAGGCAGACGTGCGCGCGCGCTATGGCGCGCCCTATGAGACGGAGTCGGAGCGCTCCATGCGCTACGCCGGCAAACAGGTCGTCGAATACGAGTATGCGGATAGCCTGTCGCTCGATTTCGTGGACGGTCTCGTCCGCCTCGTCAAAATATCGGAGCGCAGTTCCCTCACATCAGGGAAGGGCGTCCGCATCGGGACGCCCGTGGAGGAACTGCGCCGCGTGTATGGCGAGCCGAGCATGATCTACGGAGAGGATTATATCTACTTCTCCGAGGAGGATCCGACCATCGGATTTGCCTTTGAGATCGCACATGGTCGCGTCGAGGAGATCAAGATGGGGGATTTGGGACTCTGATCAGCATGATAGATATGATAATATTTTTGAGGACGGAGGGAAATCGTCCTCTTTTTTATTGACAATATAATCGTTATATCGTAATATATGAATATAGCGATTGCATTGAAGGAGATGGTGTTGTGAGCAAATATATCATTGTGGGCGGTGTTGCCGGCGGAGCAACGGCCGCCGCGCGTCTGCGGCGTCTGGATGAGACAGCGGAGATCATTCTGTTTGAGCGTGGGGAGGATATCTCCTTTGCAAACTGTGGGCTTCCGTACTATGTGGGCGATGTCATCGCTGAGCGGGGGGACTTGCTCCTCCAAACTCCTGAGAAGTTCCGTGGGATGTATAACGTCGACGTGCGTGTGTGCAGTGAGGTCACACGTGTGGATACGGAAAATCGTACCGTAGAGGTGCGCTCTGCGGACGGCGTATATACGGAAAATTATGATGCGCTGCTGCTTTCACCGGGAGCAAAGCCGCTGCGTCCGCCAATCCCCGGCATCAATCATCCGCGTATTGCGACGCTGCGCAGTGTGCAGGATGCGGATCGCATTCGTTCCCTCGTCGGTACGGGCGGCAGCGTTGTTGTGGTCGGCGGCGGCTTCATCGGCGTGGAGCTTGCGGAAAATCTGCGTGAGCGAGGGCTGTCTGTTACTCTGGTCGAGGCGATGCCGCATATCCTTCCGATCTTTGACACAGATATGATTTCGCTGCTTGAGGATGAGCTGCGTAGGCACGGCGTAGAGCTTGCACTTGGGGATGGCGTTGCCGGATTTGAGGAGCAGGAGGACGGTGGGATCTGCGTACGTCTTTCCAGTGGGCGTACGGTACATGGGGATTTCGTCGCGCTTGCGATCGGCGTGCGTCCCGATACCGCGTTCCTCGACGGGAGCGGCATTGCGCTCGGGGAGCGCGGGCACATTCTTGTCAATGAATATATGCAGACCAATATCCCTCATGTCTATGCTGTTGGGGATGCGGTGCTGACTCGCTCCGCACAGACGGGAAAAGCGACGGCACTCCCGCTCGCAGGTCCTGCGAATCGGCAGGCACGTCTGGCTGCGGATCGTATGGCAGGGGAGGCGCGTGCCTATCGCGGTGTAGTGGGAACTGCCGCGCTCAAGGTATTTGGTCTTACGGCAGCGGCAACGGGGCAGAACGAGCGAGCCCTCCAGTCAGCAGGGATGGTATACGGAAAGGATTATCGCTTTACGGTGATTTTCCCCCGCCATCATGTGGCCTATTATCCGGGGGCAAAGGAGCTTGCACTCAAGCTGATTTTCCGTCTTTCGGATGGTGTTGTACTGGGGGCGCAGGCAATCGGTGCAGAGGGCGTGGACAAGCGCATCGATGTTCTTGCCTCTGCCATCGGGCGGTCGCTCACGGTTGCGGATTTGGAAGAGTTTGAGCTGTCCTATGCACCGCCGTATTCCGCAGCGAAAGATCCCGTGAATATGGCCGGCTATGCAGCAGAAAATATTCTGCTGGGCAGGAGTATTCCGCTTCTCCCGCACGAGCTTTCGGCGGAACTTGCGGCAGGGGCAAGGCTCATCGACGTTCGCCCACCGGAGGAATATCATGCGGGCGAGATTGCAGGAGCGCAGCGCATTCCTTTGCCTCGGCTGCGCGAGCGTCTGCATGAATTCGACCCGCAGGTACCGATCGTCGTCTGCTGCAAGATGGGGCTGCGCGGCTATCTTGCAGAGCAGATTCTGCGGGCACACGGGTTTTCCGTAAAAAATATGGTTGGCGGCTATACTTACATGAAGATGCAGCATGAGGAGAGAAATTAAGATGGTAATTGAGGATCGAGAGCGTCTTGAGGAGGCTGCGGAATTTCTCCGTGCATTGGCACATCCCGTACGCCTCTGTATTGTGCGGCGGCTTCTGCGTGAGGGGAGCTGTAATGTCTCCTATATGCAGGATTGTCTGGATGCGCCGCAGTCCACGGTATCGCAGCATCTGAGCAAGCTGCGCCAGGCGGGGCTGATCCGTGGAGAACGCAGCGGGCTCGAGGTTGCCTATCAGTTGAAGGATGAACGTGTTGCAAAGATCTTGCGTGCCCTGCTCTGTGGGGCAGACGAGGAGGGGGCGGCTCATGGGGACGAGGAAGCGGCCACTCCCTGTTGTTGAATGCGGAAGCTGCGTTGCCTGTGGAACGTGTCAGAGTGTGTGCCCACGTGGAGCAATCTCCGTTAGGCGCGGGCTCTATGCGGTGGTCGATCCTGCACGCTGCGTCGGTTGCGGTATGTGCAGTCGTGAGTGTCCGGCGGAGATCATACGAATGGAGGTGTGCACATGAGGACGAGGGGCAAGCGATGGTATCAATATTTTTGGATCTTCTCCATCGTGTATTTCTCACTGGGCTTTGTCAATATTCTGTTCGCATGGCTCGGTATGATCTGCTTTCTCACACCGCTCGCCTTTGCTTTGGTAGCGGGAAACAAGGATTACTGCAATCACTACTGTGATCGTGGACAGCTCTTTCAGCTGCTCGGCAGCCGTCTGCATCTTTCCGCACGAAATGAACTGCCAATGTGGCTGCGCAGTCGGCGCTTCCGCTATGGATTCTTGGCGTTCTTTCTGACCATGTTTGCCAATGTGATGGTTGTAAGCTATCATGCGGCGGCAGGTGTTCCTCTGCGGGAGACGGTGACACTGTTCTGGCTGTTTGATGTGCCGTGGGGCTGGGCGTACAGCGGAGATGGCGCACCGTGGGCTGCACAGTTCGCCTTCGGCTTCTACAGCCTCATGCTGACCTCGGCAATCATCGGCATTTTGATGATGCTGCGCTATCGTCCGCGTGCATGGTGTGTCATCTGTCCGATGGGAACGATGACACAGGCAATCTGCCGTGCAAAGGCATCGGGGACGGAAGAAGCAGCGGTTCTGGGCTCGCGATGTATTTGCTCGAATGACTGATTTGTGTAATGATTGACGCTCTCTGCATTTTCTGATAAAATTTACGCTATGCCGCATTCGCTCCGAATGGTGCGAATGCTTATTTTTTCGATGAGGAGTGACGACGATGAAGCTGGTTGTGACGATTGTCGGACGAGATCAGGTTGGTATTGTGGCGATGGTGAGCGGGATTCTCGCCGAGCAGCGCGTGAATATCATGAATGTGAATCAGAATATCATGGACGGTTTCTTCAACATGGTCATGATTGCCGAGATGCCGGATGATGCGGAGATCCGCCTGAAGGATTTGCAGGAACTCCTGCGGAAGAAGGGCGAGGAGCGCGGTCTGGAGATCAAGCTCCAACATCAGGAGATCTTTCAGGTCATGCACAGCATTTGAGCGAGGAGCGGCAGAGTGATTACATTTGACGACATCCGTGAAACAAATCGGATGATTACGGAAAACCGTCTGGATGTGCGTACGATCACGATGGGGATTTCCCTGCGCGACTGTCCGCATCCGAACATTGACAAGTTCTGTCAAAATGTGTACGAGAAGATTACGCGCTCGGCGGAGTATCTCGTGCGCACGGGCGAGGACATCGAGACGGAGTACGGAATCCCCATCATCAACAAGCGCATCTCTGTCACGCCGATTGCGATTGCGGCAGACGCGTGCCAGACGGATTCCTTCGTCCCCGTGGCGGAGGCTCTTGACCGCGCGGCAAAGACGGTTGGCGTCGACTTCATCGGCGGCTTTTCCGCACTTGTCGAAAAAGGAATGACGCACGGCGACCGCGTGCTCATCGACTCGATTCCGCAGGCGATGGCGGCGACGGATATTGTCTGCTCCTCGGTGAACATCGGCTCGACGAAGGCGGGCATCAATATGGATGCTGTGCGCGAGATGGGCGATGTGATCAAGCGTACGGCGGAGCTGACACGCGAACAGGAGGCAATTGGCTGCGCAAAGATTGTCGTGTTCTGCAACGCGCCGGGGGACAACCCGTTCATGGCGGGGGCGTTCCACGGCGTCGCCGAGGGTGACCGCGTCATCAATGTCGGGGTCAGCGGCCCCGGCGTCGTGAAGCACGCGCTTGAGGATCTCAAGGGCTCGGATTTCACGGAGATTGCGGAGACGATCAAGCGCACGGCGTTCAAGATTACGCGCGTGGGGCAGCTCGTTGCGCGCGAGGCTGCGCGCCGCCTCGGTGTGCCGTTCGGCATCATCGACCTCTCGCTTGCGCCGACCTCGGAGGTCGGCGACAGTGTGGCGCGCATTCTTGAGGAAATGGGGCTGGAGGCGTGCGGTGCACCGGGCACGACGGCGGCACTGGCGCTGCTCAATGACGCGGTCAAGAAGGGCGGTCTTATGGCGAGTTCCCACGTCGGCGGGCTCTCGGGTGCATTCATCCCCGTGAGTGAGGATGAGGGCATGATCGATGCCGTACAGCGCGGCAGCCTCTCGATTGAAAAGCTCGAGGCGATGACCTGCGTCTGCTCGGTCGGGCTCGATATGATCGCAATCGAGGGCGATACGCCCGCCGCGACGATTGCGGCAATCATTGCGGACGAAGCGGCAATCGGCATGGTGAACAACAAGACGACGGCGGTGCGCGTCATCCCTGTGCCCGGCAAGAAGGTCGGCGAGGGCGTATCGTTTGGCGGGCTCCTCGGCTATTCGCCGATTGTGCCCGTGCGCAGCGGATTCAGCTCGGCAGCCTTCATTGCGCGCGGCGGGCGGATTCCGGCGCCTACGAGGTCGCTGACGAACTGATATGAGAGTAACGAAAGCCATCAAGGCGGAGCAGCTCCACATCCTCCGCACTCTCTATCCCAATGCAAAGCCTGCGCTGGAATTCAAGACGCCGTTCGAACTCCTCATTGCGGTGATTCTCTCAGCGCAGTGTACGGATGTGCGCGTGAATATTGTGACGAGCAGACTCTTTCCGCGTGCGAATACACCGGAGGCAATTGCCGCGCTTGGGCAGGAACAGCTCGAGGCAGCGATTCACGACTGCGGATTCTTCCGCATGAAGGCGAAACACATTTTGGAGACCTGTGACATCCTCCTGCAGGAGTATGGCGGCGAGGTTCCGGCAGACTTTGAGGCCTTGCAGCGTCTCCCGGGCGTCGGACGCAAGACGGCAAATGTCGTGATGAGCGTCGCCTTTCACGCACCCGCGATTGCCGTCGACACCCATGTCTTTCGCGTGGCGAACCGTCTGCGGCTTGCAGTCGGCAAGACGCCGCTCGAGGTGGAGAAGGGGCTGCAAAAGGCAATCCCGCGTGAGGATTGGAGCGATGCGCATCACTGGCTGATCCTGCACGGACGTCAGCGCTGCAAGGCGCGCAAGCCGCTCTGCGGGGAGTGCCCGCTCGCACCGGTCTGTCCGAGTGCCATTTAACTGCATTGGAGAAGGGCGCGTGAGGGCATGATTTACCGAAAGGCACGGTTTGATGATATTGAGTCCATCTACGGACTCGTGCATATCTATGCAGCACAGGGAGAGATGCTCCCGCGCTCGCGCAATACGCTCTATGAGAATCTCCGCGATATGGTTGTGGCGGAGGCAGACGACACTGTCGTCGGTGTCGGAGCACTGCACATCATGTGGGATCGGCTCGCCGAGGTGCGCATGATGGCGATTGCGCCCGAACATACGCGGCAGGGGATCGGTGCAGAGATTGTGCGCCGCTTGCTCGCGGAGGGGGATGCGCTCGGCATCGAGAAGGTGTTCACGCTCACCTATAAGCCCGACTTTTTCCGCAAGCTCGGCTTCATCCGCATCAGCCGGGAGGAACTGCCGCAGAAGGTTTGGAAAGAGTGCATTGACTGCCCGAAGTATCCGAACTGTGACGAAATTGCTATGATCAAGGTATGATGGAGGCGCATTATGATTGTCGTTATGAATCCAAGAGCCACACAGGAGAATATTGAGCTGGTCACGGCGAAGATCGAACAGGCAGGGCTTCGCACACATCTGTCGAAGGGGGAGGATCGCTTTATCATCGGTGTGATTGGCGATAAGAAGATCATCGCGGGGCTTGAGATGAACATGATGGAAGGCGTTGAGAAAACGGTTCGTATCACAGAAAAGTATAAGCTTGTCAGCCGCGATTTCCATCCGTCAAACTCCATTGTGGACGTCGCGGGTTTCCCCGTCGGCGGCGAGCAGCTTGCCATCATGGCGGGACCCTGCTCGGTCGAGAGTTACGATCAGCTCTATGAAGTTGCGATCAAGGTCAAGGCGGCCGGTGCTCAATTCCTGCGCGGTGGTGCATTCAAGCCGCGTACGAGCCCCTATGACTTCCAAGGACTCGGGCTGGAGGGGCTGAAGATCCTCCGCGATGTGGCGGATAAGACCGATCTGCGCGTCGTGACCGAGGTCGTGGACAAGGACGACATCGAACTCGTCGCAGAGTATGCCGATCTGTTGCAGGTCGGTGCGCGCAATATGCAGAATTTCCAGATGCTCAAGGCACTCGGCAGGACGCAGACGCCTGTGCTCTTCAAGCGCGGACTGTCCGCAACGATCAGCGAGTGGCTGAACGCCGCCGAGTACATTGCTGCGGGCGGGAACGGGAACATCATCTTCTGCGAGCGCGGAATCCGCACCTACGAGACCTATACGCGCAATACGATGGATCTCAACGCCGTTGCGGCGCTCAAGGAGCTCACACATTTTCCCGTCATTGCCGACCCCAGTCATGGGACGGGGCGTTGGCAGATGGTGCGCCCGCTCGCGCGTGCCTCCGTTGCCGTCGGGGCGGACGGCCTCATTATTGAGGTTCACTGCCACCCCGAATGCGCACTTTCGGACGGCGATCAGAGCCTTGTTCCACGCAACTTCGAGCAGCTGATGGATGAGGTGCGTCAGATCGCCCCCGCAGTCGGTCGGCACGCATGATGCAGACAAAGCTCGCCATCATCGGCGTCGGTCTCATCGGCGGCTCGCTCGGGCTCGCGCTCAAGGACGCGCTTGGTGAGGACATCCATATCACAGGACTCTGCCGCACGGAGACATCCATGTGCGCGGCAATGGCGTGCGGTGCCGTGGACTTTGCCTCATCCGATCTGAAAGAAGTGGTGGGGGAGGCGGATATTGTATACCTCAGCCCGCCCGTCCTTCAGATTGTGCCGATGGTCGAGCGCATCCTGCCCTATCTGAAAGACGGTGCGATCCTCACCGACGCAGGCAGCACGAAGGGCTATATCTACGAGGCTCTGCATAGGATTCTGCCCCCGCATGTGTACTATGTGCCGGGGCATCCGATGACGGGGCGTGAAAAGAGCGGCGTCGAGGCGGCGACGAAAGACCTTTTTGTAGGAAAAGCATATGTCATCATCGACGACGAGACGGTGCCGCAGAAGGTCAAAGAGCGATTGATGGCGCTCCTGAGGCATACGCGCGCGAACTTCACGACGCTTGATCTCGCACAGCATGACCGCTGCGCCGCCGTTATCAGCCACGTGCCGCATCTTGCGGCGGCGGCGCTCGTCACACTGCTGAACCGTAGCGGCGATGATCTGGACTCCTGCCTGAAGCTCATCGGCGGCGGATTCAAGGACACCACGCGCATTGCGTCGTCCAACGCGGATATGTGGGCGGACATCTGTATGACGAACGGCGTGCCGATTGCGGACTCGCTGCGTGAGCTGCAGGCAATCCTCGGCGAGGTCATCACAGCGGTTGAGTGCGGGGATCGACAGGCGGTGCACGATTATTTTGCCGCATCGAAGGAGCGCCGCGACAGTATTCTGCACGATGCAGAACAAAAATTTGATACGAATTGATGTTTTTTTTCAAAACCCTCTTTTTTTTAGAACGTACATATGCTATGATATAAAAGACTATATGTGTACGAACGAACCTGTCAGGGGGTATTAGCGTGAAGAAAACCAGAATCTCCACACGGCGTCAATCCGAGATCTTGCAGTACATCAAGGATTTCTTGGTCGAGAAGGGCTATCCGCCCTCGGTGCGCGAGATCGGAACAGCCGTCGGACTGAAGTCCAGTTCGACCGTACATCGCTATCTCGCCATGCTCGAGGAGAACGGCGCGATTCGACGCGATGCGACGAAGCCGCGTGCGATCGACATCATGGGCGAGAACCCGTGGGGGCGTACGCTCCCTGTGCCGCTTGTCGGCACGGTGACAGCAGGTGAGCCGATTCTCGCGGAGCAGAACGTCGAGGAGGTCTTCTCCTTCCCGCGCGCGCTGCTTGGAACCTCGGAGGATGTATTCATGCTGCGCATACAGGGCGACAGCATGATCAACGTCGGCATCTTCGACGGGGACTTCGTGCTCGTGCGCCAGCAGCCGACGGCGAACAACGGGGATATCGTCGTGGCGTTGATTGACGGCGAGTCGGCGACGGTGAAGCGCTTCTTCCGCGAGAAGACCTGCATACGCCTGCAGCCGGAGAACGACTCGATGGAGCCGTTCTACGAGACGGATGTGCAGATTCTCGGCAAGGTCATCGGACTCTATCGTCACATTTGATGGATATTTCGAGAGCGTTGTGTGAAAAACACGGCGCTCTCTTTTCATTTCCATGGAAGAATGTTATAATAACTCTGTTTTTCTCTTGTGGAGATTTATTTGTATGGCAAAGGGCGAATTACGCAGCGGATATACAACGGGGGCGTGCGCGGCGGCGGGCGTCAAGGCGGCGTTTCTCTATATGGCGGGAGCGGACTGGCACGAGGTCGGCCTGATGGCACTTGACGGCACGCCGCTGACGATTCCCGTGAAGAATGTTGTCGAGACGGCGGAGGGGATTCGCGCCGAGGTCGTGAAGTTCTCGGGGGATGACCCCGATATCACGAATGGTGTCTCTGTCTTTACAACGCTTGCGCTTGTCGATGAAACGGATGATATTGAATTCCGCGCGGGCGAGGGCGTCGGTACGGTGACGAAGCGTGGCATGAGTCTCCCCGTCGGTGAGCCGTCGATCAATATGGGGCCGCGGACATTGATCCGCAATGTCGTGGAGGAGATGACGGGGAGTGCCGATGTCGGCGCGCGCGTGACGATCTCCATCCCTGCGGGTGTGGAACTGGCGAAGAAAACGCTCAATCCCGTGCTCGGCATCGAGGGTGGAATCTCCGTGATCGGGACGACGGGCGTGCTCCGCCCGATGTCGGAGGAGGCGTTCAAGGACTCCCTCGTGCCGCAGATTGACGTAGCGCTTTCCGCAGGCGAGCCTGTACTTGTCTTTGTCCCCGGCAAGATTGGGGAGCGCATTGCGCTCTCGCTTGGTGTCTCGCAGTCGGCGCTGATCGAGACGAGCAACTTCATCGGCTTTATGCTCGATCGTGCGGCGGAGCGCGGCGCGGAGAAAATCCTCATCCTCGGGCATACGGGCAAGCTCGTGAAGATGGCGGCGGGCGTATTTCACACGCACAACCGCGTTGCGGATGCGCGCCTTGAGACGCTTGCCGCCTATGCGGCAGCGGAGGGGCTGGCGCAGGAGGCGGTACGCGCCGTACTCGCGTCGAATACGACGGAGGATGCAATGGAGGTCATTGCTGCGGCAGGGCTTGCGGAGCGTGTTTGTGCCGTCATCGCCGAGCGCGTGCACGTCCGTGCGGAACGCTATCTCTTCGGCAAAGTTCAGGTCGGCGCGCTGATGGTGAACTTTGCAGGGGATATTCTCGGTGCGGATGCGCGGGCGCTTTCCTTTGCCCGTGACTATGGATGGAGACTGAACCGTGAGCCATAAAATTATTGTTGTCGGCATCGGCCCTGGAGATTCTGCGTATTTGTTGCCAAAAGCACAGAAAACAATCGAAAATGCGCGTATCCTTGTCGGGGGGAAGCGTGCGCTTGCGGATTTTTCGCACAGCGGGGCGCGCGAGTGCGCCATCGGTGCGGATATTCCGGGCGTACTTTCCTTTATACGCGATGCACTCGCGACAGATGATGTCGTCGTCATGGTCTCAGGTGATCCCGGCTACTATTCGCTGCTCGACGCGCTGCGGCGCAGCTTTCCCATCGGGCAGATCGAGGTCATCCCGGGGATCAGCTCCCTGCAGATGGCATTTGCGCGGCTGGCGCTGCCGTGGCACGCTGCGCGGCTTCTCAGCTTTCATGGGCGTGAACCGCATGAGGCAGAGCTTCTCCGCACGGAGGGCGCTGTGCTCGGCATGCTGACGGATGGGCGGAACAACTCGCAGACCATTGCCGCGCGTTTGATGGCGCACGGATGGAGCAGCGATGACACCATGTATGTTTGCACGCGGCTTTCGTATGCAGATGAGCAGATCACAGAAATGACGATAGGTCAGGCGGCGGACACGGACGGCATCGGGCACGGTGTCATCATTGTCTGCGCGCATGAGGAGAAATATTGATGAATCTTGGAATCAAGGACGAGGCATTTGTGCGCGGCAAGGTGCCGATGACGAAGGAGGAAATTCGCATCCTCACGCTTGTCAAGGCGCAGATTGCGCCCGATGCCGTCGTCTATGACATCGGTGCGGGGACGGGCTCACTCTCGATTGAGGCGGCACGGCTCGCGCCTGCGGGTCACGTGTACGCGATTGAGAAGAACCCCGAGGGCATCGGGCTGATTGCGGAGAATGCAAAGAAGTTCTCCGTGGAAAATATCACCGTTGTGGAGGGGACTGCCCCCGACGCACTGGCGGGGCTGCCAGCGTTGGATGTGGCTCTGATTGGCGGCAGTGGACGACGCCTCGCGGATATTCTGGACATCATCGGGGAGCGGCTGCGCCCCAACGGGCGCATTGTGGCGAATGCGATTACAATGCAGACGGTCGCTGCCTGTCTGGACTATTTCCACGCACACGCAGACCGCTATACCTACGAGGCAATACAGGTGCAGATCAGCCGACTAGAGCGCGTCGGCCCGTACGATATGGCAAAGGCGCTCAATCCCATTTACATTATCACTGCTCAGAGAAAGTGAGGAATATATATGATCCATATTGTTGGTGCGGGTCCCGGTGATCCCGAACTTATCACGGTGAAGGGCTCACGCTATCTTGCGGAGGCAGATGTCGTCATCTATGCGGGCTCGCTCGTCAATCCCGCGCTGCTCGACTACTGTAAGGAAGGGGCGGAGATCCACAACTCGGCGCATATGACGCTGGACGAGGTGGTGGAGGTCATCGCCCAGGCGGAAGCCGACGGAAAGATGACCGTGCGCCTCCATACGGGCGATCCCGCGATCTACGGCGCAATACAGGAGCAGATGGACGCATGGGAGAAGCGCGGCTTCGACTATGATGTTGTGCCGGGCGTGAGTTCTTTCCTCGGGACGGCGGCGGCACTGCGGCAGGAGTATACGCTGCCCGGCATCTCGCAGACGGTCATCATCACGCGCAACGAGGGGCGTACGCCCGTGCCGGAGCGCGAGAAGCTGCGCAGCCTTGCGGCACATCATGCGACGATGTGCATCTTCCTCTCGATTGCGATGATCGAGGAGGTTGCGGCGGAGCTGATCGCGGGCGGCTACGAGGAGACCACGCCGATTGCCATTGTGCAGCGTGCGACATGGCCGGAGCAGAAGATTCTGCGCGGCACGCTCGCGACGATTGCGGAGCAGGTAAAGGCGGAGGATATCGACCGCACGGCGATGATCGTGGTCGGGGACTGCCTCAATACAGAATATGAGCTTTCGCAGCTCTACGCACCGCAGTTCTCACACATGTTCAGGGACGCGAAAGCATGAGAACAGCGCTCTTTGCGCTCACTGTGGGCGGTGCGGCTCTCGCAGACCGCCTCGCGTGCGCTGTGGAGGGCGGTGTGACGGTGCATCTGCCCGAGCGTCTGCGCGGCAGTGTTGTTTCGACGGAGCATGACATCGTGTATTTTGAACGCCTCGCAGATGTCATGCGTGAAGCGTTCACACGCTATGATGCACTCGTCTGCGTGATGGCGACGGGTATTGTCGTGCGCATGATTGCGCCCTATGTGGAAAATAAATTATACGATCCCGCCGTCCTCGTCTTTGACGAGGCGGGGCGGCACGGCATCAGCCTCCTCTCGGGGCATATCGGCGGCGCGAATGAACTCACGCGAAACCTCTGCGCGGCGGTGGGCGCAGACCCCGTCATTACGACGGCAACGGATGTGACGGGCATGCTTGCACCCGATGCGATTGCCGCGCGGCTTGCGCTGCGCCCCGTGCCAAAATCGGCGATACAGGTGCTCAATACGGCGCTGCTCGAGGGCAAGGAAATCGCGTATTACATTGCGAGCGATTTGCCCCATGCTGCATTCTACGAGGCGCAGCTGCGCGCAGAGGACGTGCAGGCGCGTCTCTTTCGCGGTGCTATACCGCCCGTGGGTGCGGATGAGTACCGCGTCATTATCACGGCAGCGGATGACCTCCCGCAGGAAAACGCTCCGCGCACCCTGTATCTCGTGCCGCGCCGCCTCATTGCGGGTGTCGGCTGCCGTGCGGGTATCCCCGAGGCGAAGATCCTGCGTGCGCTGACCGAGGCGTGCGGCATGATCGGCCGCGAGCCGTCTGACATCGATCTCCTCGCGAGCACGACGGTCAAGCGCGATGAGGCGGGGCTGCTTGCGGCGGCGGAGACGCTCGGACGGGAGATACGCTTCTTTCCGAACGAGGTGCTTGCGGCAATGATTGAACAATACGGGTTAAAGGAGTCCGATTTTGTCCGACAGACGATCGGCGTCGGGAATGTATCCGAAGCGGCGGCGCTCTGTGCGGCAGGTAAAGCAGGCGGGCGCATGGCGCTCGGGAAAACATCATTTGGGAAAGTGACGGTGGCACTCTTATGGGAAAAATAAGTGTTGTGGGCATCGGCCCCGGCAGTCTGGACGATATGACCTACCGCGCGCGGCGTACGATTGAAGAAGCAACGACGGTCGTCGGCTACAAGCGCTATGTGGATCTCATTGCGGAGCTGGTCGAAGGGAAAAAGGTACTCGATACGGGCATGACGCAGGAGATTGACCGCTGCCGCGCGGCGCTCAAGGAGGCGTCGGCGGGGGAGACAGTCGTCGTCATCTCGAGCGGCGATGCCGGCATCTATGGGATGGCAGGGCTTGTCCTCGAACTCCTCGTGAAGATGGATGAGGCGGAGCGCCCCGAATTCGGCGGCGTCATTCCGGGGGTCTCGGCGATGAGCGCGGCGGCGGGTCTCCTTGGTGCGCCCATCATGCACGACTTCGTTGTCATCAGTCTCTCGGATCTGCTCACGCCGTGGGAGATCATTCAGGAGCGTGCGGAGCTCGCGGCAAAGGGGGATTTCGTCACGGCACTCTACAATCCGCGCAGCAATAAGCGCGTGGGGCAGATCAACGCCGTGCAGGAGATCTTCCTGCGCCATCGTGCACCGGAGACGCCCGTCGGCATTGTGACGGGTGCGAGCCGCGCAAATGAGTCAACGCTGATCTCTACGCTCGGTGTGTTTACGAAGGAGGACATCAATATGTTCTCACTCGTCATCATCGGCAACTCGAAGACGCGCACGGTGGGCGACTGGATGATTACACCGCGCGGCTATCAGAAACGGGAGCCGGGGCTTTGATATTCACGGCAGCAGGCACACAGGACGGACGTGAGATTGTGCGCCGCCTCTGTGTAGCGGGATATGACGTGGCGGCGTCGGTGGTCAGCTCCTACGGGCAGCAGCTCCTCGCAGAACAGCGGGAGAGCGGCAGCGGTCGCCTCCTCATCAATGACACACCACTCGACGAGGATGGCCTGCGCGCATTTTTCACAGAGCACGGCGTGCACGTCTTCGTCGACGCGACCCATCCCTACGCCGTCAATGTTTCGCGCAACGCCATGACGGCGTGCGCTGCGGCAGGGATTCCCTACATCCGCTTTGAGCGCGACCTCACGGACATTTCGTATGAGAATGTGCATCTCGTGCACTCCTATGAGGAGGCATCAGAGGTCGCGGCACGCTTCGGGAAAAATATTTTTTTGACGACGGGCAGCCGCAATCTGGAGCGCTTTGTAAAGGCGGAGCCACTTACGGACTGTACTCTCATTGCACGCGTTCTGCCGACGGCGGAGGTCATTGCGCTCTGTGAGGGGCTCGGGCTGACGCCGGCGCAGATCATTGCGATGCAGGGACCATTCTCGCGCGAACTGAACCGCAGTATGTACGAGAAATACGGAGCGGATGTCATCATCACGAAGAACAGCGGGACGATTGGCGGAACGGATGCCAAATTCCAGGCGGCGGCGGATCTCAATCTGCCCGTCGTCGTGATTGACCGTCCCGTGCTTTCCTATCCACATTTGGCACACAGCTATGAAGAAATAAAGGCATTTGTCGATTCGGTCAGCGAATCGTAGAAATAGGAGTTAACCATGGATTTTATCAAGGAGCCAATGGCGATTGAAAACCGCAGCATGGAGCTGATTGCCCCCTATCTGGAGGGACTTCATCTGGATGAGCGCGAGACGAAGCTCTATTCGCGCCTGATTCACGCATCGGGCGATGTCGGCTATGCGCCGATCACGCGCGTGCATCCCGAGGCGATTGACCGTGCCATCGAGGCACTGAAGGCGGGTGCGCACATCTATACGGATGTCGAGATGGTGCGCACGGGCATCAACAAGAAGAAGCTCGCCTCCTTCGGGGGTGAGGTGCACTGTTTGGTTGCCGATCCAGAGGTTGCCGTCCGTGCGAAGGAAGAGGGCATTACGCGCTCGATGGTTGCCATGCGCCAGTTCGGCAAGGCGCTCGACGGCAGTATTGTCGCTATCGGCAACGCGCCTACGGCACTCTTTGAGGTGCTGCGCCTCGTGCGTGAGGAGGGTATCCGTCCCGCCTGCATCGTGGGCATTCCCGTCGGCTTTGTGGGCGCGGCAGAGTCCAAGGCGGCGCTTGCATCACACGGCATCGTTCCCTATATCACCGTCGAGGGCACGAAGGGCGGCAGCCCGATTGCTGCTGCGGCGATCAACGCGCTCATGTATCTCATTGACAACACGCGTCCCTAAGGAGAGATGGATTCATGCAGTGGAATATCCCGCGCATTGTGATTGCGGCGACGCAGTCGGGCGGCGGAAAGACCACGCTCGTGACAGGGCTTCTCTCAGCCCTGCGCGCGCGTGGCCTTCGCGTGCAGTCCTTCAAGGTGGGGCCAGACTACATCGACCTCGGCTATCATCAGCTGGCGAGCGGGCGCACGGGGCATAATCTGGACACGTGGCTCGTGCCGGAGGAGCGTCTGACGGAGATCTTCGCGCGCGAATGCGCGGATGCGGACATCGCCGTCATCGAGGGCGTCATGGGGCTCTATGACGGCGGGCGGCGCGGCGTCAGTTCGACGGCTGCGATTGCAAAGGCGCTGGATGCGCCCGTCCTCCTCGTCATAGACGCAAAATCCGTCGGAGCGTCTGCGGCGGCAACGGCACTCGGCTTTCGTGTCTATGACCGCACGGTCAATCTCGCGGGTGTGCTCCTCAACCGCCTTGGTAGCGAGACACATGAGGAGATGGTGCGCATGGCGATGGAGGGCGTCGATCTGCGCGTCTATGGTGCCCTACGTCGCGACGCCGCGCTCGCACTGCCCGAGCGTCATCTCGGATTGACGCCCGTGGAGGAGCACGCGGCGGCGGAGACGATTGCCGCCGTTGGTCAGCGGGTCGAGGCTGGGCTGGATCTGGACGCAATTCTGGAACTTGCCCGCAGTGCCTCTCCGCTGTCTGTTGCCCCTCCCGTGCGGACGGATACTGTATCTTCCGTCCGCATCGGCGTGGCGCGCGACGAGGCGTTTTCCTTCTACTATGCGGCGAGCCTCGCAGAACTCGAGGCCCACGGCGCGGAGATTGTCACGTTCAGCCCCCTGCACGATGAAGCACTGCCCGATGTGGACGGCATCATCATCGGCGGCGGATTCCCCGAGATGTTTGCGCGCCGTCTGGCGGAGAATACGGCGATGCGTGCCTCGATCCGCCGTGCGGCAGAGGCGGGGATGCCCATCTACGCCGAATGCGGCGGCTATATGTATCTGATGCGTTCGTTGATCGACTTCGATGGGGCAGAACATGAGATGGTCAGCATCTTCCCCGCGCGCGCACGCATGACGGAAAAGCTGCAGATGGTCGGCTATGTGGAGGCGGAGCAGACATCAGATACCGTGCTCGGTGCGGCGGGGCTTGTGCTTCACGGACATGAATTCCACTTTTCCGTGGAGGAGCCGGACGAGGGCGCGAAGGCAGTTCGTCCGCTCCGCTTCACGAAGCTGCGCAATAACGCGCAGTATGCTGCGGGGCATGCGTACAAAAATGCGCTCGGCAGCTATCTGCATCTGCACTTTGCGGGCTGCACGAAAGCCGCAGCGCATTTTACGGAGGCGTGTCGCAGATGGGGCAGATAACTCTCGTGACAGGCGGCGTCCGCTCGGGCAAGTCCGCATTTGCCGAGCGCTATGCCGCACATTGTGCCGCAGCTGGGGCACAGGTCGCCTACATTGCAACGGCACAGGTCTACGATACGGAGATGCAGCAGCGCGTCGATCTCCATCAGGCGCGCCGTCCTGCCAACTGGTCTACCTATGAGGCGCCCTTTTTTTCTGAGAACGCAATCCGCGCGGCGGGGAAGTCGCACGGCGTGATTCTCTTTGACTGCATTACGATGTTCCTGAGCAATGATATGCTCCAATATCCGGAGGAGGAGCAGGAGCGTGACTCCTTCGTCCTCCATGTGGAGGAGCGGATCGGTGCGCTGATTCAGGCGGCGCAGGAGGTGGAGGCAACGACGATTTTCGTCACGAACGAGGTCGGGGCGGGCATTGTGCCCGAACATCGGCTTGGACGCCTCTACCGCGATATGGCGGGGCTGGCGAATCAGCAGATTGCGCGTAGCGCCGCAGAGGTCTATCTCGTCACCTGCGGCATTCCCGTGAACATCAAGAAAATTGCGGAGGCGATCTGATGGCTAAGAGCATTATGTTGATGGGAACAAGCTCCCATGTGGGCAAGAGCATATTGACAACGGCGCTCTGCCGTATCTTTCGGCAGGAGGGGAAGCGCGTCGTGCCGTTTAAGGCACAGAACATGGCGCTGAACTCCTATGTCACGCTCGACGGGCGCGAGATGGGGCGTGCGCAGGTTGCACAGGCAGAGGCGGCGGGGCTTGCGCCCGAGGTGCATATGAATCCCGTTTTGCTGAAACCCACGGGGAATTCGCAGTCGCAGGTCATCATCATGGGCGAGCCAGTCGGCAATATGAGCGCGCGTGAGTATCACAAGGGCTACTCGCTCAAGGCGTGGGGCGCGGTCGAGGAAGCCCTTGATGTCTTGCAGGAAAACTACGACCTGCTTGTGATCGAGGGGGCGGGCAGTCCAGCCGAGATCAACCTCAAGGCAAATGACATTGTGAATATGCGCGTTGCAAAGCATCTGCGCGCGCCCGTCCTCCTCATCGCAGACATCGACCGCGGCGGCGCGCTCGCCTCCCTCGTGGGTACGCTGGAACTCCTCGACGAGGAGGAGCGTGCCCTCGTCAAGGGACTCGTCATCAACAAATTTCGCGGCGACGTGACCCTACTGATGCCTGCACTCGACTTCCTTGAGGAAAAGACGGGGAAGCCCGTGCTCGGTGTTGTGCCGCATATCGAGCAGCTCGGCATTGACGAGGAGGATTCGGTATCGCTCGATGAGAAGCACTATGGGGATGGCGCCGCGCACAGCGATCAGCTGCGCATTGCCGTCATTCGTACGCCGAAGCTCTCGAATTTTACGGATTTTGATGCGCTCGCAAACGAGCCGGATGTCGCACTCTACTATGTGGGCACGCCGCGTGAGCTCGGGATGCCCGACCTCATTCTCCTCCCCGGATCGAAGAATACGACGGAGGATCTGCTCTACATCCGCGAGTCGGGCTTGGAGGATGCAATCCGTGCGCGCGTGACAGAGGGGACGCCGCTCTTTGGCATCTGCGGCGGCTACCAGATGCTCGGGAGTGTTGTGCGCGACCCGCTGCATACGGAGTCCGAGCACGATGAGACGGCGGGCTTCGGCTATCTGCCGATTGAGACGAGCTTTGCGGCGACGAAGCGTCTGCGTCAGGTTACGGCGTCCGCTGACCTTCCCTTTTTGGGGATGCGGATTGCGGGCACGGGGCTTCCCGGTTATGAGATTCATATGGGGGAGACGCGCTTTATCGAAGATGTTCATCGTCCGTTCCGCATTGTTTCGGCAGCGGGGACGGCGGTGGATCTGCTTGACGGAGCGGTCTCGGCGGATGGGCTTGTCGTGGGCACGTACATCCACGGCGTATTCGATGACGACAACTTCCGCCGCGCACTGCTTAACCGTTTGCGCGTGCGGTGCGGCAGGGAAGAGCTGCCCGTGCAGTATCGTTACCGTGCGGAGAAGGAGCGCGCCTATGACCGCCTCGCCGAGACGGTGCGCACGAGCCTCGACATGGAGAAGCTGCGCGAAATCGTGGAGGAGCGCAGATGATCTCGCCCTCCCTCATCGCCATGGCGGCGTTCTTTCTCGACACTGTGCTCGGCGATCCGCAGACGCGATGGCATCCCGTCGCTGTGCTGGGACGCCTGATTGCATTTTTGGAGAAGCTGCTCTATCCGCTGCGGGGGAGCGACGCGCAGAAATTTGCGATGGGATCGCTCCTGACACTGCTTGTGCTCTGCATTTCCTATGCGTTTGCCGATGGGCTTCTCTTGGCGGCGCGTCAGCTGCCCGTGGCCTGGGGCGCGGATGTCGTCAGCGTCATCCTTCTCTACTTCTGCATCTCGCCGCGCATGCTGGCAAAGGCGGGGCAGGACATCTATGCGCTGCTCGTCAAGGGCGACATTGCGGCGGCGCGCGAGCACGTCGGCTACATCGTTGGACGCGACACGGCAGAGCTGGATGAGGCGGATGCCGCGCGTGCGGCAATCGAGACGGTTGCGGAGAACACCGTGGATGGCGTAATCGCGCCGCTCTTCTTCTTTGCTCTTGGCGGTGCTCCGCTTGCCGTGCTCTACCGCGCGGCGAATACGATGGATTCCATGCTCGGCTATAAGAACGAGCGCTATCTCTACTTTGGGCGCATGGCGGCGCGTGTGGACGATGTGTTGAACTTTGTTCCAGCACGCATGACAGGCATACTCTTCGTGATGGCGGCGTTCCTGCTCGGCTATGACGGGCGCAACGCGCTGAACATTCTCGTGCGCGACGCCGCAGGGCATCCGAGTCCGAACGGCGGTCATGCGGAGGCGCCCGTTGCAGGAGCGCTGCACATCCGCCTCGGCGGTGTCAATTACTACTTTGGCGAGCGGCACTTCCGCGCCTATATGGGAGACGCGCATATGGAGATTACGGCGAAGCACATCCTCGGCGCAATCCGCCTCATGTATACCGTGACCGTCCTCTATCTGCTGCTTTACTATATCTTATCTCTGTATTACTCTGTTTAGAGGCACTTCATGAATTCTTTTCTGATCGGACTTCAATTTCTCACGCGCATTCATCTCGTCAGACAGACCGTGTGGACAGCGGAGGATTTCGGGCGCAGTACGCGCTTCTTCCCGCTCGTCGGGCTTGTGCTCGGCATTTGCTATGCGCTTGCTGCGTGGCTGCTGCTCTATGCATTCGGAATGCGGTCGCTGACTGCCGCGCTCCTGCTCATCCTGCCGCTCCTATTGACAGGTGGGCTGCATGCGGACGGCTTCATGGACACAGCGGACGGCGTGTTCTCGGGGCGGGATCGTGCGCGCAAGCTCGAGATCATGAAGGACAGCCGTGTCGGCGCATTTGGCGTCGTGTCGTTTGTCATGCTCATGTTCGTTCAGTATGCGCTGCTCTCCGACCTAGCGCCTATGCTCTTCGTACCTGCACTCTTCGTCATGCCGATCATCGGCAGGCTCGCGATGGTGCTTGCCGTTGCGTGCTTTCCCTATGCGCGTGAGGACGGCATGGGCAAGACGTTCGCGGATATGGCGGATCGCAGTACCGCTGTGATCGCCGCGCTGACGACGGCGGTGCTCGTCCTGCCGTGGGGTATGCTCGCCACAGCTGCGCTTGTACTCGGCACGCTCTTTGCGCTCCTCTTCTGCCGTACGATGACCAATATCCTCGGCGGGGTTACGGGCGATGTCTACGGGGCGGCAACCGTACTCACGGAGACCCTTGTCCTCGCCGTATTTTCACTTGCGTCATCATATCCGAATGTTTGGGGGATTTTATGGAAATAATTGCAAAAGCGCCGGCTTCCTGCGGCGAACTCGTGGAAGGCGTCCTCGACGGGACGCCATTTCTTGTGACCGCGCCCATCAGCATGTATGCCGTGGCGACGGTCTCAGATCAGTTCACGGGCGTGCATGGGCTTGGAGAAAAGGCGGAGGAGGCTCTGCGGAGGACGCTTGCCTATATTGGCAAGGACTCCCTTCCATTTGGTATACGGCTCGATTCACAGATTCCGCAGGGAAAGGGGATGGCATCCTCGAGTGCGGATATTGCAGCCGTCTCCTATGCGGCGGCGCGTGCCTTCGGGCTGGAGCTGACGGCGCGTGAGATCATGGACATTGCGATCTCGATCGAGCCGAGCGACGGCATCGCTTTTGCAGGACTCTCCCACGTCAGCCATACGACAGGGGAGCTTTTCGGACAGTATGCGAATGTGCCACTTCTCGCTGTCTCCATCTTCGATGTGGGCGGAACAGTGGATACAATCGCCTATTATCAGAGTAAGGGAAACCGTGGAAATCAGGATGCAGCATATCGACAGCTGCTCGATACGGTGGGGCAGGCATTCCGCGCGGAGGGACATCGACAGGAAATCCTGCTCGGACAGGCGGCGACGGTGAGCGCACGTCTCAATCAGGAACATCTGGAAAAACCGCAGCTGGAGGCGTTCATTCGATCGGCACAGAGCAAGGGAGGGCTTGGCGTTCTCGTAGCGCACAGCGGCACCGTGGTCGGCGCGCTGTGGGCGTCGGATCTGAAGGCATCGGACGTGGAGAGAAGGACGCAGGAGCTTGCCGCAGAGTTTGGTGCAGACTACAGTTATATGCAGACTGCGCGGCTAATCTCAGGCGGCGTTGTCTGTGAGATTAGGTCTTGATATACAGAAAGGGGAGGGGGATATGACAGAAATCATCATCATACGCCACGGGGAGACGGAGTGGAACAAGACGGGACGCTTTCAGGGGCATTCGGATGTACCGCTCTCGGCGGAGGGACGCACACAGGCGGCGGCGCTCGGAAAAAATCTTATTGTCGATCATGTGGATGCAATCTATGCGAGCGACCTCACGCGTGCGATGGAAACGGCGGCGCCGCTTGCGGCACGGTTCGGGCTGCCCGTCATTTCGGATCCGCAGCTGCGCGAGCTGAACTTCGGGGCGTGGGAGGGGCGCAACTTCAACGATGTCAACGCCGAGAATCCCAATGCCATGAAGAATTTTTACACCGATCCGGAGCAGGCGGACATTCCTGAGAGCGAACCGTTTCCGGAGTTTCAGCGGCGCGTCGCGGGGCGCGTGCGTGAGATCGTCGCACACGAGCGCGGGAAGCGCGTTGTGATCGTCTCGCATGGCGCATCCATCCGCATCCTGCTCGCTGATCTTCTCTCCATGCCGATCCGCTCCATCTGGCATCTCTCTCAGCTCAATACGGCGGTCAATAAGATTCGCTTCGAGGACGACGGCTTTGCCGTAGTCACTCTGATGAATGATACCTCTCATCTACGTGTGGGGGATGCGCAGTGAACATCCTTGCGGTCGGGCTTGGCGGTGCACTTGGCGCCGTTTGCCGCTATCTCCTCGGACAGGTCATTCCGAAACTCGGCAGCGGATTTCCGCTCGCCACATTCGCCGTCAATATCATCGGATGCTTTGCAATCGGTCTTGTCGTCGGCATTGCGGGCAGGCACGGCGATATCGATCCGCGCCTCATCCTCTTTTTGCAGACGGGCATCTGCGGCGGCTTTACAACATTTTCTACGTTCTCACTGGAAACCCTGACCTTCATCGAGGAGGGGCGGCTCGCAATCGGCATTCTCTACATCGTTTTGAGTGTTCTCCTCGGACTCATTGCCCTCCTCGCGGCGAGAAATTTTGTCAGTGGATCGTACTTGTGAGGGAAAAAATAAATTTTATTTGCGTGGGAGAGGCAGGCGTGTTATACTGTTACACAGATTGTGTGGATAGGATTCTGTATGTGTCGATTCATTGAGAATCAATATACGCTTTGGTGAGGTCTATGGAGGTCATTTTAGCTGAACATCTGGGGTTCTGTTATGGCGTGAAGCGCGCCATTGAGATCGCCCGTCAGAATGCCTCTTCGGATGGCTCGTCCAGTACACTTGGTCCGATCATTCATAATCCACAGATGGTGGAGCGCCTCAAGAATGAGGGCGTTGGCACTGTCGGCTCACTCAACGAGATGGATGACGGCCTCGTCATCATCCGCTCGCACGGGGTGGGACCCAAGGTGTATGAGGAGGCGGAGTCACGCGGTTTAGAACTCGTGGACGCGACTTGTCCGCACGTCAAGAAGGCGCAGCTCTCTGCAAAACTGTTGTCCGAGGAAGGCTATACAGTTGTCATTGTCGGAGAGAAGGATCATCCGGAGGTCAAGAGTATCTTCGAATGGACGGGGCATGGTGCTCATATTATCGAGACAGAGGCGGAGGCAGAGGCACTGCCGCGCATCGGAAAGCTCGGGATTGTCTCACAGACAACATTCTCAGGCGATCGGTTTCAGAGCATTGTGTCCTGCCTTTTGGAAAAGTCGCGTGAGATCAAGATCCTACGCACCATATGCACGGCAACAGATCTGCGTCAGGCAGCAGCCTTGGAGCTGGCCGAGAAGGTTGACGCAATGCTTGTCATCGGCGGCAAGAACAGTGCGAATACGACGCGCCTTGCCCAGCTATGCGCAACAAAATGTAAAACATACCATATCGAAACTGTGGCAGAGCTGCAGGACGAATGGATGAATCATGTTAATAAAATTGGTATTACAGCCGGTGCATCTACACCGGACTGGATTATCAAGGAGGTTTATAAACAGTGTCAGAGCAGAGCATGAAGGAACTTTTGGAACAGGAAGATATGCCCGATATCCAGGAGCGTACGGTTGTCAAAGGGGAAGTCGTTCAGGTATCCCGCGACGAGGCGTATATCGATATCGGCTACAAGCAGGAGATTCCTGTCTCTAAGAGGGAGCTTGCCGTTCCTGCGCCGGACGATGCACGCGATGTCGTGAAGGTCGGCGATGTGATCGATGTCTATATCAAGTCGCTTGGCGGCGACAACGGCGGCAGCCTGTCCAAGGTGGAAGCCGACAAGATGGCTGCATGGAAGGTCATCGAGGAGATTCAGGAGAAGGGCGAGACAGTCGAGGCAAAGATTGCGAAAGAAGTCAAGGGCGGACTCGTCGCCTACGTCATGGGGCTGCGCGGATTCATTCCAGCATCTCAGATGGAGCTGCACTTCGTCAAGGATCTCGCGGTCTATGTCGATCAGACGGTAGAGGCGGAGATCATCGAGATCGACGTTCAGAAGCGCCGTCTTGTGCTCTCGCGCCGCAAGCTTCTCGAGCGTGACCGCGCGGAGAAGGAAGAGGCTGTGTTCTCGGTCATCGAGCCGGAGCAGACTGTCCGCGGCACGGTCAAGCGCCTTGTCGACTACGGTGCATTCATCGATATCGGTGGCGTGGATGGTTTGGCGCATATCTCCGATCTCGCATGGCATCGTGTGAAGCATCCCTCTGAGGTGCTCGAGGTTGGGCAGGAGCTCGATGTCTTTGTCAAGAGCGTCGACCGCGATGCAAAGCGCATCTCCCTCTCGGTGAAGGATACGCTTCCGGATCCGTGGGTGGAGAAGGCGGAGCAGTACGCCGAGGGCGACTTCATCGAAGGCAAGATCATCAAGCTGACGGACTTTGGTGCGTTCATGGAGATCGAGCCGGGCTTTGACGGTCTCATTCCGATGGGCGAACTTGCCGAGAAGCGCATTGAGCGTGCCGATGAGGCTGTTCATACGGGCGATGTTGTGACGGTTAAGGTTCTCCGCATCGACACGAAGCGCAAGCGCATTTCGCTTTCGATCACCAAGGCGAAGCGTGACGCAGATGCGGCAGAGATCAAGAAGTATGTCGATGAGCGTCAGGCAGAGAAGGCGGAAGCCAGCGAAAATACAGAGGGACAGGTCGAGGCTCACCTCGATTGGCTGAAGTAAGTCGGACTGCGAATAACTTTATAAGAACAATAAAGGAGTGATGCAAATCACTCCTTTTTCATGAAATGGAAAGGAGGGGAATATGGCGAGAATGTATCCGGGCATTATCTTGCGCGTGCTGGAAGGGAGCATTGCCGAGGAACTGGGGCTTGTGCCGAGGGATAAGATCCTCGCGGTCAACGATATGCCGCTGCGCGACATCATTGATTTCAGTTTTGCAATGGCGGACGAGGAGATCGAGCTCCTCGTGGAGCATGCAAATGGGGAGCAGGAGCTGATTGCATTCGATAAGGATTACGATGAGGACTTCGGCGTGGAGTTCGAGCATGCTGTCTTTGACGGGATTCGCCCCTGCGCCAATCACTGCTATTTCTGCTTTGTTGATATGATTGCACCGGATATGCGCCACAGTCTCTCCGTCAAGGATGACGACTACCGTCTTTCTTTTCTCTACGGTAATTTTGTGACGCTGACGAATATGGGGGCGGCGGATTTTTCGCGTATAGAGCGCTATCATCTCTCTCCGCTCTACGTATCGGTTCAGTGCACAAATCCTGTGCTGCGTGCCGAGATGCTGCGCTATAAGGGCGCGGCGGATATCCTTGGACAGCTCGCAAAACTCGAGGCAGCGGGCGCGGACTATCATACGCAGGTGGTTCTCTGCTACGGGCTGAATGACGGGGAGGAGCTCGAACGCACAATTCGCGATATCACCGCGCGCCGTCCCCATGCCCTCTCACTTGCCATCGTGCCCGTCGGGCTCACGAAGCACCGCAGCGATTCCTTTCCGCTTGTCCAATTCGACCGAGAGGGCGCTGCGCACGTGATCGATCAGGTGGAAGCATGGCAGGAACGCATGCGTGCGGAGGAGGGGCGCACCTTCATCTATCTCGGCGATGAATTCTACTTCCTCGCGGGACGTGAGGTGCCGTCCGCAGAGATGTACGATGGATTCCCGCAGCTCGACAACGGAATCGGACTGACGCGCAATTTCATCGAGGAGTGGGTGAAGGCCGGCGCAGCGATGGATGAGGAGGATGATGAGGATGATGAGGCGCGCATTGCGGTCGTCAGCGGTACGGCAGTTGCGCCCGTGATGGAGCAGCTGGCGCGCGAGCTCGACCCTGATGCGCGGCGCATTCATGTTCTTCCTGTCGTGAATGAACATTTCGGTGCGACGGTCAATGTATCGGGGCTTCTGACGGGGCACGATATTATGCAGGCGCTGAACGCTCTCACGCATGAGGTGGATGGTGTACTGATTCCCGCGTCTGCGCTGCGTGAGGGCGAAGATGTCTTTCTCGACGATATGAGTCTCGACGCGATGAGGGAGTCCTTTCCCTCTGTCCGCATCGAGCCTGTGGCGACGGGGCGTGACTATCGGGAGGCGCTTGCGGCATGGGGCGCGTACCATCGCGAGCGCCCGAGCGGCGGCTATACGTGGCAGAGCAATGCGGGCTATACAAAGTCTGCGGTAAGCTAACTGGATGCAGGAGAGGAGTGAAGCGGATGAGCAAGCCTATTGTGGCGGTCGTCGGACGGCCGAATGTCGGCAAATCGACGCTGTTCAATCAGATTGGCAAGAAGCGCGTTTCAATTGTCGATGATATGCCGGGGGTAACGCGCGACCGCATCTATATGGATGCGGAGTGGTTGAATCACGAGTTTACAATTATTGATACGGGGGGCATCGAGTTCGACGAGAGCGACCACATTCTCCGCTCGATGCGCAGTCAGGCAGAGCTGGCGATGGAGGAGGCGGATGTCATCCTCTTCCTCGTCGACGGACGTGCGGGGCTGACCTCCTCGGACGAGGAGGTGGCGCGCCTCCTACGGCGGACGAAGAAGCCCGTCATCCTTGCCGTCAACAAGATCGACAGCTTTGATCGCGAGTCACTGATCTACGATTTTTATGCGCTGGGACTAGGCGACCCGATTCCCATCTCCGCGTCGAATGCGATGAATCTCGGCGATCTGCTCGATGCAATCGTTGCGGCATTCCCCGAGGAGATCAGCGACGGCGCTGAGTCCGACGAGATTGCAATCGCCGTTGTCGGCCGCCCGAACGTCGGCAAGTCCTCGCTTGTGAATCGTCTGCTCGGCGAGGAACGTGTCATCGTCAGCGACGTGCCCGGGACGACGCGGGATGCGATCGACACGCATTTCACGCGGGACGGCGTGAAGTATCTGCTCATCGATACGGCGGGGATGCGCCGCAAGGGGAAGATCACTCTGCCCGTGGAGCGCTACAGTGTCATGCGTTCCCTGCGCGCAATCGACCGTGCGGGCGTGGTGCTCATGGTCATCAACGCCGCCGAGGGAATTCTCGAGCAGGATACGAAGATTGCGGGATACGTCCACGAGTCTGGCAAGGGTGTCATCATTGTCGTGAACAAATGGGATATATTCCCGGAGAAACACGATAAGTCGACGCTCCGCTTCACGGATGATCTGCGCGAGAAACTGGGCTTCCTGCAATATGCACCTGTGCTCTATACATCGGCACTCACGGGACAGCGCGTCGAGCGCGTGACGGAGCTGGTCAAATACGTTGCGGAGCAGCAGTCCATGCGCATCAAGACGAGCGTGCTCAACGAACTCATCCGCGATGCGGTCTCGGTCAATCCACCGCCGACGAAGAAGGGCAAGCAGCTAAAGATCCTCTTTGTCACACAGGTGGGAATTGCGCCGCCGACGTTCATCGTATTTGTGAACGATCCCGAGCTCATGCACTTCTCCTACCTGCGCTTCATTGAGAACCGTCTGCGTGAGAGCTTTGGCTTCGAGGGAACGCCGCTGCGCCTTGTCGTACGTGCACGCAAGGAGGAGGAATAATGACGGACTATATTCTCACGGCAATTCTCGCCTATCTGATCGGCTCGATTCCGAGCGGGCTGATTCTTGGAAAGCTCTTCTGGCATACGGATTTGCGGGAGCACGGCAGCCATAATATTGGTGCAACGAATGCATGGCGGACATTGGGGAAGGGACCCGGCATCGCCGTCTTCATTGCAGACAGCCTCAAGGGGCAGGCAGGTGTTGCACTGGGGATTTTCCTTGTCGGGACGCCGCTTGCGGCGGTCATCGGTGGGCTCTTTGCGATCATCGGGCACAGCTTTTCTCTTTTCCTGCGGTTTCGCGGGGGAAAGGGCGTTGCGACATCGCTCGGCGTTCTGACAATGCTGATGGGAAATGTGACATTCATTGTATTTGTCGTTTGGTTTACGATTGTCTATATGACACGCTATGTTTCACTCGGCTCGGTGGTCGCGGGTTTTCTTACACCGATTCTTGCGGCGCTCTACGGCTATCCGATGGAATATGTGCTGTTTACCGTGATTGCTGCGATTCTTGTCATCGTCCGACATCGTGAGAACATCAAGCGCCTGATGAACGGGACAGAGAATAAGATTTAGCGTCCTTTTATTTGTTGATTACGCTTAGATATGGTATACTCAGACTGCTATAAAAATCGTTCTATCGCCTCGAAGTAATTGGACAGGCTTGACTGGGGGATATAATTTGGTGAATACGATAAAGATTGCACTTCTCGGGGCAGGAACTGTTGGTTCTGGTGTCGTGCGTACGCTTGCGATGAATGCGGATACGATTACGGGACGCAGCGGCACACATATTGAGATTACAAAGATTCTCGTGCGCGATGCAAAAAAACATCGTCCCGAGGCTGAGGGCATTGCACTCACGGATAATTTTGACGAGATCCTGAATGATACGGAGATTTCGGTTGTCGTCGAGGTGATGGGCGGACTTACGCCTGCAAAGGACTATATGTTACGCGCGATGGCGGCGGGCAAGCACGTTGTCACGGCGAATAAGGATGTCATTGCAGAGCACCTTGCCGAGCTTTATGCTGCTGCGGCTGAGAACAATGTTGACTTCCTCTATGAGGCGAGTGTCGGCGGTGGCATTCCCATCATCAAGCCGCTGAAGGAGTGTCTGACAGCAAACAGCATCTCGGAGATTATGGGCGTTGTCAACGGTACAACGAACTACATGCTGACGAAGATGACCGAAAAGCACGTCAGCTATGATGCCGTCCTGCGACGTGCCCAGGAAAAGGGCTATGCGGAGGCAAATCCCTCGGCGGATGTGGATGGTCTCGATGCTGCGCGCAAGGCTGCAATCCTTGCTTCACTTGCCTTTGATACGGTCATCGGTTTCGAAGATGTCTCCGTTGAGGGCATTTCGCATATCACCGAGGATGACATAGAGTACGGACTCAACCTCGGCTACGTCATCAAACTCCTCGCGGTTGGTCGCAATACGGAGGAGGGAATCGACGTCCGCGTCCACCCCGTTTTCCTGCCGAAGACGCATCCGCTTGCCTCGGTGAACGGGGTGTTCAACGCGATCTTTGTGCGCGGCAATGTGCTCGGTGATGCGATGTTCTACGGACGCGGTGCAGGTTCGCTCCCTACGGCTTCGGCGGTGGTTGCGGACATCATCGAGATTGCGCGTGATATTGTGTCCGGTACGACGGGTCGCATGAAGTACAAGATCGGGGAGAGAAAAAAGCTCTGTCCCGTGGAAAAGACGAAGTCCTCCTACTATCTGCGTCTCGTTGTTGCAGACGAGCCGGGTGTGCTCGGAGAGATTGCAACGACATTCGGGCGTGCGGGGGTCAGCCTCAAGTCCGTGATTCAGGCGCGTTGGACGGAGACTGGGGATGCAGAGATCGTCGCCGTGACCCATGTCGTCACCCATGCAGCGGCATCTGCAGCAGTAGAGGCACTCGAGGCGCTCCCCGTCGTACGTGAGGTGCGCAGCTTGATCCGCGTTGCAGACGGGCAGGAGGATCTGCTATGAATGAGCGATCCGTACGGGTGCGCGTTCCTGCGACAAGTGCGAATCTCGGCCCGGGTTTTGACGCGTTGGGGGTTGCCTGTACGCTGTATAACGAAATGACGCTGACGCTCACGCACGAAAAGGGGCTTCATATCTCTGCGCGCGGCGAAGGCGCGGCGTATATTCCGGGCGATGAGCGCAATATCGTATGGAAATCCATTCAATATCTTCTCCAGCGTGCCGACCGTGCGGAGGAGTTCCAGGGCGCAAAGATCCGCATGAACAATCGGATTCCGCTGTCACGTGGACTCGGCAGCAGTGCAACTGCGATTGTGGCGGGGCTTACTGCGGCAAATGCCATTGTCGGCAGTCCGTTCAGCCGTGATGATCTCCTGCAGCTGGCGACAGACATCGAGGGACATCCCGACAATGTTGCGCCTGCGATTTTCGGCGGATTTACGGTGAACACGGTGACAAACGGTCATGTGGAATGTTTTTCCTTCCTGCCGCGTATCTTTATGCGCTTTGTCGTCATGGTGCCGGACTTCTATCTCTCGACAAAATCTGCGCGTGAGGTGCTGCCCTCGGAAGTCCCCATGAAGGACGCTGTATTCAACGTCAGCCATGCAGCGATGATGGTCGCAGCGCTCGCGCGCGGTTCGGAGAAACATCTCGGCAATGCCTTTGAGGACGCACTCCATCAGAACTATCGCGCATCCCTCATCCCGGGCATGTTTGATGTCTTTGCCGCAGCGAAGAAGGCAGGCGCCTACGGGGCAGTCTTGAGCGGGGCGGGACCCTGCCTCATTGCCTTTGCTCCCGAGCATCGCAAATGCACGGAGGAAGTGGCAGCCGCCATGCAGGAAGCGTTCCTTGCGCACGATGTGAAGGCACGCCCCCTTCATCTGCGTCTCGATACGAAGGGGGCGCGTGTCCTGCATCGCAAGGAATCTTCCGTAAAGAAAAAATAATATGTATTGTGCCGGTTTCACGGGCAGTTCTATGGACTGCAGTGGAACCGGTAATTTTTTGAAAAAAGACTTGAAATCTTATGCAGTAAAGATGTATAATTATAAAATCTTTTCGAAGATGAAACGGAGGGGATGAAATGAAGGCAAGTATTATCGGAGCTTCTGGATATGCCGGGGAAGAACTGATTCGCCTGCTACATGGACATCCGAATGTCGAGATTGCACATCTGACATCGGAGCGTCATACAGGCGAACGCATATCCACGCTTTATTCACATTTATTGAATATTTATAACAAAGAGCTTGAATCCATGGAGGATGTACGACGCATTGCCGAGGTCAGCGATGTCCTCTTTATCGCACTTCCGCATGGACATGCAATGAAGATTGCAAAGAGTGTTTCGGATCTGCCGCTGCGCATCATTGATCTGGGCGCAGACTATCGGTTTGCAGATATCTCCGTGTATGAAGAGTGGTATCATGTGGATCATATCGACCCCGATGCGGATCGCGCCTATGGTCTTGCCGAGCTCTATCGCGATCAGGTGCGTTCAGCGCACATCATCGGAAATGCGGGCTGCTATACGACGGCGAGCATACTTGCACTTGCGCCTCTTGTGAAAGCCCGTCTGGTGCAGATGGATTCGATCCTCGTCGATGCTGTGTCGGGTGTATCGGGAGCGGGGCGCACACCGAAGGAAAGTACGCATTTTCCGGAGTTCTATGATAGCTTTACGGCATACGGCGCCGTATCGCACCGTCATACGCCGGAGATCGAGCAGGCGCTTTCCAATGTGGGCGGCGCTGCGGTCACGATTAACTTCACGCCGCATCTTGCACCGATCTCGCGCGGCATTCTCGCAACCTGCTATGCGAAAATGAACGAAGGCGTGACGCCGGAGCAGATTGATGCGGCCTTTGCGGAGATGTATGCGAATGAGTTCTTTATCCGCCTGCTTGGAAGAGGTGCGTATCCCGCAACGAAATGTGTACGTGGCACGAACTTCTGTGATATCGCGTGGCATATCGACCCGCGAACGCAGCGTGTCATTGTATTCTCTGCCATTGACAATCTCGTCAAGGGGGCGGCGGGGCAGGCAATACAGAATATGAATATTGCATTTGGTCTGGATGAGCGTGCGGGGCTGGATCTCGTGCCCATGTATCCGTGATTTTGTAGGAAAATGGAGGAAAATATATGTTCAGCGAAGAGAGTGCGAAGCTCGGGGTTACCTACCCGAAGGGATTTCAGGCAGCCGGCGTCAAGGCGGGCATCAAGAAGAGCGGGAATCTCGATGTTGCCGTGATCTACAGTGACAGGGAAGCCGCTGTCGCGGGAACCTTTACGAAGAATGCCGTTGCAGCAGCGCCCGTCCATGTCTCAAAGGCGGTTGTTGCCACGCATACGGCACGCGCCATTGTTGCCAATGCGGGCTGCGCCAATGCCTGCACGGGGGCGCAGGGCGAGGCGGATGCCGCCGCCATGCAGAAAATCGCAGCCGATGCCCTTGGCTGCGGTGTGCAGGATGTCATTGTCGCCTCGACGGGCATCATCGGTCAGCTCCTGCCGATGGACAAGGTGGAGAAGGGCATTCATGCGGCGGTAAAGGAGCTCTCGCCGCATGGCAGCGCGGATGCGGGAAACGCCATCATCACGACGGATACCTATTCCAAGGCGGGGACGACGTCCGTCGTGCTCGGAGGCAAGGAAGTCCGTCTCGGCATCATCGCAAAGGGCTCTGGCATGATATGCCCGGATATGGCGACCGTGCTCTGCTTCATTACGACCGACGCGGATATCGATGCCATCCTCCTGCAGGAAGCGCTTTCTGAGGTCATGGAGTACAGCCTCAATATGATCTCGATCGACGGCGACATGAGCACGAACGATATGGCAATTGTGCTTGCGAACGGGGCTGCAGGAAATCCGAAGATCACGGAGAAGAATGCGGACTACGAGGCGTTCAAAGGAGCACTCCTCGCGCTCTGTCAGGGGATCTCGGAGAAGATCGCAGCAGACGGCGAGGGGGCGACGAAATTCATCACCATTCACGTCAAGGGGGCAAATAATTTTGCTGATGCCAAGACGGTTGGCATGAGTGTGGCAAACAGTCCGCTCGTCAAGACTGCGTTCTTCGGTGAGGATCCGAACTGGGGACGCGTGATCTGTGCGGTTGGCTATGCGGGCGTCCCGATGGATCCGAATCGGACGACTGTGAAGTTCGGCGGCATTCCCGTCTATGCGGAAGGCGTGGGTGCGGCATACGATGCGGATGCACTGCGTGCAGTGATGACAGCGCATGATATCGTCATTGATATCGACCTTGACGATGGCGCTGCGGAAGCCACGGTCTGGACCTGCGATTTCTCCTATGAATATGTGAAGATCAACGGCGAGTATCATACCTGAGAGGGGGACGGCGATGTACTCCGATCATGACAAGGCGGAAATTCTTGTAGACGCACTCCCATACATTCAGGAGTTCTACGGGAAAACGGTCGTCATCAAATACGGCGGCAACGCGATGATCAACGACGCACTGAAGGAAAATGTCATGCGCGACGTGGCGCTGATGAAGTTTGTCGGCATCCGTCCGATCCTCGTGCACGGGGGAGGACCCGAGATCACGGGCTTTCTCAAGAAGGTCGGCAAGGAGAGTGAGTTTGTCTCGGGGCTCCGTGTGACCGACGAGGAGACTGTCGAGATCGCCGAGATGGTTCTCGACGGTAAGCTGAACTCAGAGATTGTGGGACTGCTCAATCTGCGCAGCGTGCGTGCGGTCGGGCTCAGCGGCAAGGACGCAGGGCTCATCAAGGCGAAGAAGAAGCACGCGACTGTCTATGAAAACGACGAGGCGCGTACGGTGGACATCGGCTACGTCGGGGAGGTCACGGAGATCGATACGGGCATCATCGTCGATCTCCTCAATCAGGGCTATGTACCCGTCATTGCCCCCATCGGCATGGGGGCTGAGGGAGAGAGCTACAATATCAATGCGGACTATGTTGCAGCGGAGATTGCGGGGGCGCTGCATGCAGAGAAATTCCTGCTCCTTACGGATGTGGAAGGCGTCTACAAGGATTTTGGCGACAAGAGCAGTTTCCTCTCGCAGCTGCACATGGACGAGGCGAAGGAATACATACGCAGCGGCGTCATTGCGGGCGGCATGATTCCGAAGGTGGAGGCGTGTCTTAGGGCACTTGAGGCGGGGGCGCACAAGACCCATATCATCGACGGGCGGCTTGCACACTCCATCATCTTGGAGATCTTCACCTCGCGCGGTATCGGAACGATGGTGCTTCCGTAGGCAGGAGATATGATGAAGAACGAGAATGAAATTATTGCAAGGGACACGGCGAGCTATCTGCCCGTGTTCGCACGCTATCCGATTGTGCTCGACCACGGGGACGGTTCGTATGTGTGGGATGTCAATGGGCGAAAATACCTCGATGCGCTCGGCGGAATTGCGGTGAATGTGCTCGGACATAATTACGCGCCGCTCGTAAACGCGATTGCCGCGCAGGCAGCGCGTCTCATCCATGTGTCGAACCTCTACTACACCGAGGCGCAGGCGGATGCTGCGGCAAAGCTGTCGCAGCTCACGGCGGGCGGCAAGGTGTTCTTCGGCAACTCGGGTGCAGAGGCGAATGAGGGCGCAATCAAGGCTGCGCGCAAATACGCGCATACAATCTCTCCCGACAAATCGCAGATCATCACGGCGCTCGGCAGCTTCCACGGCCGTACACTCGCGACGCTGACGGCAACGGGACAGGAGAAATTCCACAAGGGCTTCGAGCCGCTGCCGGGGGGGTTCGACTATGTGCCGTTCAACGATATTGCGGCGCTTGAAGCACAGATGAGCGAGAATACGGCGGCGGTCATGCTCGAACCAATTCAGGGCGAGGGCGGCGTGCGCATGCCGTCGGACGGCTATCTGAAAGAGGTGCGGGAACTCTGTGACAAGCACGATGCCCTCCTGATCTTTGACGAGATTCAGACGGGGATGGGGCGCACAGGGACGTTTTACGCCTATGAAGCGCAGGGCGTAATGCCGGATGTTGTCACGCTCGCCAAAGGGCTTGCGGGCGGTGTACCGATTGGGGCGTTCGTCGTCACGGAGAAGGTCGCCGTTGCATTTCACGCGGGTGACCATGGCTCCACCTTCGGCGGGAATCCGCTTGCGTGTGCGGCGGCAAACGTCGTCCTTGATACGATTGCAGACGAGACTTTCCTGCGTGAAGTACAGTCGGTCGGCACATATTTCAAAGAAGCACTGCGCGGCTTGCAGGAGAAATACCCTGCGCATATCAGAGAGGTGCGCGGCACGGGGCTGATTCTCGGCATGGAGATGCAGAGGAATGAGGATGCGGCGGCAATCGCCCGACGGATGTTGGAGCAGGGCGTTATCATCAACTGTACGGCCGGGAATGTTCTGCGCTTTATCCCGTCGCTGATTTTCTCGAAGACTGAAGTGGATGAACTGATTGCTGTTTTGGATCGCTGCATCCTTGACATATGTGACCGAGGAGGACTATGATGAACAAGGGAATGGATTTGCTCTCCATCCACGAACTCAGTGCAGATGACGTAGAGGAGATACTGACGCTTGCGGCTGATCTAAAGGCAAAGCAGAAGGCGGGCATTCCGCATCCTCTGCTTGCGGGGAAGACGCTTGGCATGATCTTCGAGAAGTCCTCGACTCGGACGCGCGTCTCCTTCGAGGTGGGGATGTACCAGCTCGGTGGGCAGGCGCTCTTTCTCAGCAGCCGCGACCTGCAGCTTGGGCGCGGCGAGCCGATCAAGGACACAGCGCGCGTGCTCTCACGCTATCTCGACGGCATTATGATCCGCACCTATGGGCATGACCGCATCGAGGAGCTGGCGCGCTGGGCGGATGTCCCCGTCATCAACGCGCTCAGCGATCTTCTGCACCCATGTCAGGCACTTACGGATCTTCTCACAATCCGTGAGTACAAGGGCAAGAATCTCGCGGGATTGAAGATGGCATATGTCGGCGACGGCAACAATATGACGCATTCACTCATGTATGCGGCGGCAAAGGTCGGCATGCACTTCGCTGCGGCAACGCCCGAGGGCTATGCGCCGAATGCGGCGGTTGTGGCAAATGCAAAGGCGGATGCAGCGGCATCGGGCACAACGGTGACGATCACCACCGATCCGAAAGAGGCGGTGCAGGGCGCAGATGTCATCGTCACGGACACGTGGGCGAGCATGGGGCAGGAGGATGAGCACGATGCGCGTATTGCACTCTTTCGTCCTTATCAGGTCAACCGTGAGCTTGTTGCCGCCTCGGGGGAGGAACGTTGCATCGTCATGCACTGTCTGCCCGCGTATCGCGGTGAGGAGATCACGGAGGAGGTCTTTGAGAACTTCGCCGATGTGATCTTTGATGAGGCGGAGAACCGTCTCCATGTCCAAAAGGCAATCATGGCGCTCGTAATGGGCGACTGAATTTACTAAGGAGTTGTTTCAAACATGGCAAAGCAGATCAAAAAAGTAGTCCTTGCGTATTCCGGCGGTCTGGATACCTCGGTCATCATTCCGTGGCTGAAGGAGCACTATGACAACTGCGAGGTCATCGCCGTCTGCGCGGATGTCGGGCAGGGCGAGGAGCTTGAGCCCGTACATGACAAGGCTCTTGCCTCAGGCGCATCGAAGGTGCATATCGTCGATCTGATGAAGGAATTCCTTGAGGAGTACGTCTGGCCGACACTCAAGGCGGGCGCAGTCTACGAGGGGAAGTATCTGCTCGGCACATCGTTTGCGCGCCCTGTGATTGCAAAGGCTCTCGTCGACATCGCAAAGAGCGAGGGTGCAGATGCGATTGCACACGGCGCGACGGGAAAGGGCAACGATCAGGTGCGCTTTGAGCTGACGGTCAAGGCGCTTGCACCAAATCTCCAGATCATCGCGCCGTGGCGCGAGTGGGATCTCGACTCCCGAACGGCGGAGATCGAGTATGCAAAGAAGCATGGCATCCCAGTTGCGACGGAGAACAAGACCTACAGCATGGATCGCAATATCTGGCATCTCTCGCATGAGGGCTCCGATCTCGAGGATCCCGCGAATGAGCCGAAGAACTCCATGTTCCTTATCTCCTGTGCGCCTGAGGATGCGCCGGATGCACCCGAGTATGTCTCCATCTCGTTCGAGCAGGGTGTTCCTGTCGCTGTCAACGGGGAGAAGCTGGGGGCGGTCGAACTACTGACGAAGCTCAACGAGATCGGTGCACGCAACGGCGTCGGTATCGTCGACATCTGCGAGAACCGCCTCGTCGGCATGAAGTCGCGCGGCGTCTACGAGAATCCGGGCGGATCGATCCTCTACTACGCGCACCGTGAGCTCGAGTATCTCTGCCTCGACCGCGCCACCTTCCACTACAAGGAAGGCCTTGCCATCCGCTATGGCGAGCTCGTCTACGATGGCATGTGGTTCTGCCAGCTGCGCGAGGCGCTTGCCGCATTCGTGGACAGCACGCAGGAGACTGTGACGGGTGAGGTGCGCCTCAAGCTCTACAAGGGCAACATCATCTCTGCGGGCGCAACGTCGCCATATTCGCTCTACAGTCAGGAGTTTGTCACCTTTGAGCATGACGATGTCTACAACCAGGCGGATGCAACGGGCTTCATCAACCTCTTTGGCCTGCCGCTCAAGGTGCGCGCACTCATGCAGGAGGGGCAGAAGTAATGAGCGAAAAGCTCTGGGGCGGACGCTTCTCCAAGACGACGGACGAGATGATCAACGAGTTTCAGGCGTCCATCGCCTTTGATCGGCGCATGTACCGCGAGGATATTGCAGGATCGCTTGCGCACTCTGCTATGCTTGCAAAGGTGGGGATTCTCTCGGAGGAGGATCGTGCGGCAATCGACAAGGGGCTGCGAGATATCCTCGGACAGATCGAGAGCGGCGCATTTGAATTCAGCGTCGAGCTCGAAGATATTCATATGAATATCGAAAAGCGTCTGACCGATGCGATTGGAGATGCGGGCAGCCGTCTGCATACGGCGCGCAGCCGCAATGATCAGGTGGCACTCGATACCCATATGTTCGTGCGCCGCTCCGTCGTGGAGGTGCTCGGTCACATCGCCGAGCTCCAACACGCGTTGGTGGAATCCGCACAAGCCAATAAGGATGTCATCATGCCGGGCTACACACATTTGCAGCGCGCCCAGCCCATCCTTTTTGCGCATCATCTTATGGCATACTTCGGTATGCTTACGCGCGACTTTGAGCGCTTTCAAGGCGTCTATGCGCGGACGGACATCATGCCGCTCGGCGCAGGGGCACTCGCGGGCACGACGCTGCCGATTGATCGTGCATTTGTCGCGCAGAAGCTGAACTTTGAGCGCATCTATACGAACAGTTTGGATGCGGTCAGTGACCGTGACTACATCCTCGAATTCCTCTCGGCGGCGTCCATCCTCATGGTGCATCTCTCGCGTCTCTCGGAGGAGATCATCCTCTGGTGCTCGCGTGAGTTCTCCTTTGTGGAACTGGACGACGCGCACTGCACAGGCTCGTCCATGATGCCGCAGAAGAAGAATCCCGATGTCTCCGAGCTCGTGCGCGGCAAGACGGGGCGCGTGGTCGGTCATCTCATGGCGATGCTCACTGCGGTCAAGGGACTTCCGCTTGCGTACAACAAGGATCTGCAGGAGGACAAAGAGGGGCTGTTTGACGCCATCGACACGGTGAACTTCAGCCTTGCCGTCTACGCACAGCTGATCCGTGGGATGAAGGTGCGCGCGGATGTCATGCGCCACGCCGTCGAGGCGGACTTCTCGAATGCAACAGATCTTGCGGACTACCTCGTTCGGAAGGGAATGCCCTTCCGTCAGGCACATAGCGTCTCCGGACAGGCGGTCGCACTCTGCATCGAGCGTGGCATCTGGCTTATAGATCTGCCGCTTACGGACTATCAGAAGCTGTCGAACCTCTTTGCAGAGGATGTATACGAGGCGATTCGCCCCGAGACCTGCGTTGCGGGACGGAACTCCTATGGCGGTACCTCGTACGAGCAGGTCGCAATGCAGCTCACTGCGGCAGAGGAACTGATGGCGGAGGAGAAGCGCATACTCTCGGCGTTGGAGACGAAGCAGCAGATCCTGTGAGCCACTTCTTTTAGCGTCAGGTGCTAAAGATTTATCAAAGAATAATCCCGTGTTAAGTTATATCAAACGCTGCACAGGGATAATATACCCACATCGGAAAGGAGAAATTACGATGAAGAAAATTGCAATTCTGGCTGCTGTGCTTGGTCTTTCCATTTCGACGGCGGCTTCGGCAGCGCCGATCAACCATCTCAGCACACATGATACGGCTGTCGGCATCGGTACGAAAGAGGCCTATATCGAGTACAAGGCAACGGACGAGATCGCCGTTGGCATAGGGCGGAATGACCGCGATGAGTACGGCAATCCAAAGGATGTCTACATGCAGTACAATGTTGTTGGACAGAACGTTCGCCTCCTCGGCGGTTATCGTTGGGATATGGGGCAGACAGACGAGAACAATCTCTATGGGGGCTTGGCGCTCAGCACACCGACAGTACTCGGCTTCAATGCCTATGCGTCCTATATTGCGGGCAAGGATTTCAACGAGTCGCAGGTCGGGCTGAACAAGTCCCTGATCGCAAATCTGGATCTCAATGTAAACTATCATAACTTCAAGCCGGATCACGGCAGCCGTGAGAACGGCGTCGGTGTCGGTCTCACCATGCGCTTCTGAGCGCACGATATAAGGCACTCCCTGCACTCGGTTGGGAGTGCCTTTTGTGTATCTGCACAAAATTTATTTGCATTGTTGGTAATGGAATGGTAAAATAGCCTCAAGTGAATGGATCGGATCATTTTTCTTGCGGTTTTCGCGTTGCTGTGCGGTCGTATTTTTTCACAGCAATGACAGCGAAGACGGCGCTTTCCCATATGGCGACGATGGAGGAAATCTCCTCCGGTCGCTGTATTTTCGTGTGGATGAATTCTGATTTCATGATCGAATGGATGAGCAATTATTTAAGGAATAGGGACACGGTGAAGATGTCCCATATCTATGGAGGTGTGTTTTTTGTCGTTAAATCGTAATGGCAATCATGGGAAAAATGTGCAGAAGGTACAGGTCATACCGCTTGGCGGTCTTGGCGAGATCGGAAAGAACATGACTGCCATCCGTGTGGATGATGAGATTCTCGTTGTGGACTCCGGGCTCATGTTCCCGGAGGAGGACATGCTCGGCATCGACCTCGTCATTCCCGATATTACCTATCTGATCGAAAACAGGGACAAGGTCAAGGCAATCGTCCTGACGCATGGTCATGAGGATCACATCGGCGCGTTGCCCTATGTGATGAAGCAGATTCCTGTACCCGTCTATGGGACGCGGCTGACGCTTGGTATTCTTGAGGGGCGTCTGAAGGAAAACGGGGTGGATTCAAGCAATCTGCACTCCGTGATGGCGGGAGACATCATCAACATCGGCTGCTTCAGCGTCGGATTCATCCGCGTGAACCACTCGATTCCCGACGCGGTCGGACTCTCGATCAAGACGCCTGTGGGCATGATTGTCCACACGGGGGATTTCAAGCTGGACTATACGCCGGTCGACGGACAGATGACGGATTTCCGCCGCTTCTCCGATCTCGGCAACAAGGGGGTTCTGCTCCTCCTCGCCGACAGCACGAATGCGGAGAGGGAGGGGCATACGGCGAGCGAGCGCACGGTCGGCGCGGCATTCGACAAGGCCTTCCACAATGTGCGCGGGCGCATTATCGTCGCGACGTTCTCTTCGAATGTCCACCGCATCCAGCAGGTCATCGACACGGCGGTGAAATACAAGCGGCGCGTTGCCGTCCTCGGGCGCAGCATGGAGAATGTGGTTGGTATCTCTCTTGATTTGGGCTATCTGACAGCACCCGAGGGGACGATCATCGGCATCGATGAGGTGAACAACTTCCGTCCCGAGCAGATCGTCATCGTGACGACGGGCAGTCAGGGTGAGCCGATGTCTGCGCTCTCGCGCATGGCGGCATCCGATCACCGTAAGATTACGATTGTGCCGGGTGATACAGTTATCATCTCGGCGACGCCGATCCCGGGCAACGAGAAGCTCGTCTCTAAGACGGTGGACAATCTGATGAAGCTCGGTGCGAACGTCATCTATGGGCGTGACAAGGGCATTCACGTCTCGGGGCACGGCAGCCGCGAGGAACTCAAGCTCATGCACAATCTCGTGCGTCCGAAGTTCTTTATGCCCGTGCACGGCGAATACCATCACCTCGTGCAGCACGCAAGCCTTGCACGCGAACTCGGTATGCCGAAGGAAAATATCTTCATCAGTGAGAACGGACAGATTCTCGAGTTCACGAAGGAGAAGGGACAGGTTGTCGGACGCGTGCAGTCCGGCATGGTCATGGTCGATGGTCTCGGTGTCGGCGATGTGGGCAATATCGTCCTGCGTGACCGCCGTCAGCTGTCGCAGGACGGCATCCTCATCATCGTTGTGACGATGGATCGCCAGAACAACCGCGTTGTATCGGGACCCGACATCGTCTCACGCGGCTTTGTCTACGTGCGTGAGTCGGAGGCGCTGATGGAGGAGGCACGTGCGCGTGTCCAGCAGGCGCTCGATCGCTGTGAGGATGAGAATGTGCGCGAGTGGTCGGCGATCAAGTCGAATGTGCGCGACGCACTCAGCCGCTATCTCTTCGATAAGACGCGCCGCCGCCCGATGATACTGCCCATCATTATGGAGATCTGACAAAGCGGATACAAAGAGGTCGCCCATTTAGGGCGACTTTTCTATTTGTAAATATATCGGAAAAATTGTAGCCTTGTGTATATTGCGGGTAAGTAGAAAAAGGGGTAGAATGAATCCGTATGGTAATGTATTGATTGGGGCGAGGAGGAGTTTTATGACGGCAGCTGAAGAGAAGGAGCTCCAGCTTTTCGCGGTGAAGGTACGCGAGGGTATTTTGCGCAGCACACATGCAGCAAAGAGCGGGCATCCTGGCGGCTCACTTTCATCGACGGAGTATTTTACCTATCTCTACAATAAGGAAATCCGCGTTGACCCGAAGAATCCGAACGATCCGATCCGCGATCGCTTCGTTCTCTCGAAGGGACATGTCGCACCCGGACTCTATGCGACGCTTGCCAATCGCGGTTTCTTTCCCGTGGAGGAGCTGCTGACACTGCGCCATATCGGCTCACGTCTGCAGGGACATCCAAATATGAACCTTACGCCGGGCGTGGATATGTCCACGGGCTCGCTCGGGCAGGGCATTTCGACGGCGGCGGGCATGGCGAAGGGCGCAAAGTATCTGGGCAAGGATATCAATGTCTACACGCTGCTCGGCGATGGTGAACTTGCCGAGGGTCAGGTCTGGGAGGCGCTCATGTTCTCGGCGCACTACAAGCTGGACAATCTCTGCATTGCGGTGGATGTGAACGGCCTTCAGATCGACGGTGCCACGGCAGATGTCATGAACACGGCACCGATCGACGCGAAGTTTGAGGCGTTCGGCTGTGCGGTTATCTCGATTGACGGGCATGACTACAGTGCGCTGGAAGAGGCGTTCAAGGCGTTCCATGCAAACAAGGGGACAGGAAAGCCAACCGCGATCCTTATGAAGACGGTGAAGGGCAAGGACATCTCCTTTATGGAGAACAATGCCGGCTGGCATGGCAAGGCACCCAATGATGACGAACTCGCACGAGGCCTTGAGGAACTGGCTGCGATTCGCAAGCAGATTGAGGAGGCATGAGCATGGCAGACGTAAAGAAAGTTGCAACACGTGACAGCTACGGAAACGGACTTGTAGAGCTCGGCAAAGAACATGAAAATATTGTTGTTCTGGATGCGGATCTCGCAGGGGCGACGAAGAGCGGAACATTCAAGAAGGCATTTCCCGATCGTCACTTTAACTGCGGCATTGCAGAGTGTGATATGGTCGGCGTCGGTGCGGGACTCTCGACGATGGGGCTCGTGCCGTTCGTGTCCACCTTTGCCATGTTTGCGGCGGGGCGTGCCTACGAGCAGGTGCGCAACACGATCGGCTATCCGCATCTGAACGTCAAGATCTGTGCGACGCACGGCGGCATCTCCGTCGGTGAGGACGGTGCATCCCATCAGTGCTGTGAGGACTTTGCCCTCATGCGTACGATTCCGGGCATGACGGTCATGTGCCCCTCGGATGATGTGGAGGCACGCAAGATGGTGCGCGCCGCGTACGAGATGGAGGGGCCTGTCTACATCCGCTTCGGGCGTGCGGCGACGCCGGTCTATCATGACGAGTCATATGAATTCGCCATTGGAAAGGGCGAGGTCATTCAGGACGGTACGGATGTCGCCATCATCGCGACGGGCATTCTCGTCCCCGAGGCAATCAAGGCAGGCAAGCTCCTCGCTGCTGAGGGGATCAAGGCGCGCGTCATCAATATGGCGACAATCAAGCCGCTCGATGAGGAGCTTGTCATTCGTGCGGCGCAGGAATGCGGCAGGATTGTGACCGTCGAGGAGCACAATATCCTCGGCGGACTTGGCGAGGCAGTTGCAGGCGTTGTTACCGAGCATGCCCCCGTTCCCGTCCACCGCATCGGCGTTCGTGACGAGTTCGGGCACTCCGGCCCTGCGGCGGAGCTGCTCAAGCAGTTCGGACTGACGGCAGAGCACATTGTGGCGCAGACGAAGACCTTTGTCGGGAAGTAAACGAACATGGGAAGACGCTTTTACATTTGTAGAGGCGTCTTTTTTATTTCGAAAATAACGCCGCAGTGGGGGATGGATAAAATACCTTGTGGATTTTCGGCGAATTGTTTATAATGGAGAGAGTTTAGATTCTTCAATGTAAAGAAAGAGAAGCCTCATGAAGCGGTATACGCTATTTATCGTCGTGATTGCTCTTCTCGTGACAATGATTGCTGCAGGGTCGGCACTTCTCTCGTCCGGTTCGCCTACGGTGAAACGCCATCCCATGCAGGAACTGACAGCATATACATCACTCCCCGCAGAGATTGCGGCGGTTCTGTCCGAGGAGTATGAAAAAGAGCATAATATCCGTGTCAATTTCGTTCAGCTGTCCTCCGAACAGATTCTAAAGCGTCTCAATGACCAATCCCGTGAGGAGGGGGATGGAAAGGCTGCGCTTGTCCTGACGGATCGTGAGACGCTTGACCGCGCTGCTGCAGCAGGCTATCTTGTACCCTATATCTCGGAGAAGAGCGATCAGGTTGCGGACTCGTTCCGCCATCCGAACCGCTATTGGACAGGAGTCTGGTATGATCCTGTCGTCTTTGCCGTAAATCAGGACTATCTGCGGACGCATCTCGATCTGCCGAACTCTTGGCAGCAGCTCACACAGCAGCGTGACATCCGCATCGGAACCACGGATTTCATGGCGGCAGATGCCTCGTCGAATCTGCTCTACAGCATGATTGCCGAGTACGGTGATCAGCGCGCATTTGAGATTTGGCGCAGGATTCAGCCGAAGATCATACAGTATTCCAAATACCTGCACACGCCGGTACGGCAGGCGGGGATGGGGGAGGTAGATCTCTCGGTGGCGGTTCTGAGCGAGACACTCCGTTATGTGCATGACGAGTACCCCATCCGCATTCTCTATCCCGTGGACGGCACGTCGGCGGTCATCTATGGGACGGGCATTGCCTTTCGTGCGTCGGAGCGCGATGCACGCGCGGCAGAGGTCTTTGCAGACTGGCTGCTGACGGATGAGGCGCAGCTCTCGCTGGAACAGCATCGGTTCTACTTCCTCACCACGAATCCGATGACGCTTTCCTATCAGATGTTTGCAGGGAAGAATATCAACATTTTTAGAAACAGGCCGTATTTCAGCAAGGAGGAAAAGGAGATCCTCCTGGATCGCTGGATCAAAGAGGTGCGGTTCTACGAATAATAACGAAAGCCGGAGGAGAGTTTATCAGTGAAAGCAGGTTTTATCAGTCTCGGTTGTGCAAAGAATCTCGTTGATACGGAGGTCATGCTCGGCATCATGCAGGAGCACGGGATTGAGATCACCAATGAGCCTGCGGAGGCGGATATCCTGATCGTCAACACCTGCGCCTTCATCCAGTCCGCGAAGGAAGAATCCATCACAACCGTGCTTGGCATGGCGGACTATAAGGAGACGGGGCGCTGTCGGAGCCTGATTGTTGCAGGATGCCTCGGGCAGCGCTATGGACAGCAGTTGCTCGATGAGATCCCAGAGGCGAACGCCATCATTGGGACAGGGGCATGGGGGCGTATCATGGAGGTCATCCAAGAGACGCTGAAGGGGCGGCGTCTTCTGATCTCAGGCAAGGACGAGACCATCTATGATGCCAAGACGCCGCGTCTGCGCACGACCCCCCAATATACCGCCTATGTCAAGATCGCCGAGGGCTGCGATCATCGCTGTGCGTTCTGTGCGATTCCACTCATTCGTGGCAGCTTTCGCAGCAGGGAGATGGAGGATATTCTCTCAGAGGCACGTGGACTCGCAGAGAGTGGCGTGCGTGAGATCGTCCTGATCGCGCAGGACAGCGCAAACTATGGTCTCGATCGCTATCGAAAGCCGATGCTTCCTGCACTTTTGCGGGAGCTGGCGAAGATTGAGAAAATTGCATGGATTCGCGTGCTCTACAGCTATCCAAAGTACTTCACGGATGAGCTCATTGAAGTGTTTGCAAGCGAGCCCAAGGTTGTAAAATACGTCGACCTCCCTCTGCAGCACGCACATAATGCATTGCTGCGTTCAATGAATCGCCCCGATACTCGTGAGGGCGTAGAGAAGCTGATTAAAAAGCTGCGTGAGCGCATCCCCGGCGTTGCAATCCGCTCGACGTTCATTGTCGGATTCCCCGGAGAGACGGACACGCACTATCAAGCACTCCGCTCCTTTGTGGAGGAGCAGCGCTTTGATAAGGTGGGAATCTTTACCTACTCCGAGGAGGAGGATACGCCTGCAGCCACGATGGCGCAGAAGGTCTCCGAGGAGGTCATGCAGGAGCGTTATCATGACCTCATGAGCCTGCAGAGCAAGATCTCCGAAGAGATCAATATCGGCCTTGAAGATCAGGAGATAGATGTTCTGATCGAAGGGCGCGATGCGGAGCAGCAGGCGGTCGCTGTCGGACGCTCTTATCGGGAGGCACCCGAGGTGGATGGTCAAATCTACATCGAGGGGGATGCCGAGAGCCAAGTTGGTGAGATTGTCCGCGTCCGTCTGCTGCAGGGATTTACCTACGATATTGTGGGTGAGAGGGTGCATTGATGGAGTCTGCATATGAAATGCTCTCTGATAAGTTGGGGAGGGATCTATACGCGCGCGGACTTACGATTGCCTGTGCTGAGTCCTGTACCGGAGGACTCCTCACGAGTACGCTGACGGATATTCCAGGCAGCTCCTACTACGTCATGGGCAGCGTCGTTTCCTACTCAAATGATGTGAAGTCGCGTGTTCTTGGTGTTTCCGAGGAGACTCTTTCACAATACGGTGCTGTCTCTGAGGAGACGGCACGGGAGATGGCGGAGGGGGTGCGACAGCTCATGCAGACTGATATTGGCGTCGGCATTACGGGCATTGCAGGCCCCGACGGCGGATCGGAGGAAAAGCCGGTCGGTCTAGTTTATATTGCCATAGCCGATCGAATGCATACAATTGTCGCAAAAAACAATTTCTCCGGAACACGGCTAGAGAATAAGCGTGCAGCTGTCGAAAAAGCACTTTCTATGATACACGATCTGATAAGGAGTTTCCTATGATAAAGAGATACCGAAAAATAGCCGCAGCCATTGGTGCCATGGTAGTTCTCTCTGCTGTACCTCATGCCTTTGCGGAAGAGACGGTGCAGGCTGTTCAAGAGAGCGCAGGCGAGACCGCGCCTTCCGAACTGCCCTATGCATATGAGAGTAGATCATACGGCTATCGCATTATGTGCCCCAAACAACCTGCTTTCGTTATCCCCTCAGTCGAGCTTGATGGGCACGAAGGTGAGGTTTTGATTTTCGAGAACGAGGATTACTATATCAAACACGCGTGGGTTATTCACATGAATGCATTCCCGGAGGACGGCGTCCCTAACCTTAATGCGATCAGCCCGGAGGAGTCGGTAGAGCTTCTCAAGGGGATTATGGGCAGCAACGGATATGAAGGGATTATGCTCATCAATCTGACAGAGGATAACAAGGCGATCTTTGCAACGACTGCCAAGGAGATCGAGATTGATGAGGATGGCGATGGCACACCGGATGCAACGGCAAAGGCGGACAGCCAGATGGCGGTGCTCTTCTTCCGCGGTGCAAACGGTATGCGTTATGGACTCGAGCTCATCGACAATCCGGAGCTGCGTGCCTCCTCCGTCTCTGCCTTTTTGGCGGGCGCACGTACGATGCAGGCACTGCAGTAAGCAGTTGCTTTCATAGAGTGAGAGAATTGAAGGAGAAATATCAATGAAGATGTCATCGAAGAGAACAATGCTCACCGCTGCGGTGCTTCTTACGCTCTCATCGGGTACGGCATATGCTGCTACACCGGGTACTGTGGATTCGCAGGAACTATTTCACGCCAATCGATTGGTGACAGATCCTGCACAAAAGCCTGCGGTCGAGGAGACCGCGGCTCCGAATCGCTATGAAGCATCCATATCGGCGCAGAAGAAAGAATCGGTGACTGCCGCGATGGCACCGCCTGTGGCAAAAGCGGCATCCCAGCCGGCACGCCTTCGTTGGGACAGCGTAGATGCACGTCTTGCCGCACGAAATGGGGATCCGTCCTTCAGCCTTTCCGCACAAAAGGCGAAGCCTGTCATCATTACGGCGGAGGACATCAAACGCGAGGAGAAGCTGGCGGCAAAAGAAGGGCGCCCTGTGCAGGAGCTGGTTGGGGACGTGAATATGAATCGTCCGACGCCGCCGCCAAAGCCGAAAAGACTGCTTGTCCCAAGCAGTGAGCGACCTGTGATGAATCCCCACGCAGCAGATGCATCCGTGCCTCTGCAGACGAATGTGCCGCCTGCATCGGGGCAGCATGCGATGCGGCAAGACTCTGCCGCCGTACAGCCGATTGCGCCGCCTCCCGTCATGGAGCGGCAGGCAGAAAAGACAGGGCAGAATGTCTCTGTATTGCCGACAAGCCCCCCTGTCTCTGCGTCCGAGGCAGAACAGCGTCCCGAGCGTCAGCGCTATCCACAGCTTCCTCATAGGGAATTCTCTCTGACACCTCCCGCCGAGAACGGGGCTGCAGCGAAACAGCCGGAGCGCTTCGAGGCTCTGGACAGTACAAATGCACAGCGTCCTGCCGTCGCCCCCGTAAAGGATCACACACCTGCCGTGGAGCACTCTGTGCGTCCCGATGGGATTCCGGAGCTGGCACCAAGACAGATTCCTCAGAACTCGGAGGAAGATCTCGCGGGTATTTCGGATGAGGTACGCCGCCACATCCTTGCAGGTCAGCTTGCGATGGAGGTTCAGCTGCAGCGGGATCCGAGCGTTGCGGGAATGCGGGCGATTACGAAGGTGCTGCGTGAGAATACAACGCTGACGCGGCTTCAGAAGATCGACTTCCTCATTGGTTTCGGACGTGCACTGCATCAGAGTGGGCTGCCGCGCCAGCAGGAAGCTCTGCTGATCAAGACGATTGCGGACGCGTTCTAATCAATTTTATGGAAATTGATCGGGAGGGAAATCCATGAAGTACTTTGATATCGCAGTCATTGCGGGGGATGGCATAGGCCCCGAGGTCATTGCTGAAGGGAAGAAGGTATTTTCCGGCATCGCTCAGATGGATGGGGGATTCTCCGTTTCCTTTGAGGATTTCCCGTGGGGCTGTGAATACTATCTGAAGACGGGAGAAATGATGCCGGAGGATGGTCTGGATCGCCTCAAGGATTTTGATGCCATCTATCTTGGAGCCGTTGGCTACCCCGGGGTACCGGATCACATATCCCTAGGGGATCTCCTACTTCGGATTCGCCGTGGATTCGATGAATACATCAACCTTCGTCCCGTACGTCTCCTGAAGGGAGCTCCGTGTCCGCTTGCCGATGTCTCAGCGGATGACATTAATATGATTGTTGTGCGCGAGAACAGCGAGGGGGAGTATGCGAATGTTGGCGCACACCTCTACACGGGAACGGAGCGTGAGGTGGCACTGCAGACGAGCGTCTTCTCACGTCATGGCTGCGAACGTGTCATACGTTATGCCTACGAGCTTGCACGTCGTGAAAAACGCTCGCTTACCTCGATCTCCAAGGGGAATGCACTCCGTTACTCCATGGTGTTCTGGGATGAAATTTTCGCGGAGATTGGCAAAGAGTATCCCGATGTTGAGATACACAGTCTTCTTGTCGATGCGGCGAGTATGTTCTTTGTCAAAGATCCGGGGCGCTTCGAGATTGTCGTGACAAGCAATCTCTTTGGCGACATCCTGACGGATCTCGGTGCGGCGATTGCAGGCGGCATGGGACTCGCAGCTGGTGCGAATCTCAATCCCGAACGGAAGTATCCGTCGATGTTCGAGCCGATCCACGGAAGTGCGCCGGATATTGCGGGACAGGGGATTGCAAACCCACTGGCATCCATATGGTCGGTCAGTCAGATGTTGGAATTCCTTGGAGAGCCAGTATGGGCAGAGCGTCTGCTCACTGCGATTGAGACACTGCTCGTGGAGCGAAGGACATTGACGCCCGACCTTGGCGGGCATGCCAAGACCGCGGAGATCGGCGACGCCGTCCTTGAGATATTAAGGAATCGTTGATAAAATGAAGTCTGTCAGATTGGCGTAGATTTTTTCGTCCGAACTAGGAGGCAAACCTGACGCATAGCGAGGGCTATGTGGAGGATTTGCCGATGAAGTGCGGGTAAAAAAGATGGGCTAAGATGGCGGTGCTGAATTTATTAGTGCTTTCTTAAAACCCTAATTGAAAATTTGCATGAAAAGCGCGGGGAGCTGTGCGCCTCGCGCTCTATTTACATAATGAATGGAGCAGATAAGATGAAAGAGAAACAGCGCATACGCAAAGCCGTTATTCCCGCCGCAGGCTACGGAACGCGGTTCCTCCCTGCGACGAAGGCAACGCCGAAGGAAATGCTGCCCATTGTAGACAAGCCGACCATCCAGTACATTGTGGAGGAGGCACTCGCGAGCGGTATCGAGGACATCCTCATCATCAGTGGTCATGGAAAGCGTGCCATCGAGGATCACTTCGACTCCGCGCCTGCACTCGAGCACGAGCTGGCGCGCAAGGGAAAAGATGATCTGTTGAACCTCGTTCGCGAGACCACCGATGTGAACGTTCACTATGTACGGCAGAAATATATGCGCGGATTGGGCGACGCCATCCTCTGCGCGCGTAGTTTTGTTGGGCATGAGCCTTTTGCTGTCCTGCTCGGTGATGATGTTGTCTACCATCCCGAGCGTTCGGCTCTGGGACAGCTGATTGATGTATATGAGGAGACCTGCGGCTCTGTTCTGGGCTGTCAGGTGGTTTCGGATGAGCAGGTCTCATCATATGGTATTGTTGCGGGGGAGACTTTGGAGAATCCGCGCCTCATGCGCGTTTCCGACATGGTGGAGAAACCGTCTTTGGAGGAGGCGCCAAGCCGCATGGCTGTGCTTGGGCGCTATATCATCAGCCCGGAGATATTTTCTATTCTCGGCGAAACGAAGCCGGGCAAGGGCGGGGAGATCCAGCTGACGGATGCGCTCAAGGTGCTGGCGCAGCGAGAAGCCGTCTATGCCTACGATTTCAAAGGGAAGCGCTACGATCTCGGAGATAAGCTGGGGTTTTTGCAGGCGACCGTTGAATTTGCACTGCGCCGCGAAGATCTCGGTGCGGATTTTAAGTCTTATCTGCAAGATCTCGTAAAGACACTGTGAGGCGATTGGTTTGCAGAAGGAAAATCAGGCAAATCTTGCGCTTGCGCTGAGTGTCATCGGTGCCATCGGGACGGCAGGGCAGGGAGGCTCGCTCGCACTGACAACCATTCATCACGGATTTCTGGCGGCGACGATCGGCGGACTGGCGGATTGGTTTGCGGTCAAGGCAATCTTCGGGCGCCCGCTCGGCATCTCCCATCGGACGGATATCCTTCGGCGCAACCGCGTCCGCATCATGGAGTCCCTCGTGTGCTTCTCTGCCGATGATCTGCTCAGCAAAGAGAATATCATGGATGTTGTTGAGCGCGAGAAAATCGGGGCGCTCCTCGTAGAGTATTTGCAGCATCGCGGTGGACGTGAGCGCCTCGTCGAGGCTGCAGTGGACATTCTCCGCCATGTTTCCTCGGATGTGGACAGTCGCAGCATCGCAAAGGAACTGACTCCATACGTGATTCAGGCACTCCATGCACTTCCTTTGGAGGAGAGCTTTGCAGAGCTCCTTGACGTGCTGACAGAAGAGCCCCATGCAGATCGCATTTTCAATATGCTGATCCGCATGGGGCTGCGGCTCGTGCGGACGCAGGTCTTTCAGGATATGCTCCATGAGAACATCGCATCCATACGCACGGAATATGAACGCGATGGGATGATACGTGCCTTTGTCCTGTCCTTTTTCGACGATGCAATGATTGCGGAGTGGCTGACCGTACGCTTGGAGGAGATTCTGACCTGTGCAACGGCGTTGGATGACCGCCGCCATCGGGATGGAGTTCAGGCACTGGTCTCCTTTGTGACCGGGCTGCGCGCGAATCCGAAGCTGTATGAGGAGCTTCATCGGTACAAGATTCACGTGATCGAGCAGCTCGAGATTGAGACCATTCTCACCGACTTTATCGAACATCGCATGAAAGGGAATCATCCCTTCTGGATTCCATATGTCAAGGAGCTCCTCAATGAAAAAATAGACATCTTTGTCCATTCGGAGGCGTGGCAGCATCGTGCAGATCGCTGGATGAAGGATCTCGCTGCCGGAGAGGTGGAAAAGCATCACGCGATGATTGCGGACTTTGTGCGGGAGTATCTGAATCAGAAGTCGGATGATGAGCTCATCACCTTCGTCGAAGGGAAGGTGCATACTGATCTGCAGATGATCCGCGTGAACGGCGCCATCGTCGGTGCATTCGTCGGTATGGGGCTGTCGCTCATTGTGACATTTGCAGAAAGGATGTGGGGACTGTGACGCGCACATGGAACAAGGCCGATACGGCTCTTTTGGGCTCCTTTCTGTTCTTTCTGCTCTCCCTCGGCCTGCATCTGCATTTCCCGCAGACGCTTTGGACGGAGGGGCTGCTCATGGTCAGTGAGGCGGCTCTGGTCGGCGGCGTTGCAGACTGGTTTGCCGTCACGGCGCTCTTTCGCAAGCCCCTCGGATTTCCGTATCACACGGCAATCCTGCCGCGCAGGCGGGACAGCTTCATCCATGCAATCGTTGTCATGGTGCAGAAGGAGTTCTTCTCGCGGCGCAAGATTTTCCGCCACATCGAAAAGATTCATCTGCTCCCGATGCTGCAGGAATTTCTGCATAAAAAAGAAACCGAGGAGCAGCTGACAGGAACAGTCATGCATTTTATCCGCGCCTCATTTCTACGGAAGAACAATAAGAAAGCGATTGCCTATTTATCGGAGCGCTTCAAGGCTTTGATTCTGCGTGAAGATCCGTCGGAGTCGATGCGCCGATTTGATACGCTGTCTGCAGAGAATGGATGGGATCGGCAGGCGCTCTCACGGATCGCGCAGCTTCTTGCACGAGAGGTATCTGCGGAGGAAACGCGTCATTCGATTCGGGAGACATTGGCAGAGCTCGAGCGCGAGAAGATCGGCGATGGCTTCTTATCACGTCTGCTTGAGGTGACGAATACGGTCAACCTCGACGAGGGAGCAGAGCTGATCCAGCGACATACCTGCAATGTTCTGGAGGAGCTTGGGCGAGATGGCTCACCCCTGCAGAAAAATGCCGTGGCACTTCTCCACGATTGCATATCAGACCTGCGTCAGGATGATGAACTGTTGCACCTTGCCCGCGAACTGCAGGAGCGACTGGCACAGGAGCTTCCGATTGACGAAACGCTCGCGCGACTCTTTCAGGGGATGCGCAGGCACTTTCAGATGGATTTGAATCGGGCGGTCGATCCAATCGAGGAGCATATGCCCGCCTTTTACACACAACTGCAGAACATCCTTCACCTCGAATATCAGCACATGCTCTTCCTCGTGGAGGAGCGGACGGAGCTGCAGAAGATCATCGCCAAGGTACTCTATGATCTCTTGGCGCGCTCTGCGCTCCACGCGCAGACCCTCGTTGGTGTCATTGTCAATAACGTGTTGTCCCGTCTCACAGACGATGAGCTCAATCATCTCATCTACGACAAGGTGGAGGAGGATCTTCTTTGGATTCGCGTCAACGGCTCTCTCGTGGGTGGATGTATCGGACTTTTGCTCTTTGTCTGCATGAACATTCTCAGATAAAGTACATGAGGTTTTCGCTGCTCTCCTCGTGGTTCAGAGCGGTAAGGAGTTCCTCCAATGTGATCGCGTTCAGTGTCTCGTATATGCTCTTATCCAACACATCGAAGACATTGCGCGAGAGAACATGATTCAGCTGATCCATTTTCTCAGAAGCCAATCCGGTCTTTTCGATGAGAGAGATTTCGATGGAGGAGAGAACGTCGTATGCCGTGATCTCGCGCGGATGACGCGAGAGCTGATAGCCGCCCTGAGAGCCTTTGATTGAGTTGACGAGCTTGCTGCGCTTGAGCAGGGAAAAGACCTGCTCAAGGTAGATCTTTGAGATACCCAGATGATCCGATATACTGATGATCGTGATGGGGGAGGACGCATCGTAGTTGCGTGCGAGAAATACCATGGCCGCGATTCCGTAGCGACCTTTTGCAGAGATTTTCATGAACTCACTTCTTTCAGTAAAACATAGTTTTTATAGCAATATAATATGTTAAAACTGAGAAAATGTCAAATAAAAATCCCTTCTTCGCTGAAGAAGGGATTTTGTATTGCAATGCGATATTAGCGCTTCGAGAACTGGGACGCCTTACGTGCCTTCTTGAGACCGTACTTGCGGCGCTCCTTCTCACGCGGGTCACGCGTGACGAAGCCTGCCTTCTTGAGGGCAGGGCGCAGCTCTGCATCCATCTCGATGAGTGCGCGCGTGATGCCGTGACGGATTGCACCGGCCTGACCGGATGCACCGCCGCCGGATACATTGGCAATGACATCGTATTTATCAACCGTTTCGGTCAGGTTGAGCGGCTGACGAACAATCAGCTCGAGCGTCTTGAGACCGAAGTATTCCGCCATCTCACGACCGTTGATCGTAACCTTGCCGTCGCCGGGGACGAGGCGGACGCGTGCGACTGAGGTCTTGCGGCGACCTGTGCCGTAGTAAGTGACTTGTGCCATCGAACAGATTCCTCCTTTTATGAAACTCAGCGAATATCAAACGCCAGCGGTTCAGGCTTCTGTGCTGCGTGGGGATGCTCCGGGCCAACGTAGACATTGAGCTTACGGAAGATCTGAGCGCCGAGGCTGTTCTTCGGCAGCATACCCTTGACAGCGTGCTCGATGACACGGGTCGGGAAGCGGCGGAGCATATCGCCGGCGGTCGTAAAGGTCGTGCCGCCCTGATAGCCGGAATGACGGAAGTAGGTCTTGTCCGTCAGCTTCTTTCCCGTGAACTTCACTTTCTCAGCATTGATAACAATGACGTAATCGCCAGTATCGACGTGCGGCGTATAGATGGGCTTATTCTTGCCGCGTAGAATTTTCGCGATCTCTGCTGCAAGACGTCCGACCGTCTGGTTCTCGGCGTCTACAACATACCACTTGCGTTCAATATCGGCGGCTTTTGCCATAACCGTGGTTTTCACGTAATTCCCCCCTAGAGAGTAAGAGCATTCAATGATTATGAGTTGATGCAATATCCACTCATGTCTCCGGGGCTAATGGCTACATGAAAAATATCACACGTCGCTATTCTATGAGATTTTGAGCGGAATGTCAAGGCATTTTATCCATTGCGCGCTTGACTTTTTCTGCAATCCCGTGCATTTTTGTGCTTGGGACGGAGCACGCTGCAATGCGCACGCCCATTTTGAGCGGTACGGCAAAGATCAGATCCTCGTGGAGCAGATCGCAGACTGCCTGCGGATCTGCTGCCGGGATGGCGAGGAAGAAGCCGCCCTTGTAGGGGAGGGCGGGGAGACCGCATGCCGCTGCCTCTTTCATGAAGATGTCGCCACGTTCCTGGACGAGACGATAGAGGGCATCGCGCTCCGCCTCGTAGGAGGCATAAGCGGCCGCATCCTGCTGAATGCGCGTCAGGAGGGTCATTGCGCCGCGGTTGATGTTTGACCATGTGGCGCGTGCCGCATATTTGCTGATCTCGCCGAACTCATCGATGACCGCTTTACTCGCAGAGAGTGCAATGAGAGCGCCGCAGCGCTGTCCGTAGAACGTATACGCCTTGGACATGGAGAAGGCAAAAAGCGTCAGGATATTTTCAGGTAGATTGGCGAATTTCTGCATGAAGGCGCGCGTTTCATGCTTTTCTCCTGCAAAGTCGATGTAGGCAATGTCGACGAGCAGTTGTACCTTCTTGCCCGCGGCTGCGTGCTTCTTCACGCAGTCGAGTACATGAGCCCAGTCCTCCGAGGAGAGGCTGTAGCCCGTCGGGTTGTGTGCCGGTGTGTTGAGGATGATGAGGAGGCTGTCCTGCTTCTTGAAGAGGGCATCGACCGCTGTGGAAAATGCCGCATGGTTGAAATTGTTTGCCGCGTCAAAGAGCTGGAAATTCGTCACGGAGCAGCCGAGCTCCTGACAGATGACATTGTACGTCCCCCAGAACCAGTCCGAGGTGAGTACCTGATCGCCCTTTTCCACATAGTTGTCTACGGCTGTGCGTAGCGCACCTGTTCCGCCTGCAGTGGCAATCGCAGCGAGGTAGCCGTCCGGGCGATTGCCTGCAAACGTGATGTCGATTGCCGCCTCCAGATACTCCGGAAGTCCCGAGATCGGTGCATAGGCAATATAGTCCTCAATGGGCAGCGAGCGAAAGACGCGCTCGACAGTGGGGAGGTGGGCGAGTTTGCCCTCGTCATCCATGACTGCGCCGATTGTTGCATTCGTCACACGTTCCGCACCATGCTCTGCGATTGCAGCGCGGCACGCTGCATTGGCACCGAAAATCGCGTCCTTCAGTATCCTCGAAGCCGCGTGGGATGCCGCCATCTGAATTGCCATTGTAATACGCTCTCCTTTTCGTTTTGAAAGCACGGACATCATGAAGTCCGCCAAGCGGCAGATCTTCATTCATCCGTGCTTTCTTTGGATTCATTATGATGATATCGTTTTGTTCCGCCCCTGTCCACCGAAGGGGCGGGTGTATACAAGTATTCTTAGCCTTCGGGGAAGAACTCGTCGTGAATGCGGTTGACTGCATCCTTTACACTGCCACCCTTGATGAGGCAGGAAATGCTGATCTCAGACGTGCTGATGATCTCGATGTTGATGTCGGCACGCGAGAGTGCGCCGAACATACGTGAGGCAATCCCAGGATTGCCGAGCATGCCCGCACCGACGATGGAGATCTTTGCCACATCGTTGTCAATGGCAACCGCAGAAGCCTTGATCTCAGCCGAGATCCCCTCGACCACCTGACGCGCCTCCTCGGCATCAATCGTGGCGACGGTGAAGACCATATCCGTCATATTCGACTCTGCGCTGCGAATGCTCTGAACGATCATGTCCACGTCAATGTTTGCCTCTGCAAGCGCGGAGAAAATCTTGTGCGCGACACCGGGGACATTGGAGACACCGAGTACGGTGATCTTCGAGACATGCTCGTCATGGGTAACGCCGCGAATGATAAAGGACTTTTCTTCCACTGTATATTCCTCCCTAATGATGGTTCCCGGTTCCGAAGTAAAGGTTGAGCGGACGTGGATGGGGATGCCGTAGAGCTGCCCCATCTCCACGGAGCGCGGCTGCATGACGCCGGCGCCGAGGCGTGCCATCTCGAGCATCTCGTTGTAGGTGATCTCGCGCATGCGGCGTGCGCCCTTTGCAATGCGCGGGTCGGCAGAGTAAATGCCGTCAACATCCGTGTAGATCTCGCAGGCATCTGCGCCGATTGCGCCTGCAATTGCGACCGCAGATGTATCCGAGCCGCCGCGTCCGAGGGTTACGGGATTGCCCTTTTCATCCGTTCCCTGAAATCCTGCGATCACGACGATATTGCCCTTGTCAAGCTCTTCGTGGACGCGCTCCGGATGAAGTCCGAGGATGCGTCCCTTCGTGTGGGCGCTGTCGGTTTTCATGCCTGCCATCGCGCCCGTGAGGGAGACCGCAGGATGACCCATCGATCGAAATGCCATAGCGAGAAGTGCAATAGACACCTGCTCGCCTGTTGTCATGAGCATATCCATCTCGCGGGCGTACTGATAGGGGCTCGGTGCAACCTCTCCGGCAAGGGCAATGAGGTCGTCCGTCGTGTCGCCCATTGCCGATACCACCATGACAATGCGGTCGTCGGGGGCTTTCTCGCTCAGAATCCGCTTTGCTACATTCTTGATCTTTTCAGGCGTCGCAACGGAGCTTCCGCCAAATTTCTTTACAATAAGTGCCATATAATGTCCCCCTATGGATTGATATGATTCCCATAACGGTGAATGCTGAACGCATTATACAATGAAAATGAAGCACTGTCCAGCTAGCAGAATGTGAATGGGGAGGATACGGAGATAAAAATATGACCTTATTCCATGCTGGACACGAAATAAGGTCATATTGCATGCACTCCGTTATGCGAACGGGGCGATATTACTTGTTGAGGAGCGCCTGGATTTCAGGAGCCTTGCCGTCAGAGCCGAGCACCTCTTTGATCTTGTGGGTGACGAGCTCCTTGATGTAGCTGCGGCCGTCGGTCAGATACTGACGCGGGTCGAAGTGGGACGGCTCCTTCTTGAAGTGCTCGCGGATGCCAGCTGTCATTGCAAGACGGAGGTCGGAGTCGATGTTGATCTTGCAGACGGAGGACTTTGCCGCGCGGCGCAACTGATCCTCGGGAATGCCGACTGCATCCGGCATATGTCCGCCGTTCTCGTTGATGATCTTCACATACTTCGGAATGACGGAGGAAGCGCCGTGCAGCACGATGGGGAAGCCCGGAATGCGCTTCTCGATTTCCTCGAGGATGTCGAAGCGGAGCGGCGGCGGTACGAGGACACCGTCTGCATTGCGCGTGCACTGCTCCGGCGTGAACTTGAACGCGCCGTGCGAGGTGCCGATTGCAATCGCGAGGGAGTCAACGCCCGTCTTTTCGACGAAGTCCTGAACCTCCTCGGGCTTCGTATAGGATGCATCCTCTGCAGAGACGTTGACATCGTCCTCAATGCCGGCGAGCTGTCCGAGCTCTGCCTCAACGGCGACGCCATGTGCGTGCGCATACTCTGCGACGCGCTTTGCAAGAGCGACGTTCTCATCGTACGGCAGATGCGAGCCGTCGATCATGACGGAGGTGAAGCCGCCGTCGATGCAGGACTTGCAGATATCGAAGTCTGCGCCGTGGTCGAGGTGCAGAGCAATGGGAATATCGTTGATTTCGAGTGCAGCTTTGACAAGATGGACAAGGTACTCATGGCGCGCATACTTGCGTGCGCCTGCGGAGACCTGCAGGATCAGAGGGGACTTGAGCTCTCCCGCAGCATCCGTAATGCCCTGAACGATCTCCATGTTGTTGACGTTGAAAGCACCGATGGCGTAGCCGCCCTCATAGGCTTTCTTAAACATTTCCTTGGTTCCGACAAGTGGCATGTGATTACCCCCTATTAAAGCTAAAAATATCCCACGAACGATTTTATTATAGCATAGTTTATTTACGGAAGATACCGTTTTTTGAAATTTCCCATCCGTTCTGTTATAATGGGTAAACTAATGGGGAAAGGCTGGTGCGTTGCGTGCAGCTAAAGCGCTTGGAAGCGTACGGATTCAAGTCATTCGCAGAGCGGATTGTTGTGCAGTTCGATCAGGGGATTACCGCCGTAGTGGGGCCGAATGGCAGTGGCAAAAGCAATATCACGGACGCTGTTCGCTGGGTGCTCGGCGAGCAGAATATTCGCATGCTGCGCGGCCTGCGCTCCGAGGACATCATCTTTGCCGGCTCTGCCGCGCGTCGTGCGCTGAGTGTGGCAGAGGTTGTGCTTGTCTTTAACAATACGGACAAGATGCTGCCGATTGACTATGACGAGGTCGTTGTCAAGCGCCGCCTGTACCGCAACGGCGACAGCGAGGTGTATCTCAATGATTCTCGCTGCCGCATCAAGGACATCTACCAGCTCTTTGCGGATACGGGCATCGGCCATGACGGCATGAGCATCATCGGACAGAACCGATTGAACGATATCCTCGACAGTCGCCCCGAGGATCGCCGCGTATTCTTTGAGGAAACTGCGGGCATCACGAAGTATCGCACGCGCAAGCAGGAGGCTCTGCGCAAGCTGCGTGAAAATGAGGGCGACCTCGTACGTCTGGATGATATCATGTACGCGCATGCGGCAGAGCTTGAGCCGCTCGCCGTGCAGTCGGAAAAGACCATGAAGTTCCGCAGTCTCGATGCCGAGCGGCGCCAGTATCAGATGACGGCGCTCGTACAGCAGCACGGGCGTCTCATGCAGGAACAGGATGCTTTGGATCAGACGCTGCGCACACATCGTGATGAAGAGGCGCGCGAAATGCGTGCGCGTATGGATGCAGAGGGGAAAAAGAACGCGCTTGAGGCTGACATCAGCGCCATCGACCACCGTATGCAAGCCGAGGAGCAGGTGGGGCGCAGTGTGCAGGAGAAGCTGGACACACTCCGACAGGAGGCGGCGCTCATCAAGGGGCGGCAGGATCAGGGGAAGAAGCGCGAAGAGGATATCGAGCGCATGCGTGTATCTGCGTCTGCCAAGATTGACGCGACCGATCAGGAAATCGTCCAGATCCAAGCACAGTTAGAACGCAAACGCGCTGAGATTGCGGAAAAAAATTCGCAGCAGACGGCGGCTCAGGTTGCGTCCGAGCGGCTAGATGAGATCATTGCGGGCGAGGAGCAGCACATGGCGCAGGAGGAGCACTCCTGTCATGCCGTACAGCGGGTACTGGCTCGTCTGCGGGAGGAGCTTGCCGTCGCTCGGAATGCGGCACATACGGAGGAGGAGAACAGGCAGCAAGAGGAGGAGCGTACACGGCGTCAGGATCTCCTTGCGGCGGCGCAGGGCGAACTCGCGCACATCAATCACGCCATCGACCTCTCTGAGAAGAAGATGCAGCAGTTCTCTCAGGAAGGAGATCAGCTTCATACAGAGATTGGAGACCTTCGTCGTACGATTGATCGTGATGAGGCGCAGCTGCGGCAGTCGGATGCGGAGCTCCTGCGCATACGGCAGAGCCTTGATTTTCAGCGGCGCATGCAGGACAGCTATGAAGGCTTCGGGCGGGATGTGCAGATTGTCCTGCAGGCACAGGAGGGCTGGCGCAAAAATGTCTCCGGAACGGTCGCCGACCTCATCCGCATCCCTGAGCGCTATCTCACGGCAATCGACGTAGCGCTCGGCGGGAGCGTGCGCAATATCGTCACGGAGGATACAGATACAGCAAAGGCTGCCATCTCCTATTTGAAGCGCAAAAATGGCGGACGTGTCACATTCCTGCCGCTGACGACGATCACGGTGCGCCAACCGCGTGCAGTCGACCTGCGGAGGTGTCACGGGGTAATCGGCTGGGCGAATACACTCGTGCAGGCGGAGGGGAGATTTCAGAAGGTCACCGAGCATCTGCTTGCACAGACGCTCGTGATGGAGAATTTGGATGATGCCCTGATTGTTGCAAAACAGGAGGGGTATCGCCTACGCATCGTAACACTGACGGGCGAACTGTTGAATCCCGGCGGCTCACTGTCAGGCGGCGGACGGCGCAAGCAGTCGTCCGCACTGCTGAATCGGCGTGCGGAGATCGAGACGTTGAGCGACACTCTGCGCGCGCAGGAGGAAGCCCATAGGGAAATGCGCGTCTCGTTGGAGCAGAAGAAACAGGAGCTCAAGGAGACGAGCAATCGTTATACAGAGAATCGGACGGCAGCAGATCGGCTCTCACAGGAGCTCGTGGATGAGCGCGGGAAACGCCGTGTGTTAGAGGAGCGCATCGCAGATCAGATGGCGACGCTGCAGGAGATGGAGCGGGCGGAGGATGCGCGTCTGGCGCGCGGAGCGCAGCTCGCTGCGAGACGCACGCGGATTGAGCGCCATATTGCCGTATGCACAGATCACGAGGTGCGCTTTACCGAGGCGATCGCGCAGCTGAATGAACGCTGCGAAGAGCTGCGCGACGCGCGCAGGGAGCAGCACGAGCACCTGCATACACTGGATGTTGCAGTCGCTGCGCTCTCCGCAGAGATCGAGACGGGAGAGCGCAATCGCAAATCGCGCGAACTCGAACATGCGGAGGCGCACCGTTCACTGAACGCAGTCATGGATCAGGCGACGCAGCTTGCGGATGAACTGCGAGTCGATGATCAGCGGCTCTCGGAACTCGAGGGCAATATTGAGCACCAGGATACCGCGTTCCAAGAACATGAAAAGCGCAGCGCCGTACTCAAGGATCAGCGACTGGCACATGAGGCGGAGAGCCGTGTCCTTGACGCTGCCGTCAAGAGCGCCGTTTCGCGCATAGAAGCCATCCGCACAAAGCAGCATGACTGTGATAAGCAGTTGGAGCGCATTCATATACGCATGGAGGACTGCCATACGCGTCTCCTGTCCGACTTTGGACTGACGCCGGAGGCGGCGGCAGCAGGTATTCTGGACGTGGACGAGGCATCGTTGGAGAAGCGTCTGCGCGCATTGGAGAATGACATTCAGGCGCTCGGCTCTGTGAACCCGAATGCTGTCGAGGAGTATGCGGAGAAGAAGGCTCGTTACGAGGAGGAAGAGGCACAGATTGCCGACCTGAGAGCCGCAAAGCAGGACATCGAGCAGATTATCCAGAAGATCGATCAGGATATGACGCGCACATTTCGCGATGCGTTCCATCAGATTCAGGAATATTTTAATGAAATATTCGTGCGTCTCTTTGGCGGCGGCATTGCGGAATTGCGTCTGACGGACAAAGAGGATATACTAAGCAGTGGCGTTGAGATCCTCGTAACCCTGCCCGACAAGAAACGGCAGAACCTCTCCGCGCTCTCGGGCGGAGAGCGTGCACTCACCGTCATTGCTCTGCTCTTTTCCTTCCTGCGCTATCGTCCCTCGCCGTTCTCCATTCTGGATGAGATTGACGCACCGCTCGATGAGGCGAATGTCTCGCGTTTCGGTGAATTCCTGCAGGAGTTTGCAAAGAACACGCAGTTTATCGTCGTCACGCACCGAAAGGGAACCATGCGTGCGGCGGATACCATGTATGGCGTTACGGTAGAGGATGCCGGCGTATCAAAGGTGCTGTCCATACGCCTGAAGGATTATGAAGCGGAGCAGTCCGTCTGAAAAGCAGAAAGGAGCTATTGTGGGATTCTTTGATCGACTGAAAAAAGGTCTGACGAAGACGCGGGAGAACTTCACGCATAATATTGAACGCCTCATCATCGGATATGCCGATATTGACGATGAGCTGATCGACGATCTCGAGGAGACGCTGCTGATGGCGGATGTCGGCGTTAAGACGACGGAGACGCTCATTGCAGCAGTGCGTAGGGGGATCAAGCAGAAGGAAATACGCACGCCCGAGGATCTGATCCCCTTTTTGGAAAAGGAGATCGTACAGATCCTGGAATCAGGAGAGAATACATTCCATATGGCGGAGCAGGGGACGACGGTGCTGCTCGTTGTTGGAACGAATGGCGTCGGTAAGACGACGACCATCGGGAAGCTGAGCGCCTACTACCGCAGACAAGGGAAATCGGTGCTGCTCGCGGCAGCGGACACCTTCCGCGCCGCCGCCATCGATCAGCTCGAGATCTGGGGCAAGCGTGCGGACGCACAGGTGATAAAGCACGGCGAAGGATCGGATCCTGCTGCTGTTGTCTTTGATGCTATGCAGGCGGCAAAGGCGCGCAATATTGACATTGTCATTGTCGATACGGCGGGGAGGCTTCAGACAAAGTCCAACCTCATGCAGGAACTCGAGAAAATCTATCGTGTGATCGGACGTGAGATCCCGGGGGCACCGCATGAGACGCTGCTCGTACTCGACGCCGGCACGGGGCAGAACGCGATTAGTCAGGCAGAGCTCTTCACGCAGGCTGCACCTGTTTCCGGCGTCGTGCTTACGAAACTCGACGGAACGGCAAAGGGCGGCGTAACAATCGGCATCAAGTCCCAGCTGTCCATCCCGATCAAGTGGATCGGTGTCGGCGAAGGGATGGACGATCTGCGCCCCTTCCATGCGGAGGATTTTGTGAGCGCACTGTTTGTCAAGCGTGCGGATGAGACGGAAGAATAACGCAGGTGGTATGTGGATGAAAGGGGGATCCGCCATGTATGAGGATCTTATAGAAACAAAGTGCAGCGGTGAGCATATCTTTGACGGCACGTTGCTCCATGTACGCCGTGATATGGTGCGTCTGCCGAACGGGAAGGAGTCCGTACGCGAGTGGATTCACCACCCCGGCGCGGCGGCGGTGCTCCCCGTGCTGCCGAACGGCAATGTGATTCTGGTGCGGCAGTTTCGCTATCCCATCGGGAAGGTCACGCTCGAGGTGCCCGCAGGAAAGCTTGATATGGAGGGGGAGGATCCCCTGCACTGTGCACGCCGCGAGCTGTCGGAGGAGACAGGCTATACGGCAGAGCAGTATGAGAAGCTGACGACCATTGCAACAACGGTGGGCTTTTCCAACGAATACATTCATCTCTATCTTGCGCGTAAACTCTCAGTCGGCGAGCAGCATACGGATGATGATGAGTTTGTTAATGTCGTTCAAATGCCGTTTACCGAGGCTCTTTCAATGGTGAAGACGGGGGAGATCATCGACTCCAAGACCATCATTTCCTTGTTGATGGCAGAAGAACGCCTAAGCATCTGACGAGTGGGAGAAATATATGTTCGGATTTAACTTTGAAGAGATGTTGCTCGGAATCCCCGGGCTCATCATTGCCATGACCTTTCACGAGTATGCGCATGCGCGAGCTGCTGTCTCACTCGGAGACTTCACACCGCGCCTGATGGGACGCCTGACACTCGACCCGCGCGCGCATATCGATCCCATTGGCCTCATCATGCTCTTTCTCGTCCGTTTTGGATGGGCAAAGCCTGTCATGGTGAATCCAAGCAATTTTCGTCAGCCGCGTCGGGATGATATTCTAGTGTCTGTTGCCGGGCCTGCGATGAATCTGCTGCTTGGATTTATTGCCTTCTATATGATCCTCTTCATTCGCTCGCATAATATCGATGTTTCACCGATTACATACGGGATCATACAGATGATCTTTGTCTACAACGTCAACTTTGCAATCTTCAATATGCTTCCGATTCCGCCGCTGGACGGCTCGCATATTGTGCGCAACCTTCTGCCGCCGGATCTCGCCTATCGCTATCAGGCAATTGAGCGCTACAGTCTGCTCATTATGATTGTGTTCATTGCAACACCTCTGCTGAGTGTTGTCCTCATGCCGCTGTTTCGGCTGGTATACGGCGTATACAGTGCGATCGGCAGTGCGCTCTTGTTCTAGGACTGTCTATGGCGGCAGATTATCTTGTCAAATTGGATGCGTTTGAGGGACCGATGGATCTGCTCATGCATCTGATCGAAAAGAATAAAATTGATCTCTATGACATCCCTATTGCGGATTTGACGCGTCAATATCTGGACCACATCGATACGTTGTATCAATTTGATATTGAATATGCAAGCGAATTTCTCGTGATGGCGGCGACGCTCCTGCGGATCAAATCGCGTATGCTGCTGCCGAAGAGCGATGCAGCGGAAGATCAGGAGGAAGATCCGCGCATGGAGCTTGTGGAGCGGCTGCTTGAATATCGTCGGTTCAAGGAGGTCTCGTCCATACTATTCTTCCTGAACGATGCCCAGAGCCCGTATGTGGAGCGCGCGCCGATGCCGCTCCCCGCACATCGGCTGCCGATTATGGGGCTTTCAGCAGAGGCTCTTATGCGCATCTTTGCGGATGTGCAACGCGTACGAGAAGAGCCTGTGATTCCCGCCGTTGTTGTATCGGCAGAGGAATATCGCGTGCAGGACAAGATGACGGATATTCTCGAGCTGCTCAGGCACAGGAACGGCAGAATCAAATTGAATGAGGCGTTTCCAACGGGAACGCGCGAGGAGCTTCTGTCCGCCTTTTTGGCACTTTTGGAACTTGCAAAAATGCAGATGGTCTATATCTCCCAGGAACATCTCTACTATGAAATCGTCATTTCGGCAAAGGAGGGGAGCCGTGCAGTCTCTTAATCGGGCGGGCATATTGGAAGCCGTTCTGTTCGCTGCTGGAATTCCGCTCTCCGTACCGAAACTCGCTGAAATCATTGAGACACCCGAGTGGGAAGTGCAGGAAACACTAACCGAGCTGGAACATATCCTTTCGGAGCGCGGGAGCGGCATCTTTCTGCGAAGATCGGCAGGTGGCTATCAGCTCGTGACACATCCAAACGCCTTTCCGTGGGTGAAGAAGCTGTCCGAAAAGGTGCAGCCGACACTCTCGTCTTCGGCAATGGAGACGCTTTCCATCATTGCGTATAAGCAGCCGATCACAAAGCAGGAAGTGGAGCATATCCGTGGGGTGCGCGCTGAGCGTTCCATTGGACGGCTGCTCGAACTCGAGCTGATCTGTGAAATGGGGCGCAAGCAGGTGATCGGGCGTCCGATTCTCTACGGAACGACGGATTTGTTCCTGCGCGCATTCGGGCTCGAGCAGATTGCGGATCTTCCTGAACTCCCGGAGATGGACGATGTCAAGGATACGCTGGACGATGACCAGCTGCGCCTCTTCGAGGAAATGCGCGCTGCAGCAGATGTCATCGAGCATGAAGACGGGGACGACGATGGCGGGACGGATGGAGAGAATGTCTCTGTGTTCTCACACGATGCAAAGGATTGAAGTCATTGGTTGAATTACTCGCTCCTGCGGGAACGAAGGAAGCATTTCTCGCTGCCGTAGAAAACGGAGCAAATGCAGTTTATCTTGCTGGAAAGATGTTCGGCGCACGCGCCTATGCCTCCAATTTTGATGAGGATGAGATGGCGGAGGTCATTCGGCACGCACATCTCAAAAATGTGCAGGTACATGTTGCTGTCAATACGATTGTCGACAGTGATGAACTTCCGCGGTTAAAAGAATATCTCGCCTTTCTCTACGATGTGGGCGCAGATGCTGTGCTATTGCAGGATCTCGGTGCTGTACGCGTCGCGAAGGAGGTCGTTCCGCAGCTTCCGCTGCATGCGAGTACCCAGATGACGGTACATAATCTCGCTGGTGTTCGGGCGCTGGAGGAACTTGGATTTTCGCGTGTCGTACTGGCGCGCGAGCTTTCCATTGCAGAGATTCGCCACATCTGCGCAGAGAGCCGCGCTGAGATTGAGTCGTTCGTGCATGGCGCGCTCTGCGTCTGCTACTCGGGGCAATGTCTGATGAGCAGCATGATCGGCGGCCGCAGCGGCAATCGCGGGCGCTGTGCGCAGCCTTGTCGTCTGCCCTATACATTGGTCGATGCCCATGGAAAGGATGTACTTGGGGAGTCGGCAGGGAACTTCCTTCTCTCGCCGCGCGATCTGAATACGATCGAACTCATCCCTGAGCTGCTTGATGCGGGCATTGATTCGCTGAAAATCGAGGGACGCATGAAGCGCCCCGAGTATGTCGCAACGATTGTGCATACCTATCGCAAGGCGATCGACCATTATCTCCATCGCGAGAGTGCCCCCGTTGACGCAGAGGATCTCGATCATCTGGCGCAGGTGTTCAATCGTGACTTTACAACGGCGTATATGGAAAAACGCCAAGGCAAATATATGATGAGCGATCGACGGCCGAACAACCGCGGCCTCCTGATCGGGCGCGTTTCTGCGTATGACCGTAGTTCGCACCGTGTCACGGTGAAGCTGTCCAGAAAACTCGCCATCGGAGATCAGGTGGATTTTTGGGTGAAGGTCGGCGGCCGTGTCAGCGCTGAGATCGAGCATTTATACAATGCACAGGGAAAAGAGTGCAGTGAAGCCGCCGCGGGAGATACAGTGTCATTCGTCATCTGTGGCAAGGTGCATATGAATGACCGTGTATTCAAGGTCTATGATGCGAACCTCATGGATGCGGCAAGACATTCCTATGATGTTGCGCACAGCGAAAAAATCCCGCTTCGTGCCGTTCTTCACGCAAGACTCGGAGAAAAGCTGCGCCTCCACATTGAGGATGATGCGGGGAACGCTGTGGACAGCGAGAGTGACTATGTTGTCGCGCGGGCGAACAACCGCCCGCTCACCATCGAGACTGTGCAGAAACAGATGGGACGACTCGGAACAACACTGTTTTCTCTTGCGGAACTGTCCTGTGAGATGGACGATGCTGTGATGGTGCCCGTCAGCGAACTGAATAATCTGCGCCGCTCTGCCATTGCCTCACTTGAGGAGCTTCGCATACATCGTTTTCAGCAAAAGCGAAGCGATACCGTGCGGATTGCCGCGAAAAATAGTGCAATGCCGGTAAGACACAAAACAGAGCTGCCAGCTCCCGCCGCGCTGATGGCTGCGGTCGATGATCTGGCGGCGATGAAGGCGGCTGTCGCCGCTGGTGCGGACGGCATTCTCTACGGAGGCGAATCTCTCCGCGGTATTTCATTGCATCCGAAGGACTATGAAGCTGCATGGGACTATGCACAGGAATGCGGCGTGCGGATCGACTACAACACGCCCCGCATTGTGCGCGGGGACGAGCAGGCGGCTCTGATCCGTCTCTTTGAGTGCTTTGGAGAGAAATTGCCGTCGGCGCTGCACGTCCATCACATCGGTACGGCATTCCTTGCACGCGAGCGCGTTCACGTTACGCTCCATGCGGATTATTCGATGATCTCCTATAACCCGTCTGCACTGGATTTTCTCTATTCATATGGATTCGGCGAAGCAACGCTCTCGCCCGAACTCAACGGCAGACAGATGGAGCGCCTTGTAAAGGCAAGTCCCATGCCCCTCACGGCTCTTGTCAGCGGACGTCTCCCGCTTATGATTTCGGAGTACTGCGTCCTGGGCAGTTTTCTTGGGAATCTCGATACGGGGAAATGCTCGATGCCCTGCCGCAGACAGGACTTTTACCTCCGTGACCGCAAGGGCGTGGATTTCCCCGTGATGACCGATCAATTTTGCCGTATGCACATCTTGAACAGCAAGCAATTATCCCTGCTGCCCTATGTGCATCAGTTTCTCCATATGGGCGTGGCAACGCTGCGGATTGAGGGGCGCGGGATGCCGGTCAATGAGCTGGCGGGCATTATTCGGATGTATCGGGCTGCAATGCGGCACAAAGGCCCGCTCAGGGAAGAAGATGAGCAGTATCTGCGTATGCAGGAGGGCAATGATATTACACGCGGTCACTATTTCCGCGGAATCTTATAAGAGGTATCTATGGACACTGAGTCATTCAAGGTCTTGGAGTACGAGAAAATCACAAATTGGCTGGCATCATTTGCCGCCTCCGTACGCGGTAAGGAGCGCTGCCGCAGTGTCATACCGTCCGGCAACTACGATGAGGTCGTGCGACTCCATGCGGAAACGGCGGAGGCGGTACAGATTCAACAGATGCAGTCGCCGCCCTTCGGAGGGATCTACGATCTGCGTGCAATCTTGAAAAAGGCGACAATGAGCTCCGTTCTCGAGCTCGATGAACTTCGTTCCATTATGAGTACAATGGGCGGCATGCGGAATGTGAAATATTTTTTTCGCGATCTCGTGCAGGATGTTTCGCTCCTCAAGGATATGGCAAGACCGATTGAAATCCTTGGCACATTGGAGCGTCATCTCAAGGATACGATTGATGAGCACGGGAATTTTCGCGATGATGCCAGCCCTGAGCTGCGCAGGATCACGCGCGAACTCCATACGGCGCAGGCACGTGTAAAGGATCGGCTGTCCGCCATCCTGCACGATGCGGCGAATCAGAAATATTTTCAGGAAGCGATTGTCACCGTGCGCGATGAGCGCTACGTTATTCCCGTCAAACAGGAATACCGCAATTATTTCCCTGGTGTGATTCACGATCAATCGTCAAGCGGTGCAACGCTTTTCGTGGAGCCGTTGGCGACGGTAGAGCTGAATAATACCGTGCGGCAGATGGGGCTTGCACGAGAGCAGGAGATTCAGCGCATCTTGCAGAAGCTCTCGGGGGAGATTGCACAGTCCGCCGCGATTCTCGCGGAAAATTGTGAGATTCTCGCGGAGATTGACCTTATCTTTGCCCGTGCGGGTCTTGCGCGCGAGATGGAGGCATATCCGCCGACGCTGAATCGGGACGGTGTTGTCCGATTAAAGCGGGCGCGGCATCCGCTGCTTTCAAAGGATAAGGTCGTACCAATTGATATCGAGCTCGGCAAGAACTTTTCCATACTCCTCATTACGGGACCAAATACGGGCGGCAAAACCGTGAGCATGAAGACGCTCGGACTCTTGGCACTTCTGGCGCAGTCTGGCTGCTTCCTGCCGACGGCGCCGGATTCGGAACTTCCCGTCTATCCCAATATCTATGCGGATATCGGAGACGAGCAGAGCATTGAACAGAGCCTTTCCACCTTCTCGGCGCATACGAGGAACATCGTCCGCATCATCGACAAGGCGCAGCAGGGCGACCTGATCCTGCTGGATGAGGTCGGGGCGGGCACCGATCCCGATGAGGGTGCTGCTCTTGCGCGCAGCATTATCGAGCACTTCTTGCAGCGTGATATTGCAGTTCTTGCAACGACGCATTATGCGGCGCTGAAGACCTACGCCTACACACAAACGGGCGTGGAGAATGCCTCGGTGGAATTCGACTTAAAGACGCTGCGTCCGACCTATCGCCTCCTGATCGGAATTCCGGGAGCGAGCAATGCCTTTTCGATCAGTCGGCAGCTCGGTTTGCCGCAGGAGATTGTTGCGCGTGCAGAAATCTATGTCAATGAGGAGCATACGCATTTCGAACGCGTTGTCAATGAACTCGAACAGGAAAAGAAGGACTATGAGGCAAGGAATCGTGTACTGTATGACAAAGAGCGTGAAATAACAGCTGTCGAGGCACGCCTGCGCAGCGAACGTGAAACACTTGCCGCTTCTCGGCAGGAGCTCCTGCACAAGGCGCGCGAGGAGGCAAATAACATCGTGCGCGAGGCACGGCGCAGCGCAGAGGAAACGATCAAGTCACTCAAGGATCAGTTCGATGATCACGGTGTCAAGGAGCGCCGCAAGGCGATTCAGGAAGCCCGAAACAGACTGGATGAGGCGTACGTTCCGGCACATACAGTGCGCAGTACTCCGGTCGGCAAACCCGTGCGCCCCGATGACATTCAGACCGGCGATATTGTCTATATTGACAGCCTCGCACAGGAGGGGACGGTGCTCTCCGTTCAGGGGCACGAGCTTGCTGTTCAAGTGGGCGGACTGCGCACGATTGTCAAGATGAGCGCATGCAGATTTGTCAAACGGAAAGCACCAAAGCCGCGTGTGGAGAAGGTGCGCATTGCGGCATCGATTTCCAGAAAAGCGGCGGAGATCCGACCGCAGATCGATGTGCGCGGCATGACCGTGTCCGAAGCGGAATCCGTGCTTGGAAAATTTATCGATGACGCTGTTTTCACGGGGCTCTCCAAGATCCTTTTGATTCACGGGAAGGGTACGGGTGCCCTGCGGCAAGGGCTGCAGGAGTATCTGAAACATCATCGCTCCGTACTGTCATTTGCGTTTGCGGATATTTCCGAAGGTGGCACCGGAGCGACTGTTGTGGAACTGAAATAGGCGATTCTGACAGCATGCGGCTCCATTTTTGACAAAATATCCTTACAAAATTTGCAGTTTGTGTTAAAATAAGGAGAATTGGACACAGTATGCGCAGTGGAGAGACATCCAGACAGGAAGGTATCTATGCAGAAAAGCGAAAAAAAAGCAACAAAGAAGTCAAATAACGGCTCCGTTCTTGGAAAAGCAATTCTCGTCATGGGTCTGATCCTGTTTGTCATGATCATCGGCGTCGGCTGCGGATTCCTCACGGCAAGTCTGAATACCAGACCAAATCTCGCGGAGGATATTGTGCCGCCGGCATCGTCTCAGATCTACGACATCCATGGCAATGAAATCGCCAATATCCATGCGGCTGAGAACCGCAGACCGGTCGGGATCAATGAGATTCCGAAGGATCTTCAGAATGCGTTTATTGCCGTTGAGGATAATCGGTTCTACGAGCACATCGGCATCGATCCCCGCGGCATTGTCCGCGCCGTTTGGGCAAATATTCGTGGCCGCACGGTCACGGAGGGCGGCTCTACGATCACGCAGCAGCTTGCCAAGAATGCCTATCTAACTCAGGATCGGACGCTGAAACGAAAGATTCAGGAAGTGTTTCTTGCACTCCAGCTCGAACGTCAGTATACCAAGCAGGAAATCCTCGAGCTCTATATGAACCAGATCTATTTCGGTCAGGGAGCGTATGGCGTTCAGGCTGCGGCACGCACGTATTTCGGCAAGGACGTCAAGGATCTGACGCTGAATGAATGCGCCATGCTGGCGGGCATTCCCAAGAGTCCGAACTACTATTCTCCGATCAACAACATCGAAGCCGCAACCGAGCGCAAAGCTGTGGTTCTCGATCAGATGGTCAAGTATGGCTATATCACGGAGAGCGAAGCAAACACTGCAAAGAAGGAATCGCTCTCCATCGCAAAGAGCAATAACGACGGCGGAAACGGCCCCTCATATTTTGTCGACTATGTGCTGCAGCAGCTTGCGGAGAAATATGGCGATGATGCCATCTATAAGGATGGCCTCAAGATCTATACCACCATCGATATGGATCTCCAAGCCGCTGCGGAAAGCGCCATGCAGAATCTTCCTACGTACTTTACGGACGCAAATGGCATCGTTCAGCCGCAGGGGGCTTTGGTCGCCATCGATCCGCATACGGGATATATCCGCGCAATGGTCGGCGGACGCGGCACGGATCAGTTCAATCGTGCGACGCAAGCAGTGCGTCAGCCCGGTTCTGCGTTCAAGCCTTTTGTCTTTGCTGCGGCACTCGAGAATAAGTATACGCCGGATTCCATCATTGACGACAAGCCGCTGAAGATTGGTGGATGGGAACCGCAGAACTACAGCCGCAACTTCTCGGGCAAGGTGCGGCTGCGCGATGTCGTGCGTTGGTCGCTGAATGTCCCGACGGTGCGCATCGCACAGGACATCGGCATCGATAAGGCAATCTACTATGCACAGGAGATGGGCATATCGACGTTTGTGCTCGACGGCGCGACGAATGACCGCAATCTTGCCATCGCACTGGGGGGTATGACGCGCGGTGTCACACCGCTGGAGCTCACGAGCGCATATGGTACGTTTGCGAATCGCGGCATTCATGTCCAGCCGGTTGCCATCCTCCGCGTCGTCTCGCGCACGGGCAAGGTGCTCGAGGAGGCGGAGCGGAAGGAAAAAAGTGTCATCTCTGCAGCGAATGCCGCCACAATGACGGCGATGATGGAAGATGTCATCCGACGCGGTACGGGAACGCGCGCCAACATCGGGAGACCTGCGGCGGGCAAGACAGGAACGACGAGCGATTATCATGACGCATGGTTCGTCGGCTATACGCCGGATCTCGTGGCAGGTGTCTGGATCGGCAATGACAGCGTAGGAGATTTGCACGGCATGGCAGGCGGAACCACACCCGCCGTTATATGGCAGGCCTTCATGCTGAAAGCCCATGCGGGACTTCCCGTAAGAAATTTCGAGGGTTCCCCCGCATTTTCCGCCTCGTCTGATTCGGATGTTTCGATTGAAGACCCGGAAAAAGATAAAGACGCGAAGAAGAAAACGGATGATAAGGGGAAGGATGCAGGGAAGTCGACGTCTTCAAACTCAAATAAGAGCGGAGCGGATCGCTCCACATCTGCACCATCGCGCATATCATCTCCTGCGTCCGCAGAAGCGCCAGAACCTGGGATGGGCGTAGAAAAAGGGCAGAACTGAGGAAGCCTAAGAAAGAGGTAGTATATTGAACGCCATTGACATACTGAAGGAACGCGGATTTCTTGCACAATGCACCGATGAGGATGGGCTGCGCGAGCTGCTCAGTCAGGAACAAATTTCCTTTTATACGGGATTCGATCCGACGGCAGACAGCCTCCATGCTGGTCATTTGATCGCGCTCATGGCGATGTCTCACATGCAGCGTGCGGGACACCGTCCGATCTGTCTCGTGGGAGGCGGCACCGGAACCGTTGGTGATCCCTCGGGGCGCACGGACATGCGCAAGGTGATGACGGACGAGACCATCCGCCATAATTGCGACTGTTTCCGTAAGCAGATCTCGCGCTTCATTGACTTCTCGAATGATCGAGCAATCATGGTGGATAACGGGGACTGGCTGCGCAAGCTCAACTACATCGAGCTGCTGCGTGATGTCGGTGCACATTTTACCGTCAACCGCATGCTTGCTGCCGAGAGTTATAAGCAGCGCTGGGAGAAGGGGCTGACCTTCCTCGAGTTCAACTATATGATCATGCAGGCGTATGACTTCCTCGAGCTCAACAAACGCTATGGCTGCAAGCTGGAAATGGGCGGAGACGATCAGTGGTCGAATATCATCGCTGGGGTGGAGCTCTGCCGCCGCAAGAAAAATCTCACGGTATTCGGGCTCACGAACAAGCTGCTCACGAAGAGCGACGGTACGAAGATGGGCAAGACGGCAGGCGGCGCGCTTTGGCTCGACGCAGAAAAGACCTCGCCCTATGACTTCTACCAGTACTGGCGCAATATCGATGATGCCGATGTAGAGATCTGTCTCTCCCTGCTCACCTATCTCCCAATGGAGGAAGTGCGCCGTCTTGCGGCTGCCGAGGGGCGGGAGATCAACCGCTCCAAGGAAATCCTTGCCTATGAGGCGACCAAGATCGTTCATGGCGAAGAGGAGGCGCGGAAGGCGCAGGAGACCGCGAAGACCCTCTTTGGCGGCGGCATGACGGCTGAGCTCCCGCAGATTCATGTGGAGATCGGCGAAAAACTCGTGGATGCGCTCACGTGCGGCGGCGTATTCCCCTCGAAGGCTGAGGCACGCCGTATGATTCAGCAGGGCGGGCTTACGCTGAATGATGTCCGTGTTGCGGACGAACACTACGTATTGCAGGAGTCGGATTTCACCGACGGCACCGTACTTGTCAAAAAGGGAAAGAAAAAGCACTATCAGCTTGTATATAGATGACCTCCTCCATGCGGAGCAGGTCTGGAAGGAGATCGAACGATGTCAGGACATTCAAAATGGGCAAATATAAAGCGTAAGAAGGGCGCAAATGACGCCATTCGCGGAAAGATCACAACGAAGATTGGACGTGAGATCACGATTGCCGTCCGCATGGGCGGTGGTGATCCGACGGGCAATATGCGCCTGAAACTGGCGCTTTCCAAGGCCAAGGCGAACAATATCCCGAAGGACAATATCAATCGCGCGATCCAGAAGGGACTTGGTGCGACAGAGGGCAGCAATTACGAGGAGGTTCTCTACGAGGGCTACGGCCCGGGCGGTACTGCGGTCATGCTCGACATCCTGACGGACAACCGCAACCGTACGGCGGCGGATGTGCGCCACCTCTTTTCCAAGTATGGCGGCAACCTCGGTCAGGATGGCTGCGTTGCATGGATGTTCAAGAAGAAGGCGGTCTTTATCGTAGAGCGTGAGGCGTTCGATGATGAGGATGCCCTCCTTGAGATCGTATTGGAGGCCGGCGCAGAGGATATGCGCGCGGAGGATGATGTCTTTGAGATCATTGCCGAGCCGGAGGCATTCGAGGCAATTGAAACAGTGCTTGGAGAAAAGGGCATTGAGACGGCATCTGCCGAGGTGACGATGGTGCCGGACACGACAGTGCATCTCGCTGACAAGGATGCCGAAAAGATGCAGACATTGATCGACGCGCTCGAGGACAATGATGATGTCCAGAATGTCTACAGCAACTACGAAATGGATGAATAAGCGGAGGATTCCTTAAAAGAGTGCAGACGCTTTGTGTCTGCACTCTTTTTAAAGGAAGCACTGATAAATTCAGCACCATCACCTTGGCGCATCTTTTTCGCCCTCTCATCGTCGACAAATCCTCCACATAGCCTCTGCTATGCGTCCGGTTTGTCTCCTTGATAGGACAAAAAATCTATACCAATCTGATGGACTTCATTTTATCAGCGATTCCATGAGAATGAGAAGATGTTAGTACTCGGTATCGATCCTGGAACTGCCATTTGCGGCTATGGTTTTGTGGAGCAGGAAGGTTCGCGTCTGCGTGCCCGTTCCTATGGCGCCATTACAACACCATCCAAGATGGCGGTGGAAAAACGCCTGCTGAAAATATATACAGAACTGGAAGCGCTCATTCAAAAGTATTCCCCCGATGCAATGGGGGTAGAGCAGCTTTTTTTCAACCGGAATGTCACGACGGCGATTCCAGTCGGGCAGGCGCGCGGCATCGTCCTTCTCGCGGCGGCGCAGAACAATATTCCGATTGTGGAGCGGACGCCGCTGCAGGTCAAGCAGTCTGTGACGGGCTATGGAAAGGCGACGAAGGAACAGGTCATATACATGGTGACGAAGCTGCTGAACCTTCCCGCGCCGCCCCATCCGGACGATACGGCGGACGCACTTGCCGTCGCCATCAGTGCCGCGCACTGTGTAGACAGCATTGCATGGCGCAATCGCATCTAGATTGAGGAGCAGGGAGCAATGATTGGATTTTTGCGCGGCAAGGTGACGCATGTATTTTCGGATTACTGTTTTTTGGATGTCCGCGATGTCGGCTATCGCGTGTTCATATCGCACGCAACACGCACGCATCTCTCCGTCGGTGAGGAGGTCATGCTCTATGTGCACACTCATGTACGAGAGGATGCGCTTCTTCTTTATGGATTCTTTTCGCAGGAGGAGTATGACCTCTTTCAGCATCTGATTGGTATTTCCGGAATCGGGCCAAAGGTGGCGCAGGGGATTCTCTCGGCAACGACGGCAAACGACTTTTACCGTATGATCCATCAGAAGGATGTCAAGGCGATCACGAAGCTCCCAGGCATCGGGAAAAAGACCGCCGAACGGATCATCTTGGAGCTCAAGGACAAGCTCGCATCCACGTCCTTTGATGCGGCTACCGATACGAATGATATAACGGAGATCGGCGACGGCATGGGGGACATGGCCGCAGAGGCAACGGAGGCGCTCCTCAGCCTCGGCTTCCAGCAGAGCGAGATTCAGTCGGTATTTAAGAAAAAGAGCGATGGAGAGAGTACGGAGGAACTGATTCGCTATGCATTGGCAGAGCTGCAGCGTTTTTGAGAAAGGAGGAGTTCGATGAGCGATATGTATGAGGATGAGGAAATCAGCTCCTTCGAAGAACAGTCAACGGACGGCTGGCAGTATAGCCTCCGCCCGCGGCGTCTGAACGAATACATCGGACAGGACAAGGTCAAGTCGAATTTGTCCAAATTCATACAGGCGGCGCTCTCGCGCAACGAATCGCTGGATCATGTGCTCCTCTATGGTCCGCCCGGACTTGGCAAAACTACACTTGCCGCCATCATAGCGAATGAGATGGGGGCGAATTTCCGTCAAACCTCGGCTCCTGCCATTGAACGTCAGGGGGATCTTGCGTCTCTGCTTACCAATTTGCAGGAGCACGATGTTCTCTTTATCGACGAGATTCATCGGCTTTCCCATCATGTTGAGGAGATTCTCTACTCTGCGATGGAGGATCACGCCATTGACATCATCATCGGCAAGGGACCGAGTGCGCGCTCTTTGCGTCTGGATCTTGCGCCGTTTACCCTCGTCGGTGCAACGACGAAGACGGGGGCTCTTTCGGCACCGCTGCGTGATCGCTTCGGCATTCAGTCGCGCTTGGAATACTATACGCCGGAGGCATTGCTGCTCATCATCGAGCGCACGGCGGAGATACTTTCCGTCTGCATTGAGCGCGAGGGGGCACTCGAGATTGCGCGCCGCTCACGTGGAACGCCGCGCGTTGCGAACCGCATTCTGAAGCGTGTCCGCGATATCGCACAGGTGGCGGGAGAGAGTGTCATATCGAAGGCAGGGACCATCGAGGCGCTCGCAGCGCTCGAGGTCGATGCAAGAGGTCTCGAGAACAAGGATCGCTATATGCTAGAGGTCATGATCCGAAAGTTTTCCGGCGGCCCTGTCGGGCTAAAGACGCTGGCAGCGGCGCTCAGCGAGATGGCGGAGACCATAGAGGATGTCTATGAGCCCTATCTGATTCAGCTGGGGTTTATCGCACGTACAGCACGCGGCCGCATTGTCACGCGCGGCGGATACGAGCATATGGGTATTCCATTTCCACAAAACGACGACAGACAAGGAGAACTGCTCTGAGATGAATCTGCTCATGCACATGTGCTGCGGACCATGTTCCTGCTATCCTCTAAAAAAATTGCGCTCTGATGGAATCGAGCCCACAGGATACTTCTTCAATCCCAATATCCACCCCTATCAGGAGTGGGAGGAACGCCTGCAAAATGCACGGAAATTTGCCGAGCTCTCGCAGATGGCCTTTATCGCAGACGAGGAATATGCAATGCGTGAGTTCCTGAAACGGGCGCTGCCGGCGGAGGGGACGCGCAAAGGCCGCTGCCGTATGTGCTATACATGGCGGTTGGAGGAAACGGCACGCTATGCTGCAGCACACGGCTTTGATACGTTCACATCTACGCTCTTTTACAGCATTTATCAGCAGCATGATCTCATGCGCTCCGTTGCGGAACAATTTGCGAAGCGATACGGTGTTGCATTTTACTACGAGGACTTTCGTGTCGGCTGGCAGGAGGGAATCGATATCAGCAAGGAGATGGGACTCTATCGCCAATCTTACTGCGGCTGCGTATTCAGCGAAGAGGAGCGGTACAGTCGGGCGCTGCGCAAGCTGCAGCGCAAGGAAAACAAAGAGAAGAAACGTCTGCGGTTAATGGCATAACGGTCAGAAGGGGAGTTTGCTATGAATCGGTATCTTTTCCTATGTGTTTCCGTGCTCTTTGCTGCAATTACAGTTCTTCCTATGACGGCTGCAGCGTCATGGCAGCCTGAAATCACGATCGGGCTCAGTCAGGGTGTATCGGAAATACGTCTCTCGGCAACGAACGGAGCTCTATACGTCTATGACGATCCGGAGAAAGAGCCGATGATGAAAATTCCGCAGGGACAAGAGCTTTCTGTTCGTATGATGCGGGATCGTTTTTTAGCAAACGAAAAGGAGCTCAAGGCCGAGCGTTTGGTGATTCAGCCCGAATCCACGGGTTTTGTTAAGGTGAACGGGATGCCCTACCGCGGATTTATCACCCTTTTGAAGAAGCAGGGGATGATCGTCGTCAACAATGTGCCTGTGGAGGACTATCTCTATGGCGTCGTTCCGAAGGAGATGCCTCCAAGCTGGTCTGCCGAAGCGTTGCGTGCTCAGAGTGTCGCAGCGCGTACCTTTGCCCTGAAGAATCGCAAGCGTCACAGCGCGGAGGGCTTTGATCTCTGCAGCACTGCACATTGTCAGGTCTATGAGGGCATGTCCGCTGAAATGCAGTCTACAACAGAAGCCGTCAACAGCACGCGCGGCGAGGTTCTCTTCTATAAGGGGGCAATCATCGACGCTCTCTTCCATACGGATTCAGGAGGGATGACAGAGTTCAGCGAGCATGTATGGGGCAGCTCTGTGCCCTATCTGCGCGCCGTGAAGGAACTCCGCACGCAGACACAGCCGTGGAGCCGTACGGTCTCCATGGCATCCTTTGTGCAGAAAATCGAGGCAGGAGGTAAAAATCTCGGTATGCTCAAGGAGATACGACTTTCTCCTTTGACCGTTGGAAAGGGGAGCACAGACCGAACACCGTCAGGACGTGTGCGTGCGGCAGAATTTGTTGGAACGAAGGGGCGTATCAGTCTCTCGGGCAATGATCTGCGCTCTATGTTCTCTCTGCCCAGTACGCTTTTTGACATACGAGCCGGTCGGACAGAAGTCGTTTTCAGCGGATACGGATCGGGGCACGGGCTCGGGCTGTCCCAATGGGGCGCCAAGGCGCTTGCAGACAGCGGGAAAGGATACAAGGACATTCTGCTCTATTACTATTCCGGCGTAACACTTGAAAAATTATACTAGGCAAGGTGCTTATTTACATGGATATTTCTGATTTTGACTACGATCTTCCGGAGGAACGCATCGCTCAGCTGCCTGTCGAGCCGCGCGACAGCTCCCGCCTGATGGTATTGGATCCATCAAATCATACGATAGAGCATCGGCGGTTTTTTCAGCTTGGAGACTTTCTGAAGCAGGGTGATGTGCTGATCTTCAATGATACGCGCGTCATTCCGGCACGTCTCATCGGAGCGCGTGATACGGGCGGAAAGGTCGAGGTCTTCCTCCTGCGTCAAATGGATAAAGATCGATGGGAGGCATTGGTCAAACCCGGGAAAAAGATGCGCATCGGTTCCGTCGTCCACTTTGGCGAAGAACTGTCCTGCGAGATTGTCGCTCATACGGATTTTGGCGGGCGTATCGTACGATTTATCTACGACGGCATCTTTGAGGAGATTCTGGATCGCTTGGGCAATATGCCGCTTCCCCCATATATTCATGAGAAACTGGAGGATCGGGAGCGATATCAGACGATCTACAGCCGTGTAAAAGGCTCGGCTGCAGCGCCGACAGCGGGGCTGCACTTTACAGAGTTACTGATGGCGGAGCTGCGCAGAAAGGGCATCCAATTTGGCTTTATCACCCTTCACGTCGGGCTTGGCACATTTCGTCCTGTTCATGTCGATACCATTGAAGACCATGTGATGCACAGTGAGTTTTATTCGGTTCCAACAGATACTGCCGAACTCATTCGTTCGGCGAAAAAAGATGGGCGACGTGTTGTTGCTGTCGGCACAACGTCCATCCGTACACTGGAAGCCGCAGCCTCATCTACGGGGACTGTCGAGGCGGGGAGCGGATGGACAAATATATTCATCTATCCGGGATATGAGTTCAAAGTGGTAGACGCTGTAATCACAAACTTTCATCTTCCGAAGTCTACTCTCATTATGCTGATCAGCGCCTTTGCGGGACGTGCGTTCACACTGGAGGCATATCGCACGGCTGTAGCAGAAAAGTATCGCTTCTTTTCCTTTGGTGATGCCATGCTTATCCAATCACGGCAATAAAAAACAACGCGATGAAAAATCGCGTTGTTTCTGCTTATGGAAGCTCACGAAACAGATCGCGGTGCTCATTGATGATTTCCGCCATCATCCGCTTTCCGTTGATATCGGGATGCAGACCATCCGTGGAGAGTAGCGGATCCAGAATACGCCATTCTTTGTCGTAGAAATATGGCTCCATGTCCACATAGAATTCCTGCGTTCTGATCCAGGTGTTTACAGCCATCATCTTCCATTTCCATGATGGATCTGTCTCGGTGTGGAAGGCAAGCGAAATGTGTTCAGGGTTGATCGGCAGGAGAGTCAGGAAAATGGGGCGAATGCCGTGGTTTAGACACTTCTTTTGCAGGTCATCCAAATCGTCAATGATGTCCTGTGCCGTGACACCATAGGCGCGCAGACTGTTCGATCCGGTCAGGATCAACAGGTTCACCGGGTGCAGCGGAAGTACATCCTGCTCAAAACGCTCCAGTGTTGTATGTGCCGTATCGCCGCTGCGTCCGAGATTGAGGCATTCGAACGGCAGATATGTTGTATAGCTGTATTCGAGGAATGCGGGCGAGCTTGATATAGCGCCCCCGCCGTGCGTGATGCTGTCCCCGAGCGCCGCTGCATAGATGCGATCATTCACAGCATCGACAGTGAATGAGGCGAGATCTGACCACGTTCCAATGGTATTGTCCTCCTCGTCCAGACCTCGTACCCGCCAGTAATATGTGCCCGCATAGGGACGCGCATATTCATCATAGACTGCATTGGCGGCCGTGATCGTCTGTGCCCATGCACGATTTGGATCCGGTTCTGTATTGTGCTCCTTTGCAGGAGGCTCTGTCAGCAGTTCGACCTCATAACGTGTTACGCCATTTAACGGAATCCATTGATATACAGGATAGATGGGCTGATGGAAGTTCATTACCTGATCGTAGGTATTCGGGATCGGACGATTTGGAACATCTGCGGATTTATCCAAATAAAGCTCCTCAGCAGGGGAGAATTCTCCGATTGGCTCAAGCTTCAGCCCGAGCGCCCGCACGCGCCAGTATATCTTTTCATAGTTCTGATAGGCGCGCAGATCAGCCTGCCAGCCGTTTGTAAAAATGCTGCGCGTACTCGTCAGGTGATTCGTCGGTGATGGCGTCGTGCCGCCATCCTGTGCCGGCGGTGCGGAGAGAAGTTCAACCTCATAGAGAACGGCATTCGGAATGCTGTGCCAGAGCAGAAAGGGCTTGAGGCTGGCAGGATGATCTTCCGTATAATGAAAGATTGGAATGGGGGCTTTTGCCATGAAATATGGCGCTGCAATTGGTGTTGACGGGGCAGTTACGGCACCAAACATTCCATAGGCTGTAATGCGATAATAGAATGGAATGGGAGCGGAGGAGACCTTGCAGGAGGGCGTAGTGCTAAACTCGGTCTTTACGTGTTCATAGATAGACTCTTCGGCAATCGCCCCAGTTGTCTTGATATAGGTATCAATGCGATAATAGCAGGGATAGGGAAGACGCTCCCATACGAGAGTGGACGTTCCGTCAGCTTCGAGGACTTCGGCTGCAATGTCCATCTGTTTCAAGTGCAGGACGTCCATTTTCTCGATGAGGAAAATACAGCCGAGGACGGCGAGAAAAATAATGCCCGTGAAAAAGAAATAATGCTTCATACATTCACCCAAATATTTTGTATTTCAGAAAGTTGAGGAATTCATATGGAAAACAAAGGTCTTATCATCGTTCACACCGGTGAAGGGAAGGGAAAGACAACTGCAGCTCTTGGCATGGCACTGCGTGCATGGGGAAATCATATGCGCGTGCTCATCCTGCAATTCATCAAAGGAAGCTGGAACTATGGCGAACTCGCCGCAATCGAAGCCCTTTCATCTGCAGATGGCTGCATCGAGATTAGGCAGGGAGGGCTTGGGTTTTCGCAGCGCGGCGACGGTGCACAGGAGGAACATCGCCGTGCTGCTGTCGAACTACTCCAAATGGCAATGGATGAGCTTCAGAGCGATGCGTGGGATATGGTCATCCTCGATGAGTTCAACTACGCATATTCCTTTGGGTTCATCCATGCGGATGATTTGGCGCAGCTTCTCTCAGCACGTCCCGCGCATACGCACCTGATCTTTACGGGGCGCAACGCCTCAGAGGAGCTCATCGATCAGGCTGATCTCGTCACGGAGATGCGGCTTGTGAAGCATCCCTTTCAAAAGGGAATCAAGGCTCAGAGAGGGATTGAATTTTAATAGGAATACAAAGAAGCAATCAGATTATAACACATTCACTCATTGTATTCCACGTGAGAACAGTGCTCTTTGATATAAGCTATTGAAAAAAAACATAGAATGCGGTAAAATCTCTGTCATGTGTTTATGTTATCTTTTATTTATGGAAGAGCATAGCTTCCATAAATGATAGTAGAATTAGGAGAGTTTTTATGAGAAGTGATGTCGTAAAAAAGGGAGCGACACGCTGTGCACATCGCTCGCTTTTTCATGCAAACGGATATGGCTCCGAGGATCTCAGAAAGCCGCTGATTGGTGTCTGCAATTCGTTCAACGAGATTATTCCGGGGCACTTTCACCTGAATACGATCGCAGAAGCTGTAAAGCTTGGTGTAGCAGCAGCTGGCGGAACGCCGATTGAATTCCCGTCCATCGGGGTCTGCGACGGCATTGCCATGGGGCACACGGGGATGAAATACTCCCTTGCGAGCCGCGAACTGATTGCGGACTCCATCGAGTCCGTCACGATGGCGTCAGGATTTGATGGGCTCGTCCTCATCCCGAACTGCGACAAGGTTGTACCGGGCATGCTCATGGCTGCCGCGCGGCTCAATATTCCCGCCATTCTCGTCAGCGGTGGCCCCATGCTTGCAGGGCGTCATCGCGGGCGTGACATCAGTGTCAGTCAGGCGTTCGAGGCGGCAGGCATGTTCGCGGCGGGAAAAATGGACGCGCGTGAAATGACTGCGATTGAGGAGCACGCCTGCCCCAGCTGCGGCTCCTGCTCCGGTCTGTTCACGGCAAATACGATGAACTCCCTGACCGAGGTGCTCGGCATGGGACTTCCCGGCAACGGTACGATTCCCGCCCCCTATACGGGGGAGCGCCGCCTGCTTGCCAAGCATGCAGGTGCGGTCATTATCGAACTCATTGAGAAAAATATCTGTCCGCGTGATATTATGACGCGCGAGGCATTCGAGAATGCGATTACCGTAGATATGGGCATTGGCGGCTCTTCCAATACCGTTCTGCATCTCACGGCGATTGCACATGAGGCGGGCATTGAGCTTCCGCCGCCGCTCTTTGATGAGATCAGCAGACGCACGCCGTACATCACGAAGCTGAGCCCTGCGGGAACGCATCATATGCAGGATCTGAACGAGGCAGGCGGCATCTCGGCGGTGATGAAGGAGCTGTCGAAGAAGGATCTGCTGCACCTGGATGCACTGACCGTTACGGGAACAGTGCGCGATCGAATTGCACACGCAGAGGTTCTGGATTCTACGGTGATCCACAGTGTTGAAAATCCCTATCGTCCGCAGGGCGGTCTTGCCATTCTGCGCGGGAATCTCGCGCCGGACTGCGCCGTTGTCAAGGCATCGGCGGTGGCGGACGACATGCTCACCTATCGCGGGACGGCGAGATGCTTTAACTCCGAGGAGGAAGGCGTCAACGCCATTATGGAGGGGAAGATCCATGATGGAGACGTTGTCGTCATCCGCTATGAAGGCCCGAAGGGCGGTCCCGGGATGCAGGAAATGCTGAATCCGACGGCGGTCATCACGGGCATGGGGCTGAAGGTCGGTCTCATCACGGACGGGCGCTTCAGCGGCGCGAGTCAGGGCGCCTGCGTCGGACACATCTCGCCTGAGGCGATGTCGGGCGGTCCGATTGCGCTCATTGAGGACGGCGACACGATTCTGATCGACATTCCGAATCGAAAGCTCGAGCTCGAGGTCAGCGATGAAGAACTGGCGCGTCGTCGTGCGAACTGGGTACAGCCGGAACCGAAGATCAATACGGGCTACCTTGCGCGCTATGCAAAGCTCACAACGTCTGCCAATACGGGCGCTGTTTTGCAATAAGAAGCCCAGCCCACGGGAGTTTCTGCTCCTGTGGGTTGTTTTTATGAACATAATTCGCTATAATGGCGTTGCATTATTTCTGGAAGAGAGTGAGGTCTCATATCCATGCACATCGTCCTTGTCGAGCCGGAAATTCCCGGCAATACGGGGAATATTGCACGCCTATGCGCTGGCACGGGGATGGAGCTTCATCTCGTACGCCCGCTCGGTTTTTCAACGGATGACAGACATTTGAAGCGTGCGGGACTGGATTACTGGCATCTTGTCAAGGTGCACTATCATGACTCGTTTGCGGATGTGCAGAGGCAGTATGAGGGGCATCCCTTCTACTTCTGTACGACGAAGTCTGCGCATATCTACTCCGATATTCGCTATACATCGGATGCTCTTCTTGTCTTTGGCAAGGAGACTGCAGGGCTGCCGGAGTCTCTGTTGGCTGCAAATGAGGAGCATACGATACGCATACCGATGCATGCAGGCGCACGTTCGCTGAATTTGTCCAATGCTGTTGCCGTTGTTGCATATGAGGCGCTGCGTCAAAATTCTTTTGCTGAATTATGTCTTGCAGGAACGGGCTGCAATGGGGGAGATCATTGATGAACAAGGAATTCGTGCGTGCCTGTTACAGAGAATTTGATGCCGCGCGGCTCTTTGCCGATGCCCCCATGCGCTTTCATACGACGTTTCGGATCGGCGGTCCTGCGGATCTGCTGTTCTACCCGAAAACTACGGAAGAAGTCCAGCGGATTATCCGCATGGCAAGGGAATATGGCGAGAAGGTCACGCTACTCGGAAACGGTTCCAATCTTTTGGTGCGTGACGGCGGGATACGAGGGCTTGTCATACAGTTCAGTTACAAGATGGCGGCTGTTGTACGTGAGGGCACGGATCTCATCATTGGCGCAGGGGCTCTTCTGCGTGATGCCGCTGCGCGTGCACAGGAGTATGGACTCTCGGGGCTTGAGTTTGCCTGCGGCATTCCGGGAAGCATTGGCGGTGCGATCTTTATGAATGCGGGGGCTTATGACGATGAGATGAAGTCTGTCGTTGTGTCCGTAAAGACGGTCACACGGGACGGGGAGCTCCATCTGTATTCTGCAGAGGATCTCGATTTTGGGTATCGGCACAGCATTTTTCATGGCTGCGATGAGGCGATCTGTGAAACGCGCCTGCATTTGCACGAAGATGACAAGGCTCTGATCCTTGCACGGATGGAAGATCTGAATCAGCGGCGCGAGAGCAAGCAGCCCTTGTCTTATCCGAGTGCGGGAAGTACGTTCAAGCGACCGCCCGGATACTTTGCGGGGACGCTGATCGATCAGACGGGATTAAAGGGTCTCACGGTCGGCGGCGCACAGGTTTCACAAAAACACGCGGGCTTTGTGATCAACATCGGCAATGCTACGGCAGACGATGTGCAGCAGCTGATCTCGATCGTTCAGAAGCGGGTCTATGCAGCGCATGGCGTACAGCTTTTTCCGGAGCTGCGCATCATCGGAGAAGCCTAAGAGGAAGTTGCCAACACATTTTTGAGGAGTATGTTTCTTCTGCATGGAAAAATACAGTCAGCTTGTTGATTTTTCATCAAAACATCCTAATATCGTCGTTGCACTTGGCATGTTTGACGGCCTTCATATCGGGCATCAGGAAATCATTCGGACTGCCGTCGCGAAAGCGCATGAAATTAATGGAACTGCGCTTGTTTTTTCGTTTGCAAATCATCCACGTTCTGTGATTGCACCCGAAGGTGCACCGCGTCGCATTGGGAGCGACGCCGTGCGCGCCCGCATACTCAATCATCTCGGTGCAGACGCCCTCGTTGAAATCCCCTTTACCTCCGATTTTGCCGAAACGTCTGCCGATGATTTCATGCAGCTGCTGCAGCGCTGTTTTGCCCCGAAGTATATTGTCGTGGGAGAAAACTATACGTTTGGACGCGGCGGGAAGGGAACAACTGCACTTTTGCGGGAGAAATCCGAAACGTATGGATTTCAGCTGATCGTATGCCCCTCCATGATGCGCGACGGCGCACCTGTGAGCAGTACGCGGATTCGCGCCTTGATTGCACAGGGAGAACTTGTGCGTGTGAGAGAGTATCTCGGCTATCCCTTTACCATCATCGGCACGGTGATTCACGGACAGGCACGAGGGCGGACACTCGGCTTTCCCACTGCGAACATTGCTCTGCGCGAGGACTATGAGCGTCTGCCGAACGGTGTCTACGCTGTGACGGTGATGCATCAGGGGCTGCTTTACTGCGGTGTTGCCAACATAGGAAACAATCCTACATTCGACGGCTGCGACCGACGCCTCGAAGTTCATCTTTTCGATTTTTCGGGAAATCTTTATGACAGCGAGATCATGGTCACATTCTATGAGAAAATACGGGATGAACTGCGATTTGCATCCGTTGATGCGCTCATCGCTCAGATTGCAGAGGATAAACGAGAAGTCGAACGAAAGTTTGAAAAAAGTTTTCATTTACAAGAAAATATTTCTATGGTAATATGATGAGCGCTAACAGAACCATGACTCAGATGACGAATAATCCGACGTTTTCTTGGTCAGTGGTGAAAAAATTATGAGGAGGATTCCAATGCTCACACAGGAAAAGAAACAGGAAATCATCAAGGAACATGCCGTCCATGAGGGCGACACGGGCTCGCCGGAGGTGCAGATCGCCGTTCTGACGGCACGCATCCAGTATTTGACGGAGCACCTGAAAGAACACAAGAAAGATCATCACTCGCGCCGTGGGCTTCTGAAGATGGTTGGACATCGTCGTCGCCTTCTGAGCTATCTGTATCAGACGGATATTGAGCGCTATCGCTCGATCATCATGAAGCTCAATCTGCGTAAGTAATATTCCGAACACGGAGAGAAAGAGCGGGGGATTCCCCGCTTTTTTGCTGTTGGGACAAGGATTCTATGATATTTTGTCGAATGCTTTTGTCATATGGAACGAATAGAGAGACCTAGGAGGATATTATGCAGTGTTTCGAAATTGAGTTGGGCGGACGAAAGCTCACCGTAGAACATGGGAAAATGGCAAAGCAGGCAAATGGCGCTGTTCTGGTTCGCTATGGCGATACCGTAGTCTTGGTGACGGCGACGGCTTCGAGTGCTCCGCGTGAGGGCGTTGACTTCTTCCCGCTGACGGTGGACTACGAGGAGAAGATGTATGCGGCGGGAAAGATTCCCGGCGGCTTCATCAAGAGAGAAGGACGCCCAAGCAGCGATGCCGTGCTCTGCGCGCGCCTGATCGACCGTCCCATCCGCCCGCTGTTCCCAGAGGGCTTTCGGAATGACGTTCAAATCGTGGCAACAGTTCTCTGCGTAGAGCAGGACAATCCTCCGGAGATCGCCGCCATGCTCGGTGCTTCCTGTGCTCTCACTGTGTCGGACATTCCCTTTATGGGGCCGATTGCCGGTGTTCGTGTCGGCTATGTTGACGGCTCATTTGTCATCAATCCGACGGAAGCACAGAGGGAGGTGTCGGAACTCAATCTGACGGTAGCAGGTTCCTATGATGCTGTGATGATGGTTGAGGCGGGAGCAAATGAGCTCTCCGAAGAGATCGTTCTCGATGCCATCCTCTTTGGCCATGCCGAGATTCGCCGCCTTGTCGCGTTCCAGAACGACATCCAAACAGCCTGCGGCAAGGAGAAACAGACGCCCGCCATCTTCACTGTTTCCGAGGAGCTCGAATCCAAGGTGCGCTCCTATGCCGAGGAGCGCCTCGATGCCGCGACACGCAACAGCGACAAGCTGATGCGCGATGCAGATATTGCCGCTATTAAATCAGAAACCGTTGAGCATTTCATCGAGGAATATCCGGACGCAGCGAAGGAAATTTCGCAGATTCTCTATAAGATCGAAAAGGGGATCGTCCGTCATATGATCACGCACGAGAAGATCCGTCCGGACGGCCGTGCGCTTGATGAGGTGCGCCCTGTCAGCTGTGAGGTTGGTATTCTGCCGCGCACGCATGGCTCCGGACTCTTTACAAGAGGTCAGACACAGGTGCTCACCGTCACCACGCTCGGCTCGATCGGAGATGAACAGATTATCGACGGGCTTGGACCCGAGACGACGAAGCATTATCTGCACCACTATAATTTCCCGGGCTACAGTGTTGGAGAGGCGCGCCCCATGCGCAGCCCCGGACGGCGTGAGATCGGACACGGTGCACTCGCGGAGCGTGCGCTCTTCCCGATGATTCCGTCGATTGAGGACTTCCCGTATACAATTCGTCTCGTATCGGAGATTCTCGAGTCGAACGGGTCGAGCTCGATGGGCAGTGTTTGCGGCAGTACGCTTTCCCTGATGTGTGCGGGCGTTCCGATCAAGCGCCCCGTTTCCGGCGTTGCGATGGGGCTTGTGCGCGATGGGGATGACTATTCCATCCTGACCGATATTCAGGGGATGGAGGACGCGCTCGGCGACATGGATTTCAAGGTCGCCGGCACATCCAAGGGCATTACGGCCATCCAGATGGACATCAAGATTGCCGGCATCACACGTGATATTCTCGCCTCGGCTCTTGCTCAGGCAAAGCAGGGGCGGGCGTTCATCCTTGAAAAGATGCTCGAATGCATCGCCCAGCCTGCGGCAGAACTCTCCCCATATGCGCCGCGCGTGGAGGTTATCACCATTGACATCGAGAAGATTCGCGATGTCATTGGAACGGGCGGCAAGGTTGTCCGCAAGATCATTGATGAAACAGGCGTCGATGTCGATATTCATGAGGACGGCAACATCTTCATCACATCGCCCAACATGGAGGCGATGGATCGCGCACGCAAGATGATCGAGGATATTGTGCGCGAGGTCGAGGTCGGCGAGGTGTATACGGGGCGCGTCACGCGCTTCCTGAAATTCGGCGCATTCGTCGAGCTCCTTCCTGGCAAAGAGGGGCTTTGCCACATCTCGCAGCTTGCAAAACATCGCGTTGAGAGCGTCGAAGATGTTGTGAAGATCGGCGATCAGCTTGAGGTCAAGGTCATCGAAATCGACGAGAAGGGACGTATCAACGTCAGCCACAAGGCGCTTCTCTGATGATTCAGGTCTATACCGGAAACGGAAAGGGAAAGACTACGGCGGCAATTGGGCTTGCCATTCGTGCCTTGGGAGCAGGGCACAAGGCTTTTCTTATGCAGTTTATGAAGAGCCTTGCCTATAGCGAGCAGCATATTTTGCAGAAAATGCCGAATCTGACGCTTGAGACCACAGGAAAGCCCTTCTTTATTGCAGAAGAGGGGATGATGGATGAGCGTGCGAGAGAAGCGCTGGGGGCAGATGTTGTCATTTTCCCCAAGGGGCATCCGCCCGATGATTATGTTGCCTTGCTCACATCGGGACTTGATAGGGTGATGGATGTTATATCCAAGGGAGAGACGAATCTCATCATTCTCGATGAGATCAATATTGCGCTCTCCTTCGGGCTCTTGCGGAGAGAACAGATGGAGGAGATTCTGCACGCGCTGCCTTCGGAAATGGAGCTTGTCTGTACGGGGCGCAATGCGCCGCAATGGCTGCTTGATCGTGCGGATCTTATCACAGAGATGAGGGAAGTGCGGCACTATTACGAACGTGGAATCAGTGCCCGCAGAGGGATTGAAAACTAGAGGTGATTTTATATGAAGTCGATGATTCGCGATATTAATCTGGCACCGTCCGGTCATGCAAAGATCGACTGGGTCAAGCGCTTTATGCCGGTGATGGCGGCTGCCGACAAGGAGTACTCTGTGACCAAGCCGTTTGCCGGAATCAAGATGGTCATTACGCTGCATCTCGAGGCAAAGACCGCCTATATGGCGACAATTTTCAAGCATGCAGGTGCGGATGTCGCTGTCACGGGCAGCAACCCACTGTCCACGCAGGACGATGTTGCCGCGGCGCTTGTGGAGGAGGGCATCCATGTCTTTGCATGGCACGGATGCACGGAGGAGGAGTATGATGTATTCCTCAACCGCGCACTCGATATCAAACCAGATATTGTCATCGACGACGGCGGCGATCTGGTTGATATGCTGCATACGACGCGCCGTGAGCTGCTTCCATCCCTCATCGGCGGTTCAGAGGAGACGACCACAGGCGTTCATCGCCTGAAGGCGCTCGAGCGTCAGGGAAAACTTGAATTCCCAATGATTGCGGCAAATGACGCATACTGCAAATATCTCTTTGACAATCGCTATGGCACGGGTCAGTCGACATGGGACGGAATCATGCGTACGACGAATCTCGTCATTGCAGGCAAGACCGTTGTCATCGCCGGATATGGCTGGTGCGGCAAGGGCGGCGCTATGCGTGCACGCGGACTCGGCGCGAACGTCATCATCACGGAGGTCGATCCGATCAAGGCAATCGAGGCTGTTTTTGACGGCTTCTATGTCATGCCGATGGATGAAGCCGCAAAGGTCGGCGATATCTTCCTGACGCTGACGGGCAATAAGGACATCCTCTGCAAGCGTCACTTCGATGTGATGAAGGACGGCGCGATGATGGCGAACTCCGGACATTTTGACGTTGAGATCAACATTCCGGAGCTGACAGAGGGCTCCGTGTCCAACGATATCGTGCGTGAGAATATCAGAGAATTCGTCCAGCCGGATGGACGCCGTCTCTATCTTCTCGCTGAGGGGCGTCTGGTCAACCTTGCGGCAGGAGACGGGCATCCCGCAGAGATCATGGATCTCTCCTTCGGTGTGCAGTTCTTCTCAGCTCTTCATCTGGTACGTCACGGGCGCGAGATGAAAAAGGGCGTCCATCTCATGCCGGATGAGATCAATGTCGAGATTGCAAATATCAAACTGAACTCGCTTGGCGTTTCCATTGACGAGCTGAGCGCGGAGCAAAAAGAATATCTCGGGCTGGCATAGGAGAGTGTGCATTGAATACGCTGATTAAGAACGTCACTGCGCTTCTGCCTGATGGGACGACTGCGACTGCCAATATCGCCATTACGGATGATCGTATCACGGCTGTTGGAGATGTACCGCATGACTTTCACGCAGACAAGGTCATTGATGGTACGGCGCATTTTGCAATCCCCGGCTTTGTGAATGCGCATACACATGCATCGATGACCCTCCTGCGCAGCTATGCAGACGATATGAAGCTCATGGACTGGCTGGAGCAAATGATCTGGCCGGTCGAGGCAAAACTCCGCTCCGATGATATCTACTGGGGTGCAATGCTTGCCGCCGTCGAGATGATCCACAGCGGAACGACGTGCTTTGCCGATATGTACGGACCTGATATGGAGCGCGTTGCCGAGGTGGTCGAGCAGTCGGGGATGCGCGGCGTGCTCTCGCGCGGTCTCATCGGCGTTGCGCCGGACAGTGACAAGAAGCTGGAGGAGAACGCCGCCCTCTATGAGAATTTTCATGGTGCGGCTGATGGTCGCATCACCGTGATGTTCGGCCCTCATGCACTCTATACCTGTCCTCCTGACTATCTAAAGAGGGTCGCGGAGAAAGCGCAGGCGCTTGGTGCCGAAGTCCACATCCATATGTCGGAGACCGTGGGAGAGGTGGAGAACTGTATCAACCAGTATGGAAAACGCCCCTTTGCACACGTCGCCTCCACGGGATTGTTTGAAAACGGGACGCTTGCCGCGCACTGCGTCCACTTGGATGATGAGGATATTGATATCATCAAGAAGTATCATATTCGTGTCGCCCATAACCCCGGAAGCAATATGAAGCTGGCGAGCGGTACCGCTCCGGTGCCGCGCCTGTTGGAAGAGGGCATTTGCGTTGCGCTCGGTACGGACGGTGCGTCGAGCAACAACAATCTGGATATGCTGGATGAAGTTCAGCTCGCCGCGCTTATGCACAAGGTACACACCCTGGATCCGCTTGCCGTTCCCGCACTGACTGCGGTGAAGATGGGGACGGAGTACGGGGCGCAGGCTCTTTCGCTCCATGATGTCGGTCGCCTGCAGGCGGGGGATAAGGCAGACATCGTACTCTTTTCCATGCATGGGGCAGCGTGGACACCCTGTTATAACCCCGTGTCACTTCTTGCGTATTCTGCGAAATCCTCATCTGTCGATACGGTCATGGTCGACGGCAAGATTCTCATGGAGAACGGTGTGCTCAAGACGCTTGACGAGGAACGCATCCTGTACGAGGCGCAAAGAGTTGCAGATCGGCTGACAAAATAGTATACTGACATATGGACAAATGATTTTTGCTATGCCTCCGCTCTCTGAGGGCGGGGGCATAATGTGATATGGAGGGATTCTTTTTGGGAAAGAAAAGTTCTGGCCGACGAACGTCGCGGTCGGTTCCTGCCAAGCGAAGGAACACGGCGCCAAACGGATCAGGACGGAAGTATGAACTCATAGGACTTATCCTTCTTGCTTTTGCACTTCTTTCAGGGATCGGTATTCTCGGGCTGAATGTCGGCTTTGTCGGCTTCTTTTTTGCAGATTTCTTTCGCTATTTTTTTGGCTGGGGCGCTCCCTTTGCCATTCTGCTTATCGCCCTGATCAGTCTGCAGTATATTATCCATCATCGCGGTTTGCTCTATACAAAAAAATTCTTTGGTGTCATCGGCTTGTTTATTTCTCTGCTTGCCGTATGGCATCACTTTGTCATCCCTGTGGATGAGGAAATACTTCCGCAGAACCTTGCAGACGGCGGGGGATTGATCGGCGGAGCATTCCTTCTGTTCCTGCGCTCCTGCTTCGGTGTGGATGGTGCCATTATTTTGCTGAGCACCATCATTGTCGGATCAGTTCTCCTGTCTACAACATGGTCACTTGCCTCCGGTTATATGAAAACGAGGGAGCAGGCAAAGAAAGGGGCAAATGCGGCGGGTGCTGTCCTTCATACAACGCGTGAAAAAGTAAGTGCCGCAGCAGAAAAAATCGAGACAAAAACGGCAGCAATCGTCAGTGATACACTGTCTGCTGTCCCATATAATCAGGAAAAAGATCCGATGTTTTTGGAGGAGTCTGCACCTGTGCAGGAACAGGTGGCAGATCCGCCTGTTAGCGAGCCGCCCATTGCAAATTCTGTCGAGGAAGAACCTGAAACAGCGTCGGTGCAGGTTACGGAGATTACCATGCCGAATGAAACGCTGCCATCAGATACAACCGAAGAAACCTCTTCCGCGCCGTTTCCGATTGACTATGGGACTGTCGAAGAAGCACCACATGATGAAATTATTATCTCGCAGGGGGACGTTCCTCCTGTTGCAGATATTACAGTCACTGATGAACAGGAGTTTATGCAGGACGAGATAGAACCTCAAATGATGATTCCAACGGAAGAACAGGAATCTTCGTTTGAGCAGGATATAATCTCTCCGGATGCATCATCTGAAAACGACCATGAAGATCAGGCTGAGGCTCTGCCATCTGTCTCAGTTCCTCCAACCCATCTTCCTCCAGAGGCAGAGGAGGGCGGTCAGCATCCCTATGAAATTCCAAAGGTTACGCACATCCTTTCGAAGCATATCAAGAAAGAGAACGCATCGTTGGCGCAGGAAATTGAAGAGAATGCGCGTATTTTGCAGCAGACACTCGAAAGCTTTCACGTGAACGCGAAGGTCATCAGCGCATGCCACGGACCTGCAGTGACGCGTTATGATCTTGAGCCGGCACCCGGCGTCAAGGTGAGCAAGGTCACGAATCTCGCGGAGGATATCGCGCTACAGCTGGCAACATCCTCTGTTCGTATTGAACCCGTTCCCGGAAAAGCCGCGATTGGCATCGAGATACCCAACCGCACGCTTGAGGGCGTTCAGCTCCGTGAAGTTTTGGAAAATCCTCAGTTTCAAGAGGCATCATCCAAACTCACAGTTGGTCTGGGCATGGATATCAGCGGGCAGGCAATATTTGCAGATATTGGGAAGATGCCGCATCTCCTGGTTGCAGGTGCAACGGGCTCAGGTAAATCCGTGTGCATCAACACGTTGATCTCGAGCATCCTGTTCAAGGCAACACCCGATGAGGTGAAGTTCATACTGATCGACCCGAAGATGGTAGAGCTCTCGAATTACAACGGAATACCGCATCTCATGGTGCCTGTTGTGACCGATCCGAAGAAAGCCTCCTCTGTGCTGAACTGGGCGGTGCAGGAGATGGAGAAGCGCTATTCGATCTTTGCAACGCACGGCGTTCGGGATATTAAATCCTTCAATCGGCGCTATGCGGAAGAGACAATGCCCTTTATCGTTATTGTCATCGACGAATTGGCTGATTTGATGATGGTTTCGCCCAAAGATGTGGAGGATGCCATCTGCCGTATCCTCCAAAAGGCACGCGCTGCCGGCATACACATGATTCTCGCGACGCAACGCCCGTCCGTCAACGTCATCACGGGCATCATTAAGGCGAATCTGCCGTCCCGTATTTCCTTTGCTGTTTCGTCACAGGTGGATTCCCGCACCATATTGGATCGCGGCGGAGCAGAGACCTTGCTCGGCAAAGGGGATATGCTGTTCTCGCCGCAAGGCGTCTCCAAGCCGATTCGTGTGCAGGGGGCGTTCATCAGCGATGAGGAAGTCGAGATGCTCTTGGATTACATTCGTGCACAAGGGCAGGAAATCTGTGAAAACGAGGAGCTCATTGACTTCATGGAGAGCGAGGCGGAGGAAGAGGACAGATCCGAGGACGATGAACTTCTCGTAAAGCAGGATAAACTGCTTCCCGATGCCGTCGATCTGGTCATGTCCACAGGACAGGCATCCACCTCGAGCATTCAGAGAAGGCTAAGTGTCGGATATTCTAGAGCGGCTCGATTGGTCGACACAATGGAAGAGCTGCGTATCATCGGCCCGAGCGCCGGAGGAAACAAGCCCCGTGAGATTCTGATGACCTCGGAGCAGGCACAGGAACTCTTGAAAAGCGTCATGTGATATGGGAATTTAGTGTATGTATACCGTTTCACGGGACTGGGGATTCTTGTCTTTTTGCTAAATTTTGTGCTATACTTACGCACACTCAGTTCTTTAAGAACATAGCTTTAGGAGGGCGATTACGTTGAAATATATGACTGGAAATGAGCTGCGAGAAGCATATCTTCAGTTTTTCGCAGAGAAAAAAGACCATCTTCGGTTGTCCAGTTATTCTCTTGTCCCGGACAATGATCCCACATTGCTCCTGATCGGCGCCGGTATGGCACCTCTGAAGCCGTTTTTCACGGGCAAGATGAAGCCCCCCCGCAATCGCATTGTCACCTGTCAGCGCTGTGTTCGTACAGGCGATATCGAGAATGTCGGCCGTACCGCACGACATCAGACCTTCTTCGAGATGCTTGGAAATTTTTCCTTCGGAGATTATTTCAAGCAGGAGGCAATTCCTTGGGCTTGGGAGTTCCTGACCGAGGTTGTCGAGCTTCCCAAGGACAAGCTGTGGGTCTCCATCTATCCGGAGGATGATGAGGCGCGTGAAATCTGGCTGAAAGAGACGGATGTAAATCCCGACCATATTGTCGCGTTGGAGGACAACTTTTGGGAGATTGGTCCCGGTCCCTGCGGCCCCGACTCTGAGATCTACATTGATCTCGGTGAGGAGAGGGGATGCGGTGAGCCGACATGCGGTATTGGCTGTGACTGCGACCGCTTCCTCGAAATTTGGAATCTCGTCTTTACGCAGTATGACCGCACGGAGGAAGGCGAGTATAACCTTCTCGCGCACAAGAATATTGATACGGGCTGCGGTCTGGAGCGTCTTGCCTCTGTTGTGCAGAACAAGAGGACGAATTTTGAGACGGATCTTCTCTATCCAATCATTGAATATACGTCTAAAATTGCAGATGTACCCTATGGCACAGATCCGAAAAAGGATATTTCCCATAAGGTGATTGCGGATCATGCTCGCTCGGTTTCCATTATGATCATGGATGGCATTCTGCCTTCGAACGAAGGTCGTGGTTATGTCCTCCGCCGTACGCTGCGCCGCGCAATTCGTCATGGGCGCATGCTTGGCATTACGAAGCCGTTTCTTGACGGTGCGGTCGATGCCGTTGTCGAGATCTTCCGTAACGCGAAGGACTTCAGCGAGATTCTCGCAAAACAGGATTATATCAAGCGCGTGATTCGTGTCGAGGAGGATCGTTTTGCCTCGACGCTGGCACAGGGCATTGAACTACTGAATGAAGAGGTAGCACGCCTGAAGGACGCCCACGAGACCGTTCTGCACGGTGAGGTTGGCTTCAAGCTCTATGATACCTACGGTTTCCCGCGGGAACTCACCGAGGAGATCCTGCACGAGAATGGAATCACGCTCGATGGCGAGGGCTTCCATCAGGAGATGGAGAAACAGCGTACCCGCGCAAGAAGTGCGCGTGCGGAAAATCAGGCGGTCTCCGTTCCGGATTTGTCAGGCGTAGATACCGGAAGCCTGACCGAGGATGCAGATGCGGTGAAAGCCACAGTCGTTGCGATTTGGCGCGATGGCGGGCTTGTGGATGCCCTGCACGATGGTGAGAGCGCAGGGGTCATTCTCAGTACGACGCCGTTCCATCCCGAAGGCGGCGGACAGGTCGGGGACGAGGGCATTCTGCGCAGCGAGCTCGGCTATCTATCCGTCAGCAATACGAAGCGTCTGCCCGATGGGACAATCTATCATGTGGCATACGTCGAGGAAGGACAGATCCAGCGCGGCGACGCTGTAGACATCTGCCTTGATGCGAAGAAAAAACTTTCGTCTGCGCGGAATCACACTGCAACGCATCTGCTGCAGGCAGCACTGCGCCGCGTTGTGGGTGAGCACGTACAGCAGGCGGGGTCGCTCGTTACACCCGAACGCCTTCGCTTTGACTTCACGAATTTCGAGCCTGTGATGGAGCAGCAGCTGCGCGATGTCGAGGAACTTGTCAACGAGGAGATTCTGCGCTCGAACGATCTCCACATTTCCATGATGCCGATTGATGAGGCAAAGGAACTGGGCGCTATGGCACTCTTCGGCGAGAAGTATGGGGATGTGGTACGTGTCGTAAGCGTTCCGGATTTCAGCATCGAGCTGTGCGGTGGCTCCCATGTGAGCAACACGGGACAGATCGGTCTGTTCAAGATCGTCAGTGAGTCCGGCGTTGCAGCAGGTGTGCGACGTATTGAGGCAATCACGGGACGGGCAGCATTTGCATATGCAGCAGAAATGTCCCGTATGGTTCAGGAACTCTCGCGTAAGCTGAAAACGAGGTCGGAGGATCTTGTTTCTCAGGTGGATAAGTTCATGGATGAGAGAAAGTCCATGCAGGAACAGCTGCGTAACTTTGCCACCTTCCGCGATCAGGCAGATGCGCAGAAGCTCCTCATGGGTGTCCAGAACATTGGCGATTTCCATGTAGTGGTTGGCAAAGCCAATGTTGACTCGATGGATGAACTACGCAAGATTGCAGATCTGACATGCGAGAAGCTTGAAGCGGGCATCGTCGTGCTCGGAGCAATCATCGAGGATAAGGTCAACCTTGTCGTCAAGGCCGACAAAGCTGCCGTACAGATGGGTGCTCATGCGGGCAATATCATCAAGGAAGCGGCGAAAGCGGTTGGCGGCGGTGGCGGCGGACGTCCTGATATGGCACAGGCAGGCGGCAAGATTCCTGCGCAGCTGCCGCAGGCGTTTGAAGCGGCTGTTGCGGTCATCCGTCGGCAGATTTCTGCCTAATCGAAGGTGTTTATTAGGCTGTCACAGCGTTGACAGCCTTTTTTCATAGGATCAGCAGCCATGGAAATTGACATCACAAATTTTCTAAAGAAGAGAGCACTCCTATTCTTTGTCGTCTTTCTTATATTCATACTGTTCATCTCCTTCCTTCTGCTCCGTGGAACAGGGCGGACAGGCGAATCCACTATCTCCAATGCCCGCCTTGTATTTGAGCAGCAATCCATACAGGCACCGCATCCGCTCCTTGTGCAGGACGTGCATATCACGGAGGGAGACTCTGTGCAGCAGGGAGAGGCGCTTCTCAGCATACAGAACATCGTATCAGATGAAGAGCTTCTGCGTTTACAGAAAAACGCAGACCTTGCGCGCATGAATCTTGCACAAATTCAATCCGGCTTTATCGATACATTGTCCAATCAATCTCCCGACGCGCAGGAGGAGTTGGAGGCCGCACGGCGACGGATGGAGCGAATGAATGAACTTTATGAAATGGGGGCAGTCAGTGCAGCGAAGCGAAATGAGGCTGCTGCTGCATATGAACAGGAGAAGGCTGCACTCGGCAGTGTACAAGCGGTCAGGAGAGCGGATCCGAAGGCTGTGCAGGTGGCAGAGGAGCAGCTGAAAAAAGCGGAGCTTGCATTGGAGAAAGCGCGCAATACAGGTATCACAGAGCTTTATGCACAACGCACGGGGATCATCTCAAAAGTCTCTGTAAAGGCAGGGGATATACTTGCCGCAGGCGATGATATTCTAGCGCTCAATATCACAGACCATTGTTGGATTGAAGCAAGGCTATCAGAAGAAGAGGCACGACGTGTCTACTTAGGTCAAATTGTACGATATGAAATCAATGGTCTGCATTTTGAGGGAACGGTAGAGGAGATTACGGACATTGTGACAGAGCAGGTGGATGATAACGGAGCAGTCGAAAAATGTGTTCGCATATCAGTACCTCAAGAGAATGCATCAATAGGTGAATCGATATCTGATATCATATTGCACTTCTCTTCCTAACCTGCTGTACGGATGCGCCTTTTCGCTCGTCCTATTCTGTGTTATACTGTGAACGAATCAACGATATGAACCGAAGTGTTCATGAGAGGGATCTGTTATGGTAAATCAAAAATTGAGAGATGATCTGACCGATCAACTTTGTCGTGCTGTTCTTTCACTGGAAACGATGGAAGAATGCTATCAATTCTTTGAGGATGTCTGCACCATCGGGGAGCTTCGTGCCATGGCGCAGCGTCTGGATGTCGCTCGTATGCTTCACGAGGGCTTCACCTATGATGATATTGTCGCACAGACGGGTGCCAGTACGGCAACGATCAGCCGCGTGAAGCGCTGCCTGAACTATGGAGCAGATGGATATACGCTTGTGCTCAAAGGTATTTCCACGCCTCTCGATGATAAGGAGAAAGCATGATGAATCCCGAAAAGCTCATCCTGGAAACGCCCTATGGAACGCGGGATCTCCTGCCGAGAGATGCGGCGGAGATGCGGCATATGGAGAACATGCTGTCCTCTCTGTTCCGCTCTTGGGGATATGATGAGGTGGTCACGCCGACGATTGAGCATCTGGAGACATTGGCACCGCGCGTGCAGGAGGAAAACTCTCTCTTCATGCTCCTGGGCAATCAGAACAAGATCCTCGCCCTCCGCAATGAAATGACGACACCAATTGCGCGACTCGTCAGCAGTCGGCTGAAAGACGCACCCGTCCCCTTGAAATTATCCTATATCGGCAATGTGTTTCGTGTGGAGCAGACGCAGATGGGGCGCCAGTGTGAATTTCATCAGGCGGGTGTCGAACTCATGGGGAGCGAACGCCCTGCAGCAGATGCGGAGATTGTTTCACTTGCGATTGCCTCTGTTCTTGCATGCGGCATCAAGGATTTTCAAATACACATGGGGCAGGTGGATTTTCTCGATGGTCTCCTGTCGTACTTTGAGATTGACGAACAGTGCCAGCGGGAAATCAAGTCTGCGATTGAGCGTCACAATTTTGTTCTCATGGACAGTTTGATTGACGCCTTGCCGCTCTCAGAGCAGGACAGGGGAATGCTGAAGGAACTTCCCCTGCTCAATGGGCGGGAAGAACTTTTGCGCCGTCTCTATGATTTCCCACGCAATGAGCAAAGCCGACGTGCCATTGATAATTTGGCAGAAATATATGCGCTGCTCAAATCCTATGGCGTGGCAGACTATGTGCGTTTCGATCTCGGTATTATCCGCGATTTCAACTATTATACGGGGATGGTCTTCGAGGGCTATTCACCGGGACTTGGCTTCCCCCTGTGCGGCGGAGGCCGTTATGACCGCCTCCTGACAGAATATGGACATCCGATGTCGGCAACGGGATTTGCGCTCGGCATGGAGAGAATCCTGTTGACACTCGACCGTCAGGGTATTCAGATTCCGTCTGTATCGCGCGATGTTTATATCGGATATGCCGAGCAATCCATCGGCGAGGCAATCAGGCGGGCAATGGAGCTGCGTCAGACAGGAAAGATCGTCGAATTGGGGCTGAAGGGGCAGTCCTATGAGGAGGCAGAATCTTCCAGAGAAGCGCGCGGATATGCCGCCCTTGAGTATTTCCAATGAGACAGCGCATACGGCAGTTTATACAGGCCGTATTCGGACGACTGAATGCGGAGGGGCACACTTTTATCCGCACTTATCTGAGCACTCCCGAACAGAGGCTGTTCTATGCGATGCATGAGGCGGATCAGCTGCACGCTTTTCGCGTTGCACTCACGGCAAAGGAGCTTTATGCAAAGCAGTCTCGTGACGATTCGGACGAATACATCCTCCTGATTCGCTGTTCGCTCCTCCATGATATAGGACGTGTCAAAGGGGATGCGGATATCTGGGGCAAGGTGCTAGCTGTCCTTTTCTATCGCTTCATTCCGTCTCTGATTCCGTATTTTGTCCGAAAAAAAGACACGGCCAGTGTTTTGGGAAGAATAGGGAGGGCTCTTCATGTCCATATCAGCCATCCATATATAGGCGCTGACAAATTGCGCGCGATTGGCGCTGCTCATGTAGCCGAAATCATTCAGCACCATCAAAAAAAAGCAGCACCAGAGGATTCTCTGGTGCTGTCCCTGTTAAAGGCGGCAGATGCGCGCAACTAGAGGGTCAATAGCCACGCAGTTTGTCGACGACGTTCAGCATGCCGATGCGCTGCGGAAAGATTTGCAGATTGTTGCGGAATATCTTGAGCGATCGGTCTAAGTACATGGGAGATATTGCCGAGTAATGCGGCGTAATGAAGAGATTCGGCACGTCCCATAGCGGGGAATCCTCCGGCAGAGGTTCCGTCGTAAAGACATCGAGAGCTGCGCCGCGAATGCGTTTTTCTGTGAGTACCTTGATTAAATCAGCTTCCTCTACGACATCGCCTCGGGACACATTGATGAAAAAGGCATTTTCTTTCATCATGTTGAACGTACGGAGGTTGAACAGTTTTTTCGTCTGAGGTGTCAGTGGCAACGTGACGATAACGTAGTCCGCACAGGACAGTGCATCGGGCAGATGGTCAATGCTGAACAGTTGATCGACAAACGGCTCCGTGGATTCCTTCTGCTTCACAGCCACGATACGCATGCCCATGTTTTTGAGATGTTTTGCAATCTCCCGCCCGATGCTTCCCAGACCGATGATTGCAGCCGTTTTTCCAAACAGTTCATCGGCAGCACTCAAGCGCTTCCATGCGTGTGCCTTTTGATTTTCCCACGCTTCGATGAGACAGCGGCTGGAGGCAAGCATTGTTCCGAGAACGTGTTCCGCCATCGGTATGCCGTGAATGCCGCGCGAATTTGTCAGCAAGATCTCGGATTGAGAGAACGATTTGTCTGAGAGCAGCTTCTCGACTCCGGCACTGTAGGTATGAATCCATTGCAGATGCGGCATACGTGGGAGAAATCTCTCCAAATCCATCTGTGCATCATAGCCCAGCAGGATGTTGACATCGGGAATGTCGTCTCCGAGTTCCGTTGGGCGGATACATCTGACATTGCAGTCGGGATAGCTCTGATACAGAAGTTCTATCTGTTGCTCGCTCAATCTCACCAATGATAGTATTTGAAGTGTCATCTGATACTCCTTTTCATGAGGATGAGTTTTTAGGTTTATATCGTCTATTCGAGATGAGTGCCAAAAATCCTCTTTAAGGAAGCATTGACCTATTACATACAACGTGGTAGTATACATCTGTATTAACTCTTTAATTAACTAAAGGATACAAGGGGATTATATGGAACAACGTATTGATGATTATTTAACGATTGCATTGCCCAAGGGAAAACTGTTTTCGCTATCCACGGATCTGTTTGAGAAGGTCGGGATTACTGCGGAGCATATGAGTGAAAAATCTCGTAAACTCATCATATCAAATGATGCGATCAAAGTGCGGTTCATCATCGCTAAGACTTCGGATGTACCGACTTATGTGGAATACGGTGCTGCAGATATTGGCATCATCGGCAAGGATGTGCTGTTGGAAGCGGGGCAGGATGTCTATGAACTGCTGGATCTTGGATTTGGGAAATGCCGTCTGATGATGGCTGTGCCGCGCAAGGAAAAACGCAGTTGTCTCACGGACTATGCACATACGCGCGTTGCAACGAAATATCCGCATATTGCGGAGAAATTCTTTGCGCAGCAGGGGATGCAGATGGAGTATATCAAGCTCAATGGCTCCATCGAATTGGGACCTATCGTTGGTTTGTCGGAGAGCATTGTCGATATCGTGGAAACAGGGACGACGCTTGTCGAAAATGACTTGGAGGAGATTGTGCATATCATGGATGTAAGCGCACGTCTCATCGTCAATCGAGTCAGCTTCAAGCTGAAATTTGAGCGCATATACGGGATCGTAAATGATTTGAAACGCATTTTGGAAAGTGGGGAAGGCCGATGAATATCGTTTCTGTTGCAGATGTCGGAATGGAGGCGGCAGAACTTCTGCTTAAGAAGAAAGCCTTTGATGAACTCACGCTCAGTGACGGCATCCGCAAGAAGAATCAGGAGATATTTGGAGAAGATCTTTCTGCCACAGAACTCGTTCATCGCATTGTTCAGGAAGTTCGCCATGAGGGAGATCGGGCGCTTTTTCGCTATACCGAATTATTGGATCGCGTGGAACTAACCCATGGTAATCTTATGGTATCGGAGGAAGAGTTTCTGTCTGCAGAGCGTGCTGCCGACCCGAAGATCGTTGCCTCGCTTAAAAAGGCGGCAGACAATATCTTTGCCTATCACGAAGAGCAGAAGCCGCGCTCATGGATGACCTATCGCGCACACGGTTCGATTCTGGGACAGGCAGTCCTGCCTCTCGCACGCATTGGCATCTACGTCCCGGGCGGTACGGCGGCATACCCGTCGTCCGTTCTCATGAATGCAATACCTGCCGTTGTCGCGGGCGTCGAGGAAATTATCATGTCCGTTCCGACAAAGGATGGCGTCATAAATCCGTACGTTCTTGTCGCAGCGCGTCTGCTCGGCGTAAAGAAGATCTTCAAGATCGGCGGCGCGCAGGCAATCGCGGCAATGGCGTATGGCACGGAGAGCGTTCCGCGCGTGGACAAAATTACGGGTCCCGGAAATATCTTTGTGACACTTGCCAAAAAAGAGGTGTACGGCCATGTAGATATCGATATGCTGGCAGGACCGAGTGAGATCCTCATTTTGGCAGATGAAAGTGCCTCCGCTGAATATGTTGCAGCCGATCTGCTCAGTCAGGCAGAACACGATCCTCTCGCATCGAGCATTCTCATCACCACTGATATGGAGTTGGCACAAGAGTCTCTGGCAGAGGTTCGGAAGCAGCTGGAAACGCTGCCGCGCAAGGATATAGCGCGCGCTTCGCTCGAGGGACACGGGCGCATCATCGTCACAGAAAATATGGATCAGGCGATACATCTTGCCAATGTGTCGGGACCGGAGCATATCGAGCTGCTTGTTGGAGATTCGTTCCATATCCTTCCAAAGATTCGCTGTGCCGGTGCGATTTTTCTCGGGCCGTATTCTCCCGAACCGCTTGGCGATTACTTCGCAGGACCGAATCATGTGCTGCCGACAGGCGGGACGGCGCGTTTCTACTCTGTGCTGAATGTGGAGACCTTTATGAAGCGTACAAGTATCATATCCTACACGCAGGAGGCTCTGAATGATGTGAGTGAGGACATCATCTATCTTGCCGAAACAGAAGGGCTTGATGCACATGCGCGTGCAATTCAGATGAGGAGGGGATGCTGATGCTGAACTACCGTGACGGATTGGCAGATATGCCCCTGTACGACACACGCGAACAGGATTGGAACATCAAAGTAAACGCAAACGAATCTAATATAGGGTTGCCGCCGCTGGTTGAAGACCGCGTTATGACACGGCTGTCACGCATTGCATTTCCGCGCTATCCAAACGAAGAATATGATTTGCTCTGTGAGCAGATTGGAGAAGCGTATGGATATCGACGGGAAAACGTCATCATCGGAAACGGTTCCAGTGAAATCATAGAGAAGGTATTCCATGCGTTCGGCGGCAATCAGGAGCATAGGATCGTATATCCCAGCCCGTCCTTTTCCATGTATGCGATCTATGCTGCCGCTGCCGATGCCACAGGTGTACCTGTTCCTTTGCGACCTGATTACCAGCTTGATGTGGAGGCCTTTGTTCAGCAGGTCAATCAAAGCCAGGCATCTCTTGCCGTTATCTGCAATCCGAATAATCCAACGGGGCAGATATTGACAGTGGAGGAAGTCGAATATATTGCATCGCATATATCCTGTGCACTCCTTGTCGATGAGGCGTATGCGGAATTCTGTGAGCACAGCGTCATAGCACTTTTAAAAAAATATCCTCATATGATGGTTGCGCGCACTTTTTCAAAAGCGTACGCACTTGCCTCCTGCCGTGTTGGCTACATGTTGGCACACGAGGATGTGATTGATATGCTTGCGAAGACATACATGCCATATCATATGAATGTGCCGTCGCTGGTCGTTGCAGATACCGTGTTCCAGATGCGGACGGAGTTTGAGCCGCAGATTCAGATGATCTGTGCCGAGCGTGAACGTATGCAGGAACAGTATCAAGCTCTTACAGGCTTGACCGTCTATCCGTCCCATGCGAATTTTCTCCTGATTCATTACGCACAGGCAGAGGCGCTCAATGAAGACCTCATCAGATATGGGATCGGCGTGCGCAGCTTTGGAAAAGCCCCGGGGCTGGAAAATATGCTGCGCATCTCCATCGGACGAGCGGATCAAAATGACGAGGTACATCGCATCATCAAAGCCTTTGTGGAGGGACATTCATGAGCAGACGGTTTGCAGAGATACATCGCACGACAGCGGAAACGGACGTCGCAGTCTCCATTGATCTGGATGGTAGCGGAGTATCTGAGATCGATACGGGCCTCGGTTTTTTTGACCATATGCTCACGCTGTTTGCTTCACATGGGCAATTCGATCTGAATGTCAAATGCGATGGGGACATCGAAGTCGACGGGCATCATTCGATCGAGGACATCGGAATTACGATGGGGCAGGCATTCCACGAGGCCATTGGAGACAAGCGCGGCATATCCCGCTATGGATCGTTTTACCTCCCGATGGACGAGACTCTTGTGCTGGCGGCTCTGGATATCAGCGGACGTCCATTCCTCGTCTACGATCCTGGAGATGCACCCATGGCGCCCATGATCGGCGGATATGATACGGAGCTGACGGAGGAGTTCCTTCGCGCATTCGCGTTTCACGCGGGAATCACACTTCATGTGAAGATCCTATATGGGACGAATTCACATCACAAGGTAGAGGCGGTCTTTAAGGCCGTTGCACACGCACTGCGGACTGCCGTGGGGAAAGATGAGCGACTGGGTGATGCGATTCCGTCTACTAAAGGCGTTTTGTAAGGTGATCCTATGATTACAATTATAAATTATGGGGCGGGGAATCTGTTCAGCGTAGAGAAAGCCTTTTCTGCTTTAGGGGCAGACGTCCGTGTCAGCAGTACGCCTTCGGATATTCTCTCTGCGGACAAAATCGTTCTGCCGGGTGTGGGCGCTTTTGGTGACTGCATGGAGCAGTTGAATGCGTCGGGATTGATTCCTGCCATTCGGGAGGGGGGTGCACGCGGGATCCCACTCCTTGGAATCTGTGTAGGACTTCAAATACTGTTTGAAGGCAGCGAGGAATCCTCGGGCGTAGAGGGGCTGGGACTGCTGCAAGGGAGAGTATCCAGAATTGCTGCCCCGCATGAAAAAATCCCCCATATGGGCTGGAATGCTTTGAATATCGCCGAAAACCATAGGGAAAAAGGCTTGTTTGCGGGAATTCCGCAGGATTCCTACGCGTACTTTGTCCACAGCTATCACGCGCTGCCGAAGGATCGAGCGATTATTTCCTCAACCTGCTTCTATGGCGAGGAGATTACGGCATCCATATCCGCCGGAAATATCATGGCGACGCAATTCCATCCCGAAAAATCGGGGGATATTGGACTGAAGATCATTCATAATTTTATTCATCAGGAGGGAAGCACATGATTATTTTTCCCGCGATTGATCTGTGTGATGGAAAATGTGTCCGCCTGCTCCGAGGAGATTTTGCCCAAGAAACCGTATACAGTGACCGACCTGAGGAAACTGCCCTTCGCTGGGAACGGGAGGGGGCGGAGTTCCTTCATGTTGTCGATCTGGACGGTGCGCTTGCAGGCAAACCGCGCAATACAGATGTGATCAAGAAAATTCTCAGTGCCGTGCAGATTCCGATCGAGGTCGGCGGCGGGATTCGCAGCCTTGAAACGATTGAGAAGACCTTGGAATTGGGTGTACATCGCGTTATTCTTGGCTCTGCTGCCGTGCAGAATCGTGATCTTGTCAAAGAGGCATGTCATCGATATGGTGATCGTATCGCTGTCGGAATTGATGCCAAGGACGGTATTGTCGCCATTGATGGATGGGGCGTATCGGGTGGGATTACAGCCGCTGCGCTTGCAAAAAAACTTGCATCCTTCGGGCTGAAGACCATTATATATACCGATATTTCAAGGGATGGTACGCTCTCGGGCGTAAACATTGAGGCAACGTCCAAACTGGCAGCCGAATCAGGCATCGACATCATCGCATCGGGCGGCGTTCGATCGCTGGATGATATCCATGCACTGAAGAAGTACGAATCGAAAGGGATTGTCGGGGTTATTGCCGGTAAATCCATCTATGAAGGTACGCTTGTGCTGTCTGAGGCGATTGCAGCTGCACGTTGACTGCATTTCGAAAGGATTGGTTTCATCTTGAAGAAAACCTTTGCGAAACGAATTATCCCTTGCCTTGATGTCAAAGACGGGCGCGTTGTCAAGGGCACAAACTTTGTCGGGCTGAGAGATGCGGGCAGCCCGACGGAACTTGCCGAACGCTACGATAAGGAGCGCGCGGATGAGCTTGTATTTCTGGATATTACCGCCTCGAACGAAGAGCGAAACACAATGGTTGAGGTTGTGTCCGACTGTGCCTCGAAAGTCTTTATCCCGCTTACTGTTGGAGGCGGAATTCGCAGTGCAGAAGATATGCATCGTATGCTAAATGCAGGGGCGGATAAGATTTCGGTCAATACAGCGGCGGTGAAGCATCCGGAAATCATTCGCGAGGGAGCATTGCGCTTCGGCAGTCAATGCATTGTTGTTGCGATTGATGCGCGTCGTAGGGGCGCAGACTCGTGGGAAGTCTATATCAACGGCGGCAGGATGCCTACAGGGATAGACTGTATTGCGTGGGCGAAGGATGTTGTCGCGCTTGGTGCAGGAGAGATCCTGCTGACCAGTATGGATGCCGACGGAACAAAGAATGGCTATGACATTGCACTGACGCGAGCGGTCTCTGAGAGTGTGAATGTACCCGTAATTGCTTCGGGCGGCGCGGGTAAATTGGAGCATTTTTATGATGTACTCTCCGAGGGAAAAGCGGATGCCGTACTGGCAGCCTCACTCTTTCACTATGGAAAGTTATCCATAAAAGAAGTAAAGACATATCTAAAATCACGCGGTTTGGAGGTACGATTCTAATGGATATTGACATCTCTGTGATTAAATTTGACGAGCGTGGGCTTGTACCAGTGGTCGTCCAAGAAGAAAATAATCAGGTTCTCATGCTCGCATATATGAATCGCGAGTCTCTTGAGAAAACGATTGAAACAGGCTTTGCGTATTACTACAGCCGCAGCCGCAATAAACTGTGGAAAAAGGGCGAGACATCAGGAAATGTTCAGCGTGTGCAGGAGATCGCGTATGACTGCGACGGCGATACGATTTTGCTGCGTGTAAAGCAGACAGGTGTGTCCTGCCATACGGGGACGTATTCGTGCTTCAGCGGACGCAAACTCTATCGTACAGACGAAAACAGCATCGTTCCGATTGTGCCGGAGGATGAAATGTCCCTGACAGAGATCCTGTCTGATCTCTACCAAGTGATTCAGAGCCGCAGACTGCATCCGGTCGAAGGCTCCTATACGAACTATCTCTTCGATAAGGGACAGGACAAGATTTTGAAAAAGCTCGGCGAAGAGACGGCAGAGACCATCATTGCATCCAAAAACAATATCCGCGAGGATGTACTGTATGAGATGGGTGATCTCTGGTATCACTGTCTGGTACTGCTCGCATATCACAACATGACACCGGAGGATCTGCTCGAAGAATTGAAGCGCAGACACAACGGCGGGAACTATCACAAGTTCGCAGGAAAAACAGGGGTACGTCCGGATATGTAATTTTTCCCGTTCCCTCCCTCCAACTATCCATAATGGTAATTATGGATAGTTGGAGGGAGGGGTAAAATTTAGCGGAAAGCGACATCTAAAAATATGTGAATTTTATAACTTGTCATTGACAATAACGCAATTTGATTCTATAATTTAGATATTGGGTTATATAATTTTTGATTATACTATTTAATCAAGGAGAGTGTTCTTTTATGGCAAAGAATCCGGTCAAAATCACTGAGACTGTCCTCCGTGATGGTCACCAGTCACTGCTGGCAACCCGCATGAGAATTTCGGATATGCTTCCGCAGCTTGCGGCACTTGATGCCATTGGCTACAATTCTCTTGAAGCATGGGGCGGTGCTACGTTTGATAGCTGCCTGCGCTTCCTTGATGAAGATCCGTGGGAGCGCTTGGATATTTTGAAGAAGAATCTCAAAACTCCGATCCAAATGCTTCTCCGTGGTCAGAACCTGCTTGGTTATAATCATTACTCCAATGATGTCGTGGAAAAGTTCGTCCAGAAGGCGTCGGAGCATGGCATTGGTGTATTCCGTATTTTTGATGCTCTCAATGACATTCGCAACCTCAAAGTTGCGATTGACGCGGCACTCAAGTGCCCTGAGAAGCCGCATGTTCAAGGCTGTCTGGTCTATACAATCAGCCCTGTTCACACGAATGAGAGCTTTGTCGAGCTGGCTGTTGAACTCGAGAAAATGGGCTGTCATTCCGTCTGTATCAAGGATATGTCAGGCCTTTTGAAGCCGTACGTGGCAGAGGATCTTGTTAAGAAGCTCAAGGCTGCGGTAAAGATTCCCATTGATCTTCATACGCACTGCACCTCTGGATTCGGTCATGCAACCTATCTGAAAGCGATCGAAGCTGGCGTCGACATCATCGACACAGCTCTCGCTCCCTTCTCCAGCGACACCTCGCAGCCGTGCACGGAGACCATGGTTGCTATGCTCGAAGGAGAGGAGCGCGATACAGGGCTCGACCGTCAGGCGATGACACCGATTTCCAAGTACTTCCTCGGGGTCAAGCAGGATCTCATCAAGACCTTCAACCTCAAGGGTTATTTCGATGTCAACCCGAATGTTCTGGACTTCCAGATTCCAGGCGGAATGCTTTCCAATCTCGCGAACCAGCTCAAGGAAGCCGGTATGGAGGACAAGTATCAGGATCTGCTCGACGAAATGCCGCGCGTGCGCAAAGATGTCGGTTATCCCCCGCTCGTTACGCCGTCCTCTCAGATCGTCGGCACGATGGCAACCTTCAATGTCATGAGCGGCGAGCGCTACAAGATGGTTCCGAACGAGTTCAAGGATCTCGCACGTGGCAAGTTTGGCAGAACGCCGGTCGAGGTTGACCGCAAGTTCTTGACGGATACCCTCCACATTGCGCCCGAGGACATCATTGAGGACTGCTCCATCGAGGATGCAAAGGCAACGACGTTTGCGGAGTTCAAGGAGGAGCTCAAGAACAAGGGCTATATCAATCCGTCGGATGAGGATGTCCTCTCCTACGCGCTCTTCCCGCAGGTTGCAGAGGAGTTCTTCCAGAAGCACTACAAGCCGATCACGGCCTACGTCAAAGAGTAATACGCAGAAGATTGCACTAAAAAAGCTAGGGTTTCATCAAAGAAGCCCTAGCTTTTTTGATATCTATAGAGATGTTATGAAAAGAATACCGATTTACCGATAAATTCTCTGAGGATGGAGTTGTTTGGGATATCGTCAATGGCGGAGATTTCATTGACGTATTGCAGAAAACGAAGGATCAGCCGTGCTTCGGTATACCCCTCTTCCCCACGCTCAATCTCTTCCAAAAGCGGTACAGCATATTTCTTCAAGACGCCGATTTCATAAATCAGTGCAGAATTGAACAAGACATCTGCATCCTCCTGAAATGGAAAGATGTACTTCTCTTCTCCATCTCTGACATCAGGCCATTGACGAATACTCTTGAGTGCTTTTGCACCGCGGAATTGATAGTCGCGTACAAGACGCCGCAGAAAACGCACCTCTGTCGTCGGAATTCGATTGTGTGCATCGATGTTCAGCTGGGTCAATGCGCTGATATAGATCTTATACTTGTTCTTGCGCGGGATATCCTTTGTTAGATATTCATTGAGTCCGTGAATTCCTTCGATAATGATAGGCTGATCGCTGTGAATGGAGAGGAATGCATCTTCCTTCCATTCGCGCATGCCAGTAATAAAATTATACCGTGGAATCTGTACTTCCTGCCCTGCCAGAAGCGCAAGCATATCCTGATTAAACAGCTTCGTATCAAGGGCATCAAGGGACTCATAGTCATACAGTCCCTTTTCGTTGAGCGGTGTATCCTCGCGGTTGAGGAAATAATCATCCAGAGAGATCATCACTGGACGAAGACCGTTGACACGCAGCTGAATGCGAAGTCGCTGCGCAAAGGAAGTCTTTCCGGATGAGGAGGGACCCGCAATCAGGATCAGACGAACATCTTCACGATTGGAAGCAATATGATCTGCAATCTGGGCAATTCGTTTTTCCTGCAGCCCTTCCGAGATTCGGATCAGCTCACCAATGGCTTGCTCCCTATTGATGCGATTCAGATCAGAGATAAAGCGACAGTCCAAAATATCAGCCCATGCTTTAGATTCTGCAAGGATTGAGCCAAACTTAGGCTGACTGACACGCTTTCTGATCTGCCCATGCGTTCTCTCATCCGGTGTTCGGATCAGGACACCAAAGGGCTCATGGTCCAGCTCGAAACGATCCAGATACTTTGTTTCATAAAGCATAGGGCCATATAGATAATCAGTATATTCCTCGCAGGTATATATGCTGATGATATCCTGGGAGAGTTCGGAGAGCAGATTTACTTTACCTGATTGGCCTAGTTTTTGAAAGCGTTCAATCGCTTCTGTTCGTTGAATACTATGCTTGATAATGGGAATATTCTCTGAGATCATTGCGCGCATGGTGCGATCCACTTTTGCAATAAACGCAGGATCAATCTCCCTGCCGGGAAGCTTGATCTCACAATAGAGACCTTTGTTTACCGTAAACTTTGCAATAACCTCGGCATTTTTTTCTATTTTGCTTACTGCAGCAATTAATAGAAAAAGTACAGAGCGCCGATAAATCTTCCATCCCAGTGATGAATTAAGTTCAATAAAACTTATGGTATCGCTTTCGGAGAATGGCGTTTGAATATCACGCACTTCACCATTGAGCTTTACTGCAACGATCGGACTGGAATAGTCCCCCTGTGCTTTTTCAGCCATTTGAATCAATCTTTTTTCCATGATGAATCCCCTTTTCTTTCTCTTTATATAAAAATCCTGCTCATTGGCAGAGCAGGATTTTTCAAATTCATATTATATGAATAACAGAACAAAATGATATGTAATTGCTCCCATAACCGCAGTGCAGGGAATCGTCATCACCCAAGCGACAACCATTTGCTGCGCTACGCCCCAACGGACAGCGTTGATGCGCTTTGCCGCACCAACCCCCATGATCGAGCCGGAAACAACATGTGTGGTGCTGACCGGGAGATGCAAAAGGGTTGCACCGAATATGATGATGGAAGAATTGAGGTCTGCCGCAAATCCAGAAATCGGCTGGAGCTTAAATATTTTTCCGCCAATTGTCTTGATGATACGCCAGCCGCCTACCGCCGTTCCACAGGCCATAGCAGTGGCTGCGAGTACCTTGACATAGGTCGGAACTTCAAAGACATCAATATATCCGCCAGCAAGGAGCGCCAATGTAATAATACCCATTGATTTCTGCGCATCGTTGGAGCCGTGTGAAAACGCCATGGTTGCTGCTGTTAAAATTTGCATTTTCTTAAATTTACCGTTAATCGCCGTAGGTCGAAAACGACCAAAAAAGCGGAATAACAGCAACATAATGACGCATCCCAATGCCATTCCGACAAGTGGGGAAAGAATCAGAGACAGGATGATTTTGCCAATCCCATAAAAGTTCAATCCATCAGCACCGGAGGCAGACATCATGACCGCTCCGATCAGGCCGCCAATCAGGGCATGGGAACTGCTGGACGGTATGCCAAATCTCCATGTAATAATATTCCAGATAATAGAGCCGAAGAGCGCTGCAATCAAAACGTGTTCATCTACATGGGAAGCCGATTTGACAATATCGGAACCAATGGTCTTTGCAACCCCCGTACTATACATAGCACCGAAGAAGTTGAGTACGGCAGCCATGATGATTGCATGCTGCGGATGGATGGCGCGGGTAGAAACGGAAGTAGCAATCGCATTTGCAGTATCGTGAAAGCCGTTGATGAAATCAAATATGAGCGCTAAGAGTATAACCAAAAAAATCAAGAGCTGGAAATCAGGCATATTTCATTACCACTCCCCGCAGCATATCCGCAATGAGTTCACAATGATCCAGCGTATCCTCCAACTGCTCCAAGACATCTTTCCATCGAATCAGTTCGATGGGGTCTTTTTCATTTTCAAAAAGGTAGGCAACCTCACTCCGATAGATGAGATCCCCCTCGCTTTCATAGCGTTCGATTTTGTGGGACGCATCCAGTATTTGGACTTGGTTTTTTCGAATATTTTCGAGATAGGACACTGCACGAACGACCTCTTCTGTAGAAGAGAGAAGGAGCTTCGTTAGGTTGATTGCACCCGGCATGGGCTTCCCCATTCGGTACATATCATAGCGCTGCAAAATCCCTTGCAGGAGGTCGACACCATCGTCCAGATCGTTTGCCAACGCGTATATGTCTTCACGATCAATCGGGGTAATAAACGTGAGATTCAGCTTATCGATGATGCGGTCATTAATGGCATCTGCTTCATGCTCAATGCGATTGATTTCTTCCACTTTCTTGCTTGCTGTAGTGTAATCCTTCATAACATCATCCAGCACCAATGCGCCTGCATGGAAGAATTTTGCACTCTCAAGGAATAAGTCGAAGAATTCGTCATCCTTCTGTTTGAAATTAAACATAAACCCGGATCCTCCCTAAGAAGATGTAATATCGGAGGCATATACAATAAAACTCGCAAGCTAATAATATCATTATTTCAGATTGACAGCAAGATATAAATTGAAAAGCTTTCCGGCTATAATTCAATATTTATCTAAGGCATAGTAAAAGAGCAGCGTATGAGATCGCTGCTCTTCTATCATATAATTTATCTATCTGTCATATTAGTTGCCTGCTATGCAGGGATTTCGAGTTCCGGAACGACAATGCGTGGAGCTTTCCCTTTCGGCAGGAGTGTAAATACGGACGAGAGGAGCTTTTGGGTGTAGGGATGCTTTGCGTGAGCAAGCTCCTGTCCATCCAGCTGCTCCACAACCTTTCCAAAGTACATGACGACAACACGCGTGCATAAACGCGACACGAGTGCAAGGTCATGACAGATGAACAGGATTGTCAGATTTCGTTCCTGCTGAATACGTACCAGAAGCTCTACAATTGTTTCCTGAACGGAAACGTCAAGAGCACTTGTCGCCTCGTCACAGACCAGAATCTCCGGCTCCAATGCCAGTGCACGCGCAATTCCTACACGCTGACGCTGTCCCCCGCTCATATTTGCGGGATAGCGTTCGGCAAAGTCCTCGGGCAGATCGACAAGACGCAGTAGCTCAGCTGCCTTGTCATGTGCGCTCCCTTTGAGGAGTCCGAAGTTCCGCAACGGTTCACAGATGATGTCCTTAATCTTCATTTTCGGATTGAAGGATGTTGTAGGATCCTGAAAGACCATCTGGATATTGCGCCGCATATTGCGGGCACCCTCGCCCTTCAGCCCCGTAATCTCCTTGTCTCTGAAGAAGATTTGACCCTCGGATGGTGCATGAAGCTGCATCAGCGTGCGTACAAGTGTACTTTTTCCACAGCCGCTTTCACCAACAATGCCTAGGATTTCCCCACGATATACGGGAAATGTCACATCGTCACATGCCGTAAGAACTTTGCCGCCCTCAAGGGGGAAGCGTTTAGTGATATGCTCGATGCGCAGGATAATCTCACGCTCCGACTGTGTCATAACGCTCCCCTCCAATCTGTGGTACGGCACGCAGAAGCTCCTTCGTGTAGTCCTTCTGTGCATGTTCAATAACTTCTTCAGCAGTGCCATGCTCAATGACATTGCCGTTCTGCATGACCATGATCTGATCCGACATATAGGCCGCGACACCGAGGTTGTGCGTCACAAGGACAATGGATGTGCCATCCTTCTGGCAGATATCCATCATCTCATTGACGACCTGTGCTTGCGTGGTCACGTCCAACGCGGACGTTGGTTCGTCAGCAAGCAGGAGTGCCGGTTTGAAGAACATCGCCATTGCGACCCCGACACGCTGACGCATGCCGCCCGAGAGTTCAAACGGAAAGCTCTTCATTACATTTGCGGGATTGGACAGATGCATGCGTGCAAGCATATCCTGTGCCTGCGCCGCCGCCTCCTTCGCCCCCATCGTATCATGGGTCTGAATGTACTCGACGAACTGCTCGCCGATGGTACGAATCGGATCCATCATGCTGCCGCTGTCCTGGAAGATCATCGCAGCGGTCTTGCCGCTCACGTGACGCCACTCCTCAGAGCTGCACTTTGTCATATCCTTCCCGTCATAGAGGATCTCGCCCGCCGTTACTCTGCCGACATGCGGCAGGCAGCCGAGCATCGCCCGAATGACGGTGGTCTTTCCGCTGCCGCTTTCGCCGACAATGGTCAGCACTTCCCCGTCCTTGAGGGTGAAGTCCACACCGTGCACCATTTCCGTGCCTTCGTATGCGATTTTTAGCCCTCTCACCTCAATCAACATTCGGGCTTCTCCTCCTTATTACTTCGCAGGTTTGATCTTGTTGGTGATCCAGTAGTAATCTGCCGGATGCATAATCGCACCCGTGATCTTTGTCGAGCTGACGATGTTTGTCTCGGGATAGCCGAGGAACAATGCAGCTCCATCATTCAGCAGAATCTGTTGCATATTGATCATTAGTTGACGGCGCTTTGCACGGTCAAACTCAACAGCAAGCTGTGCGCAAAGTGCATCATATTCTGGGTTGCTGTATCCTGAGCCGTTCTGCGGGTTGTTGCCGTTCACGTTTGTGCGCCAGTACCAATTGAGATAGATCTCAGGATCGCCTGTATTCGCTGTGGTGATGTTGGAAATCAGAAGATCGTACTCGCCATTGATCCCAATTTTGTCGAGCAAATTGTAATCGACAGACTTTACCTTTACGTCGATACCGACCTTCTTGGCATCTGCCTGTACTGCCTCTGCATAGATCGGCAGCTCTGCACGGCTGTTGTAGATGATAAAGTCCACAGACAGCGGTTTGCCGTCCTTATCACGGATGCCATCGCCATCCGTATCCTTCCAGCCTGCCTCGTCGAGAAGCTGCTTTGCACGGTCGACATTGTATGCATTCGGGTCGGTGAGCTGATCGAAGCCATAGTCGAGAGAGGGCGGGACAGGAGCCTTGCCCGGGATGAACGTTCCCTTCAGGATTACCTCATTGTATGCCTTGCGATCTGTCATTGAGATAAATGCAGCGCGTACCTTCGGATCGCCGAGAATCCCCTTCTGATTAATGCGTGCGAGAACCGTACGCAGCGATGCGATACGATCTACATGGAACTTCGACGTATCATTAAAGAGGCCAAGATCACCTGCAGCGATGTTGACCGCCATATCGACTTCTCCCGACTGGAGTGCCATTGCGCGCGTGTTCGGATCGTCGATCGACGGGATCTCGACCGTCTCATAAGGCACTTCGCCACCCCAATAGTTCGGGTTCTTCTTCATGACGGCCTTTTCCTTCACGAAGGACTCGCACACATAGGGACCCGTGCAGATGGGACCCTGTGTTGCGAAGTTGCGCTCCTTCTCACTCTCAACGTCGACAATGAGAAAAAGCGGATCTGCAAGGTAGCCGAGCATGCTCGGTGCAGGTTTATCCGTTGTAATTTTGAGTATCTGCCCGTCTGCAGTCATATTTGTATACGTGAAGAATGTTGCTGCGCGTGTATTCTTTGCAAACGCACGCTCAAGTGATGCTTTGACCGCCTCTGCCGTAAGTGGGCGCCCGTTCGAGAATTTGACATCGCGAATCTTAAATGTCCACGTCAGCTTGTCATCGCTGATTTCCCAGCTCTCAGCAAGCCACGGCTGGATATTCATTTTCTCATCAAACTGAGTTAGTGTCTCGCCCATACCGTAGCGCATGACGACCCATCCGAAGGCATTTTCCGTCGGTTCGAGCGAGTCTGCAAAGTTCGTTACGCCAACCTTCAGCGTCGTCTTGTCCTCTGTCGACTGACCGCCGCCGCATCCCGTCAGCAGTGCAGCTGCCATACAGCCTGTCAGCAGTGCTGTCAGCCATCGTTTTTTCTTTCCCATATGTTCCTCCTTTAATTTGCCTTGCGCGGGTCCATAATATCCCGCAGACTATCTCCCCATAGATTAAAGATTGCAACCACAGAAGCAATTGCAAGTCCTGGGAAAATCATAAGCCAGGGTGCCGTCTGAATCAGCTGACGTCCCTCATTCAGCATGAGTCCCCATTCCGGTGTCGGCGGCTGTGCGCCAAATCCGAGGAAGGAGAGCCCAGCAAGCTCCATCATGAGTGCGCCGATGTCGAGTGCGGCAGTCACAATGATAATCGGTATAATATTCGGCAGGATATGCCGACGAATCATCGCAATCGGTCGTGTACCATTTGTAATTGCAGCAGCTAGGAAATCCTGCTGCTTAACCTTCAGCGTCATACTGCGTGCAAGACGCGCATACTTTGTCCAGCCCACGATAACAACGGCAAGAACAGCGTTGACGGCACTTCCGCCCAGCACACCCGCAATTGCAATTGCAAGCACGATGCCCGGAAATGCAAGGAACACGTCGGTCAGACGCATGATGGCATTGTCGACCTTGCCGCCAATATAGGCGGAGATGACACCAATCAGTGTGCCAAGTCCTGACGAGATGATGACAACTGTGAGCGCCATCGTAATCGAGATGCGCGCACCGTAGAGAATACGCGTAAAGATATCGCGCCCGAGCTTATCTGTACCAAAGTAATGCTCAGCGGATGGCGGCAGGAGCGAATTCTGAATCTGCGACTCATACGGATCGTATGACGAGATCAGCGGCGCACAGATGGCGACAAGCACAATCAACAGGATGATGCCTGTATAGATACGAAACAGCAGTTGATCCCGCATCATGCTTTCGCCCCCTTCCTGAGTCTTGGATCAAGATACGCATAGGATATATCAACGATGAGGTTCACAAACATATAGAGCGTTGCAATCCAGAGGACAAAGCCCTGCAGGAGCGGATAGTCGCGCGCTTCGATCGCACGCACCGCAACACGTCCGATGCCCGGCCACGAGAATACGATCTCGATAACGGCGACACCGCCGAGCAGCCAGCCAATGGAAAGCCCAAGCAGTGTGATAAGCGGCAGGAACGCATTCGGCAGAACGTGACGAAGGAGGATGCGTGTCATCGACATGCCGCGTGCCTTGAGACCCGTGACGTAGTCCTGCCCGAGCTCCTCAAGTACCGCTGTACGTACCTGACGCGTATACTTCGACGACAGCAGGATGGCAAGTGTAAAGGCAGGGAGAATCATACGATCAAGGCTGACCTCGCCGCCTGCAATCGGGAAAAGCCCCAACTTCAGACCAAATACATAGAGCAGAATAAGTCCCACCCAGAAGCTCGGCATGGAGACACCGAGAAAGGTGAAGAATCGTATGACTTGATCCGGCCACCGATTACGATAGAGTGCTGAGATAACTCCTGCCGGAAGTGAGATGATCAGCATCATCACGATTGCCGTTCCCGCAAGAAAAAGTGTTCCCGGCAGATTCTGCAAGAGTTTATCCTGTACCGGAATTTTTGCCGAGTAGGAACGCCCCATATCTCCGTGTACCACACCGTTCAGCCAACTGAGATACTGTTCGTGGAATGGTCGATCCAGCCCCAACTCGTGGCGTGTACGCTCGATGGTCTCTTGTGATACAATCGTATCGCCGGTTTCGAGAATCGCATCCACAGGATCGCCCGGCGCAATGAATGTCAGACTGAACGTCAGAAAACTGACCCCCAACAGGGTAATGATCATCTGCCCCAGACGCATCAGGATCGCTTTTGCACTCAACTCCCCAACTCCTTTGTTGTCATGTAGAAAATAAAACCGCCTGTCTCTTTTAAGACAAGCGGAAGAATGCACATAAAAAATAACGATCTTACGGCACTCCCCTAGCGCTGTAAATCGCGCATCCATCTCCCCATCTCTCGTGAGTCCATCAATGAATCTTATTGCGAGCAGGCTTTCCGGCTCATAGATCGATGCATTCTTCCGCCTTCCCGGGGTTATCCCAGTGACTTTACAGGCACAGGCTCTGCGCCTGTGGAAGAACACTCCCTATTTACGGCTGCGGGACAGCATGGGCATTTCATCCATTTTCCTCTCATCGCTCAACGGAATGCGTATAAAGCTATATTCATCCGTCGACACTCGCAACGTCATGTATTCAATTTTCAATATCAATTCAAACGTAGTATATCCATATTAGATATACTTGTCAATACACCTATTTCAGATTAT